>DAIRDA010000113.1:0-6986 GCA_036796375.1 Albibacterium sp.
ACGCGTAGATATCAGTCATGCGTTACACAAAAAAAACCTTCTGGCCGTTAAGACCAGGAGGTTTTTTTATGAAGCAAATCGTCGACTCCGATTATAACAGTTTAAAATGTCGTTATGATTTTTAGTCCCCCATTGCTCAAATCCATGTCTTGTTCTGAGAGCGTGCCGATGGGTAGCTTAATATAGGGCTCCACGGCAAGATTCAATTTTTTCAATACGGGTAGCTGATATCCTACTGAAAGATTAAAGAAACCGGTGAAGTTTTTGCCCTGATAGGGCGTTTCTTCACTTAACTCCTGCGTACGCAATGTCTGCATAACGGGCTCCGGACGATCCGAACCATTGTTATTGCCGGTAAATGCCAGAACGGCCACATGCTCTTCGAATTGATTATACCTGGATTCATCCAATACATTAAAGACCGAGACACCCGCGCTGGCATACATTTGCTGATTTACCTGAAACCGTACGTTCAAGGGAATATCCAATCCCACAAGTGACGTGTTGATATTGCTTAGCGATTTATTGTAGTTGTAATTGCTCAAACTTGTTTTCGCGAACTCTTGTGGAATATCCTGCTGGTTGGGGCCGCGTTGCGCATCTAAGGCGACATACGAAACGCCCGAACTGATGGAAATGCGATCCGACAAAGCGTAGGACACCCCTACTCCTCCACCCAGATTTACTTCTTTGTTTTTTATATTCGGAGATAGTTCCACACTGAAAGACCAGCGACTGTCTTTTCCATTATCGAAAGCGGGCGTCGACTCCCGCCGTGCCAAAGCGTCGTAGCTATCCCCCGATATTGGCGTCTCATTGATCGCTTTCTTTGAGTTATGGCTCTCGGAAGGCTTCTCAGCTGCAATTGAACTGGCAGAAGCTTCCGTTTCCGTAGTCTGTGCTGGCGATGAGGTATCAGGGGCATACTGATATCGCTTTGCTTCCGGCTCTGACGAAATAGATTGTTCATCGCTGTAGGCGCTGGTTGAGGCCATTTTGCCCGCAGGAGCGTTATAGGCCAGGTATTGCCGGCGTGATGATGTCGATTCCTGCTTCGCAGATCCTTCCACTTCAACAGTGATATCGGGACTTACAGGTTCCTTACGAACCTCCTGCTGAACATTCGGTACGGCACGTTTCCTCTGAGAGATGTCGCCTGAGCCTGGCAAGCCGGGTTGATTAACCGTCAGCATCACTCCTAACACCAGCAGTGCGGTAGCCGCGACAGCAGAAAAATATGGCCATAGAGCTCTTTTACTTTTCTTACTGGCCTCAAATTCCTTAAACCGCTCCCACGACCCTTCCTTATAGGGAAGTTTCTGCTGACGCAGGGTCTCGGCCATCAGCCTGGTTATATCCTTTTCTTTTTCCGGTTCCATTATTATAGTATCCTCATCTCTTAATCAGGCAATCATTTGTTTATACAGTACCCTGAGTTTCTGTTTACCCCGTGTAAGGTAGGTTCTCGAAGTGCTTTCGGGAATATTCAGCTGCTGGGCAATCTCCTCGTGTGAATATCCTTCCACCTCAAACAGGGTAAAAATCACGCGCTGGATCTCAGGAAGCTTGTCGAGCAATTTCAAAATATCCTGAACTTCAAGTTCAACGGTAGCAGCCACGGGCACTGAGTTTAATTCCTCTTCCGCCCAGTCGTCGTTAGACTGGAAGCGTTTTTTCGACCGTAAGTGGTCAATCGACAAATTCGATGCGATCCGGCCAATCCAACCGTAAAAGAGCTTTTCAGCTTTTTCTTCCTCAGCATCTGCATAAGCGAACGTTTTCACTGCCTTAAATGCCTTTATGAATGTCTCGTTGATTAGCTCTTCCTGGTCGTGCGTACTCTTCACGTAGCGCCCCACAACGACCGCCACATACCCGTAAAGCTTTTTGTATATAAGTTCTTTCGCCCGTTCGTCATCCTTTCTTGCACAGGCAGATATTGCCCAAAAAAGATTCGGCATTCGTTGGTTCTCGGAACTTTCAACAGAGTCGCTCACAAAGGAAATTGGTAAACTGTTCAATTTATAATGATCTACCAAATTTCGTATTATTTCGCCAATTTCACCATAGCTGATTGATATTGCTTGCTTTCTTCATTAAGTAAAACGTAATCCGCAAAAGAATGCTACATCCTTTCGACATACACTTTTTATTTATGTATTTTTGCGAAAATTAAACAAAATGAGCATTCAACTTTCTGAACAAGAGATTTTACGTCGCGAAGCTTTAAAAGCGATTGCCGCCCTTGGTATCGACCCTTTTCCAGCCGAATCATACGAAATCAATACGACCGCAAAATCAATCACCGACAATTTCGAAAGCAACCCGGAACAATTCCAGTCTGTAAGCATCGCTGGAAGGATGATGAGCCGTAGAATTATGGGAAGTGCCTCCTTCATCGAACTTCAGGATTCTACCGGACGCGTACAGGTATACCTGACCCGCGACGACCTCTGTCCGGACGAAGATAAAACGCTCTATAATACCTTCTTTAAAAAGCATTTGGACATTGGCGACATCATTGGGATCGAAGGGTTTGTGTTCATCACCAAAACGGGTTCCATTTCCATCCATACCAATAAACTGACGCTTCTTTCCAAATCATTAAAGCCGCTGCCTGTGGTTAAGTCGGCCGATGGTAAAACCTTCGACGCCGTAACAGATCCGGAATTCCGCTACCGCCAACGGTATGTCGACTTAGTTGTAAATCCGCAGATCAAAGACACTTTCGTCAAAGTTTCGCAGGTCAAAACGGCTATTCGTGATTTCTTAAACGAGCGCGGAGCCCTGGAGGTAGACACGCCGGTATTGCAAAGCATTCCCGGGGGTGCCGCCGCGAAGCCTTTTATAACGCATCACAATGCCCTCGACATGCCCCTTTACCTTCGGATTGCTAACGAGCTCTACCTGAAACGGCTGATTGTCGGCGGTTTCGACTGGGTTTATGAGTTCAGCCGCAATTTCCGGAACGAAGGCATGGATCGAACGCATAATCCTGAATTCACGGTGCTTGAATTCTACGTAGCGTATAAAGACTACCTCTGGATGATGGACATCACAGAAAAATTATTTGAAAAAATTGCCATTGCAACCAACGGTAAAACCAATTTGCTGGTGGGTGACAAGGAAATTAATTTCGCGGCACCCTATAAGCGTATTTCGATCTACGATGCTATCCAGGAGCACACCGGCTTTGATGTAAGCGGCCTGGACGAAGCGGGATTGCGTGATGTATGCAAACAGCTTGGTATTGAGGCCGACGAGAGTATGGGCAAGGGAAAGTTGATCGACGAAATTTTCGGAGAAAAATGCGAAAAGCACTACATCCAGCCAACTTTCATCATCGACTATCCGGTAGAAATGAGCCCCCTTACCAAAAAGCATCGCAGCAAAGAAGGTCTGGTAGAGCGATTCGAACTGATGATCAACGGGAAGGAACTGGCCAACGCCTATTCAGAACTCAACGATCCGATCGACCAGCTTGCACGCTTTGAAGAGCAATTGAAATTAATGGAACGTGGCGACGATGAAGCCATGTTTATTGATTACGATTTCCTTCGCGCGTTGGAATACGGTATGCCACCAACAGCAGGTATCGGAATAGGAATCGATCGGCTGGCCATGTTAATGACGAATCAACCAAGCATTCAGGACGTATTGTTCTTCCCTCAAATGCGGCCGGAAAAGATAAGCAAGGTAGCATCAACAGAAGACTACGAAAAAGAGGGCGTTCCCTCGGTGTGGGTGCCGGTTTTGCAAAAAATGGGTTTAACCACTATTGAAGCCCTTAAGTCCGCCAATGCGAACAAGGTATTTAACGACTTGGGCGGAATGAGAAAGAAGATGAAGCTTGATGTTCCGATGCCAGCGAAAGAAGACGTAGAGAGCTGGTTTAAATAGTAAGCGTGCGCTGAAATAGGTAGCAAAAGTAAAAAGCCTTCGAGGAAATACCTTCGAAGGCTTTTTACTTTTTAAGAGCAATCTGCCTTTGCTTATTGCTCTTGCTAACGGCTTATTGCTCCTGTTAGCGGCTTACTCCAGTTGGCAGCTTGCGAAATTACAAGGCAGCCAGCGCTTCCTGAAGCGAAGCTATTTTCGATTCTGCATCGGCTTTTTTATTCTTTTCGTTATCGACGATCTCAGCCTTTGCATTCTGCACAAATCGTTCGTTCGACAGTTTGGCATTTACGCCCTTTAAAAACCCGTTCAGATAACTAATCTCCTTTTCTATGCGTTCTCTTTCGGCTTCCACATCGATGTTTTGTGTGATATTCATATAGAATTCATTACGACCGATCAGGAATGAGATAGCGGAGGCCGGTTTTTCAGCCACTTCAGAAAATTCACTCAGATTGGCCAACTTGCTGACCAAGGCTCCGTAGCTGTTAAAATCGACTGTCGACCCTGCTTTGAAATAAAGCGTCAAGGCTTCTTTCGGCGATATTTGCTTTGAATTCCGGATATTCCGAACTTCCGAAATGACTGACTGGAGTTGTCTAAATACCTCCAGCAAGTCGTCTTTCACTTGCCCTGCCTTCGGGTAGGGAGCTACGATACAGCAATCCATTTCTTCACGTTCGCCGAAAAGCTCGTCGTGCCAAAGTTCTTCGCTGATAAAAGGCATAAAGGGATGGATCAGCGTCAGGATCCTTTCAAAAAAGGAAAGGCTTTGATGAAACGTTTCTTTGGCGATCGATTGCTGATAGGCAGGTTTAACCCATTCCAAATACCAGGCACAGAAATCGTCCCATACCAATTTGTACACCGACATCAACGCATCGGACAAGCGGTAATGAGCAAAGTGATCTTCTATTTCAAGAACCACGGAATTGAAGCGATTTTCGAACCATTCGGCAACCTGCAAATCGGCCTCTGAAGCGGGTTGATCACTCAGCTCCCAGCTTTTCAACAGGCGAAACGCGTTCCATATTTTATTCGCAAAATTCCGTCCCTGCTCGCAATACGACACATCGAACATCAGATCATTTCCGGCTGGCGACGATAATAACATTCCCACGCGAACTCCGTCTGTACCGTATTCCTTCATCAGTTCCAGCGGATCAGGAGAGTTGCCTAACGACTTAGACATTTTACGGCCGAGCTTGTCGCGGACAATACCGGTTAGGTAAACATTCTTGAACGGAGCCTGTCCCTTGTATTCATGGCCGAAGATCATCATTCTGGCTACCCAGAAAAATAGTATCTCAGGAGCGGTGACCAGGTCGTTGGTCGGGTAATAGTAATCAATGTCCTTCTTCCCTTCTTCCTTAAACCCGTCAAAAACAGAGATAGGCCATAAACCAGAAGAAAACCAGGTATCCAGTACATCTTCCTCCTGGTAGACGCCCTGGGTGCTTTTACCTTCATCTTCGAAAGCTTTTATTGCCTCCGGAAGGGTCTTAGCCACCACCCACTCATTCGATTCATTGAACCAGGCAGGAATGCGCTGTCCCCACCAGAGTTGGCGACTAATGCACCAGTCTTTTACATTTTCCATCCAATGACGGTAGGAATTCGTAAACTTTTCGGGTATCAGCTTTACTTCCCCATTCATCACATATTCAAGCGCAGGTTTAGCAAGCTCGTCCATTTTACAGAACCACTGCATCGACAGCTTCGGCTCAATCACCGCATCCGTCCGCTCAGAAAAACCAACCTGCGACTTATAATTTTCGATCTTTTCAATCTTTCCGTCATCTTCCAGCATGACAACGATAGCCTTCCTGGCAGCAAAACGATCCTGTCCGACCAAAATTTCAGCTTTCTCATTCAGGGTTCCATCGTCGTTTAAAATATCGATCGTTTCCAGGTTATGCTTCTGACCGAGCTCGAAATCGTTCAGGTCGTGTGCAGGCGTTACCTTCAAACATCCCGTTCCAAACTCCATTTCCACATATGAATCCTGAATAATAGGAATCTGACGGTTAATCAGGGGAATATATACACTTTTACCGACCAGGTGCTGATAGCGAGGATCATCCGGATTTACACAGATGGCCGCATCGGCCATAATCGTTTCAGGGCGGGTAGTAGCGATAATCAGGCTCTCAGTCTCCGAACCAACAATCGGATAGCGAAGATAAAACAAGCGTTGATCTACTTCTTTACGGATAACTTCTTCATCCGAGAGTGCCGTTCTGCCTGCAGGATCCCAGTTTACCATCCGCACACCGCGGTAGATATAACCTTTGCGATACAGGTCGATAAACGTATCGATCACGGCATCACTTAGATCCGGTTCCATGGTAAAACGCGTTCTATCCCAATCGCAGGAAGCACCCAGCTTTTTCAGCTGATCGAGAATGATTCCTCCGTACTTTTCTTTCCATTCCCAGGCATGCTCTAAAAACTCTTCCCGGCTGATCGATTTCTTTTCAATTCCCTTTTCTTTCAACATATGCACCACTTTCGCCTCAGTAGCAATGGATGCATGATCGGTTCCAGGCACCCAGCAAGCATTTTTGCCCTGCATACGGGCGCGGCGAATCAAAACGTCCTGAATAGTATTGTTCAACATATGCCCCATATGCAGCACACCCGTCACATTCGGAGGGGGCATCACAATGGTATAAGGCTCACGTTCGTCGGGAACGGAACGGAAAAATTTCTTTTCCATCCAGTAGGCATACCATTTATCTTCAGTTTCGTTTGGATTGTAAGTTTTCGCTAAGCTCATGTTGATTTGTTCGTAAGAAAGACAAAAATAGTATTTTGTTTATTAACTTCGTAAGAACAAGTCATCTAAACAATCACACAACAACTGTTATGAAATACCCATCGTTCTTTTGCTATGCAATTATTCTTGGGGCCATCGGCGGATGCTCGCACCCTGAAATTCAGAAGGCCTCAAACCTCCCCGATAAATTCATAGACCCATTGAATATGGACACAACCATTAAGCCGGGCGACGACTTCTTCCGCTATGCAAATGGTCAGTGGATGAAAAGCAATCCTGTTCCCGACAAAGAGACGCGCTGGGGAAGTTT
>DAIRDA010000114.1:0-1265 GCA_036796375.1 Albibacterium sp.
GGAACTTCTATGGTAAGGGTAACGAGCAGACGGCTGTCGAACCAGATGGTTATATTATCGACCGCGTCGCGGGCGATAATAAACTGTTTGTTGGCCCTATAATACTGCGCCGGATTTAAGGAAGAATGAATTTTGTCCAGGCTTTTTGAATACGGAAGTATTCTTCCGTCTTTTAGACCCACCGTGGTATTTTTGTCTGTTGTATAGAAGAAGGCGACATTTCCAATATCGACTGGTACTAATTTATCCTTCACGGGGATTAGAAGCCTATCCTGATAGCGTGGAGCAGGAGACAGCTGGCTTATTTTTGATAAGTATTCGGTGATATCGGCACGTGTCCACCGCTTAAATTTTTCTAAAGCCCGCTCTAATTCGCTCTTCTTGATGGGCTTCAGCAAATAGTCGATGCTGTTTACCTTAAAGGCGTCGATAGCGTATTCGTCGTAGGCGGTTGTGAAGATAATCGGGGCCTGGATTTCAATATGATCGAATATCAAGAACGAGGGGCCGTCAGACAAATGAATATCCATTAAAATCAAGTCGGGAATAGACTTCCCATTCATCCATTGGATTGTTTGACTAACACTTTCTGTATTTCCCACCACGTGTATATCCGGATCAATTTCTTTTAAAATCAGCACTAAACTTTCGTAAGCAGCAGTTTCATCTTCGACGATCAGTACATTCATAAACGATTATTTTAGCGGTAAAGAAACAACGTATCCATCTCCCTTATCTTCAACCCTGATCTGTTTACCCATTAATAACAGAAACCGGCTTTCCAAATTCTTGAGTCCGGTTCCATTCGTGAGCGCTGGCGACAATTTGTGATAAACGGGGTTCGAAATAACCAATTCATTTTTGTCGTTGGAATAGATATCAATCACCATTCGATGATCGCTGTCAATTCTATTATGTACAACGATATTATCAAGAAGCGGGAGCAAAGACAGTACAGGCAATTTAGAAGACATCATCTTCGCATCGATATCAATCCGATACTCCAGCTTATTCGCAAAACGAACCTCCATCATATAGCGGAACGCCTCCACAAAAGCCAATTCTTCAGCCAAGGTAACGAGGCCCTTCTTGTCACTTTGGAGAATATACCGAAACACATCCGATAGTTTATTTATGTAGGTCAGTGTGGTTTCATTATTCTGTTTACGAATTAATGATGTGAGGCCATTAAGAGAATTGAAGAAAAAATGCGGGTTAATCTGGTTTGTCAAGGCATCGTAGCGGCTCTGCAAGTTTTCCACCTT
>DAIRDA010000114.1:1275-6951 GCA_036796375.1 Albibacterium sp.
ATCTCCTGTTCCCGTTTTCGCTGTTCCGTATAGAGCACGACAATATGCCCCATAAGCGCACCTAAGATGGCAATGAAGAAAAATTGAAACAAGACCAGGCTGCCGAAATGTCTAATTTTTGTGTACATCAGGAATGCCACGAGGCCATAAAGTATATAGGCTACAAAAGCAATGCAAATATTATATAATAAACGTTTATTGAACAAAGTGGTTGTAACCTTCAGTAGATTGATTTTCATTAATAAAAAAATCAAACCGACATAGAACACATATCGAAAAAGGAATAAAGCGATATATTCGTTTTTTTCACCTTCCGCCAGATTTCCCAAGTCGTAAGGCAACCAGGTGATCTCCGGATATGTAATGAATAATGCGGTTACTAAACTTATAAGAAGTAACCGGTAGGAATTGTATTTGTCTAACAACTTTCTTATTTTTAATGAGGATACGATATTGGCACATAAACCAGATGGCATCGAATTTTAGTTGTACTCAATCTACTATTCTTTAACCATCTAGTTTGCAATTTTAAAAAAAATAATTTGTGCTTATGTAAGCGTGCGTAACAAAACGAAAATCACCTACCTCTAGACGAAACAGGGCATTCTTAAGTATCTGTATGAGCCCTGGTGAGTTTGGGGATTCATGGCTCGGTTATTGGCCTAAAAAGGAATCTTTAATAGATTAAAAAAGCAATATGAAAACTTCAGAAAACAAAGTAGTCATCATTACCGGTGCCGCAATGGGATTGGGTCTTGCAGTCGCAAAAGAACTTGCCTCACGTGAATTTGACCTCACGCTTGTCGACTATAACGATACAGGGTTGGCAGACGCAAAAAAGGAGATAAACCAAGAATACCCATCCGCGAAGATCCTTACCGTTGTTGCCGACGTTTCTCAGGAAGAAGCTGTGAAAAACTATGTCGACGAAACTATAAAAGCATATGGGCGCATCGACGGATTTTATAACAATGCGGGCATTGAAGGCAAACAAGCGCCTATAACAGAGTACGATGTAGATATGTTCAAAAAGGTAATTGATATTAACCTGATGGGTGTTTACTACGGAATGCGCTATGTTATTCCGGTGATGCAAAAGCGGAACTATGGTCGTATTGTCAACGCTGCTTCTGTAGGGGGTATTCGTGGTGTTATGAACCAGGTTCCTTATGTTGCCAGTAAACATGCGGTTTCGGGCATGACAAAAAATGCCGCTTTAGAGTACGGACGGTATGGAATCAACACAAACGCCATTGCTCCGGGCGCTATCCTGACGCCAATGGTTGCAGAAGCGTTTAAACAAGTGAACCCGGACGATCCAAAAGCCGCTGAGACGGAATATGCACAACGCAACCCTGCAAAGCGTTTAGGATTACCCAACGAAGTAGCGAAAGTGGTCGCATTTCTTTTGAGTGAAGAGGCTTCTTATGTAAACGGACAAACCATTGCCATTGACGGCGGAGAATCTAATCTTTACGGGAATTCATAGGATTGGCTGTTAGTATCCGCCCTGTGAAATACATGTTTTCGTAGTTCGATACTGTGAAATAGCCTGGGGATCATCTTTGTAATTTTCTATATAGCTGCTGCTTTTGGAAGAATGGTGCCTTCACGTAACAAACTGCTTCTTAAGTTATCAAGGAATAGATTAACTTAAATTATTATTTTAACATTAATTTTCAAATTTATTTTATATGAAAAGATTAGAAAACAAAGTTGCATTCGTAACTGGCGCAGGTTCCGGAATAGGTAAGGCCATCGCTGTTTTATATGCGAAAGAAGGCGCGAAAGTAGTGGTTTCCGACATCAATGAAGCATACGGAAATGAGGTAGCCGAACTGATTAAGAAAGAGGGTGGTGAAGCTATTTTCGTAAAAGCAAACACCGCCATACCGGCAGAGGTAGAGCAATTGGTTGCTAAAACAGTGGCGCAATATGGTCGGTTGGACATCGCATGCAACAATGCTGGAATTGGCGGCGCACAGGCGCTGGGGGCAGATCTAAGCGTAGAAGATTGGAAAAACATTATCGACATCAACCTGAACGGTGTATTCTATGGCTGTAAATACGCCATACCGCAAATGTTGAAAAATGGTGGAGGAGCCATTGTTAATATGGGTTCTATCCATAGTATCACGGCGGTAAAAGGCTCGGTAGGTTATGCCGCAACGAAACACGCTGTGCTTGGGTTGACACGCAATTTTGGTGTAGAATATGCCAGCCAGAATATCCGGGTCAATGCTATCGGTCCAGGCTATATCGACACGCCATTACTTGACGCACTTCCTGCGGAACACAAAGCAGGCTTAGTCGCTATACATCCAATCGGTAGACTTGGCACTGCAGAAGAAGTCGCTAAGTTAGCACTCTTTTTGAGTTCAGACGATGCTACGTTCATCAATGGTAGTTATTACAACATTGATGGTGGCTATACCGCAGTGTAAAGGGAGATTATGAGGTCGTTACACCGTTGCTCAGCGTATGGCAATGGATAGCAATATATCGGTAGTCAGTCCTCCTACGGTGGTATTTTATACTTGATAAAAGGAAAGGGATCGAAAGCGTCACTCGCGACAACAGTTCTTCTTTATTGTCTTCTCGACAATCGTCTTGAGTTTACTGAGAAATTCACTTTCTGCCGTCGAAACATTTACCATCGTAGTTTTTTTCATATAAGTGATTTTAGCATAAAGTTCATAAATTCTTTCTCGTTCTTATGTGATTGCAATCATGTGAGTCAATGATGCAATCAAAAGACTTACATGATCAAGGGTTAGATTCTTGGTTCTCATTATTTCCATTACGTTTTCCTTTTGAATGCCTTATAAACTTCGAACCATAAAACAGAAACGGCCGCAATGGCCAATGCCATCGCTAGCTCTCCAACATTTAATGCTGTTACCTGAAAGAAACCTGAGATAGCGGGGATGTATAGGATGGCAAAAAGTAGAAGCAAGGTTGCTCCGATGATGATTGGAAACAGCTTGTTCTTGTATTTCAGGGTTTCAAGTAGACTATAAGTGAAAGAACGGTTTACCAAGCTCAGCAGTATATTCGAAAAGACCAGGGTAGTGAACACCATCGCCCGGGTTGTTCCTTCGTCTCCGCCGCTTTGGACAGTATATTGATAGGCAAATAAAACCCCCGCCGCAATCATTAATCCCTGAAGAATGCTAATGCTCAGTTCCTTCCAGTTCAGGAAGGTTTCCGTCAGTTTACGGGGTTTCCGTTGCATGGTATTTTTCTCCATCGGTTCATTTTCATAAACAACGGAGCAGGTAGGGCCCATAATCAGTTCGAAAAAGATCACGTGTACCGGTGTAAAAATATGAGGATAAATCCAGTCTAAAAATAAAGGCAGGGAGACGGTTATGATGATCGGTATATGAATGGAAATAATGTACTGTATGGCTTTTTTGATATTGTCGTAAATTCTTCTGCCCGCGGCAATCCCAATAACCAGCTTTTCCAGGTCATCGTTGGTAATCACCAATGAAGCGGCAGCTTTGGCAATTTCAGTTCCTTTATTGCCCATGGCTACCCCAATGTGTGCCGCTTTAAGGGCCGGGGCATCGTTTACGCCGTCACCCAGCATGGCAACGATTTCTCCGTCTTTTTTGAAAGCATTGACCATCGCCAATTTTGCTTCAGGAAACATACGCGTGAAAAGCGTGGTCTTCCTTGAAAGGCTTATGAGTTCCGTCTCCGTATGGTGGATGATTTCGGCTCCGTTTACAGCGGGTGATTGGTTGATGATGCCTGACTGAAGTGCAATGGCATTGGTGGTTTCGGCATTGTCGCCGGTGATGACTTTTACTTTAATTCCAGCACCGTATATCTTTTGAAAAACCTGTACAATGCCTTTCTTTGGAGGGTCATAAAACACGGTAAAACCAAGGAAGTCGAAAGGGAGGTCCTGCTGCTTTTCGGGGAAGTCCCCTCTTTTAAATGAACTCTTCGCTACACCCAATACCCGATAACCTTTCTTTCCGAAATCCTCAATCTTGCCCCGGAGGATTTCTATTTCACTATCGCTAAGGTTGGATACAGCCAAAATAGCTTCGGGTGCTCCTTTAGCAGCAATAATACATTCGCCTGCACTGTTTTCAAAAACATGTGTCATCATCGGAGGTTTTCCTTCCAATGGATATTCGTGCATCATCTGAAAATCTTTCCGCCGGTCTTCTTGCGTTTGTCCGTATACCTGATGGAGCGTTTTTTCCATGGGGTCGAAGGGAACTGGTTCGCTGCTCCACATGGCAAAACTGATGAGCTCGCGAAGTTCAGGTGCAGTAAAACGGGAGTCGTCAAAAACCTGACCCGTGCGATAATCGAAAAGCGCGTTTAACTGCATCGCATTCTCGGTAATGGTGCCGGTTTTATCTGTACAGATTAGTGTGGTGCTTCCAAGGGTTTCGACTACACTGCTTCGTTTAATAATGATACCCTCGCGCATGAGCTTCCAGGCTCCCAAGGCCATGAAGGTGGTGAAGGCCACCGGGATTTCTTCAGGCAAGATGGACATCGCAAGGGTGAGTCCAACCAATAAACTTTTGATGAGATCTCGCGACTCCCAAAAGCTGTATGCCCAAACCATCAGGAAAACAATGATGCCCAGCAACGCCATCCATTTTACAAAGCGGGTGATCTGAACGTGCAGTGGTGAATTTTCTGCCGCGATATCCTGAATGGATTTTCCGATTTTTCCCAGCTTGGTTTCTGCGCCTATCTTCTCTACTTTGAAAATGGCCAGCCCCGATACCGCCAGGGTACCGCTATATACTTGTCTATCCTCGCTGTTCAGGCTTTTGAATACAGAAAAGCTTTCGCCGGTTAGCGACGACTCGTTTACCGAAAAATCATTGCTGTGCACAATACGACCGTCGGCATTGATCATTTTCCCTTCCTCAATAATGCAGAGGTCGCCAACGGCCAGCTCATGAGTGGGAATTTGAATTACCTCACCATTCCGGATAACGTTCGTTAAGGGTTCGTTTAGCTTCTCCAAAGCCTCCAGTGCCTTTTTGCTGCGATTGTCCTGATAGAAAGAAATCCCGGAAACAGCGATGATGGCGCCCAGCATAAAAAGCGATTCTGAATAATTACCGACAATTACGTAGATGACTGCCACCGCAATGAGCAGTATCAACATCGGCTCTTTCAGAATGTCAAGAACCATCGTATACCAGGTGCTTCTTTCGGCCGGAGCTACCTGATTGAAGCCGTATTGGGCCCGTGAACTGTTCAGTTCCTGGGCTGAAAGACCAATAAGATGCTCAGGAATGTTATAGGTCGTCATGGCTCGCTAAAAGTTGGGTTGATATAATTTTAAGCAATTTAACTGGAGTTTACTAATTATCGATCGATGTATTTTGCTCTGTCGTTGCTTCAACGATATTGCTCGGTCATCATAGGAGGGAAATTCCAAAAAAGTCGTAGGCGCTCACTCTTGAAGTTAGACACCAACTTCGATAAGAATAAGTAATAATAGTCAGTCCTCCGTTCGAGAATAGACCTTAGTCGGTGTGTATCTAAGGGGGCTTAAATGTTTATAGGAGGTTTAAGAGCAAAAAAGCCTCTAAACCGTTGGGATTTAGAGGCTTTTTCTGGAAGATTTTGTGGTCGGGATGGCCGGATTTGAACCGACGACCTCCAGCACCCCATGCTGGCGCGATA
>DAIRDA010000115.1:0-6947 GCA_036796375.1 Albibacterium sp.
TGGCACCAAACGTAACAGATCAACAAGAATATCTTTATATCCCTACCGGATCAGGCTTCGACGATCTGATGGATAATCTTTCCCGCAACGAAATCGTGATTGATACCGGAAGCTTCCGCTGGGTAGCCGAGAAAAAAGATTACCATACCCGCGTGAAAGCCGGAAAATACAGGATGACCGAAGGGATGAACAATCGTGCCCTGGTAAATCTTTTGGCCGCCGGCCTTCAAGAACCCATACAGCTGCGTTTTCAGAATTTCAGGTTGAAAAAAGATTTTGCCGGATTTTTGTCGCGGCAATTGGAACCCGATTCCCTTGCCTTTGCAGAGCTGCTTGAAAGCGACAGCATTGCCAGGACGTATGGTTTCTCGGAAGAAGACTTCTTCAACATGTTCATTCCGAACACCTATGAATTTTTCTGGAACACGTCGGTTGAAGACTTTGCACAGCGTATGCAAAAAGAGTATCAGACCTTCTGGAACGAGGAACGCAAAGCGAAGGCCAAAGCACTGGGCCTATCGCCCACCGAGGTTAGCAACCTGGCGGCCATTGTGAAAGGCGAAGCCATGCACGTGGATGAAATGCCAAAAATCGCCGGACTCTATCTGAACCGGTTGCAGCGGGGCATGTTGTTGCAGGCCGATCCCACCGTTATTTTCGCAACGCAGGATTTCACCATCCGCCGCGTCCTGAACAGTCACCTCCGCTTCGATTCACCATACAATACCTATATCTACAAAGGCTTGCCTCCGGGCCCGATCATGATGCCGAGCATTGCTTCCATTGACGCAGTGCTCAACCCGGCAGACCATAATTATATTTATATGTGCGCGAAGGACGATTTTTCGGGCTACCATCTTTTTGCTACCACCATGTCGGAGCACCTGATAAACGCCCGTAAATTTCAGCGGGCGCTCGATGCACGAAACATCAAACGATAATATGTTCACTTTCAGCTGCAATATCCGTGTTCGCTACGGGGAAACCGATCAAATGGGCTATGTATACTACGGCAACTATGCACAATACTACGAAGTTGCACGCGTTGAAATGCTCCGGAGCCTGGGCACCTCTTACAAGGATATGGAAGACAATGGTGTAATGATGCCTGTACTCGACCTGTACTGCAAGTACATCAAGCCCGGCAGATACGATGAAAACCTGACCATCCGGGTCAGCATACGGGAGAAACCCGGCATTCGGATCAAATTTCACTATGAAATCACGAATGAAAACGACGAGCTCATCAACATTGGTGAAACCACACTTGTGTTTGTCAACATTGAAAAGAATAAGCCCTGTCATCCCCCGGAAGACTTTTCCAGGCGACTGGAGAAATATTTTACCTGATTACCATGAACCGTGTCCACCAGATCCTGCTAAAATTTAAACCATACGATTACCTCATCGAATGGACCAAAATCTTGGTACTTCCTGGCTTTGGCTCCCTGCCCTTATACACTGTCGCAGCCTTTTTCTTTCAGGAAATTGCGCGCGAGTCTTTGCTCAATAAGGCCTCTTCCCTTGCGTATAATTTTCTGCTGGCGATATTCCCTGCCATCATCTTCGTTTTTACGCTGATTCCTTACATTCCGGTTGAAAACTTCCAGGAGCAACTTCTCTCGTTCATTGCTCTGATTTTGCCCGAGAATGCCTACGAGACCATCCGCACTACCTTAGAAGATATCATTACCAAGCAACATAGCGGCTTGCTTTCCTTCGGTTTCGTTGCCGCCTTATTATTTGCTACGAACGGATTGACATCCCTGATGGCTGCCTTCAACAAGGCATCGCTGATTTCAGAGAATCGAAAATGGTTCAGGCAACGCATGGTCGCCATTGGCCTGTCGTTTATGATTATTATTGCCCTGGTTACGGGGATGACCATCCTGACCATCTCCAGTCAGGTTTTCAATTATCTGAAATCGCTGCTTAGTATCGGCGATAGTTTCTGGCTGAACCTCATTATGGTGACCCGCTGGTTTATTCTGGCGGCGATTTACTTTTTCACCGTCAGCATCCTTTATAAATTCGGCCCCTCCTCTTCCAATAAATGGAAATTCTTCAGTCCAGGTGCTACATTGGCTACCATTCTGGCCATTCTTACTTTCCTTGGCTTCGCCTACTACATCAACCACTTCAATGCATATAACCGCTTGTACGGCTCGATCGGTACCCTGATTATCATTATGATCTGGCTTTACCTGAATTCATTGATCCTGCTAATCGGTTTTGAACTCAATGCATCTATCGAGCTTTCGAAACGAAGCATCAAAATTGTGAAGCCCCGCTTCAACTCCTTTAAAAATAAGACGCAAGAGCCGCAACGGCTAAAGAAATGGTAAAAAGCTCTTTTTTTACGAAAATATCCTTATTTTTAAATAACCATTCTTACATTAAAACCTTACCATGACCAATAGAAAAAAATTTTTGCAGCAGTCTGCTCTCCTTGCGGCGGGAATTCTGGCTGCCCCCTCCTGCATGCTCGGCTCAAAATCTACTCCCAAGTCGGCTAAAAACATCGGACTGCAGCTGTACACCCTGCGTGAAATCATCGGACAGGACGTTCCAGGATTGATCAAACGCATCAGTGAAATCGGTTACCGCGATGTGGAAACCTACGGGTTTTCGTCTACCGGGGGCTTTTGGGGACTGTCGCCGGCAGAGTTTAAGGCACTCCTCTCCGAGCACGACGTTGTAAGCAACAGCGGACATTACGGTATTGATGATTTTCTCCGCACCGGTAACGATACAGAGCTGAAAGCGATTATCGAGGCAGCAGGTGTGTTGAAGCAGCAGTATGTAACAGTTCCTTACCTGGGCGACGACCTTCGGACTACCGCCGACGACTTTAAAAAGACGATAGAAGGTCTTAACAAGGCAGCAGAGTTATGCAAAAGTGCCGGGCTGAAACTGGCTTACCACAACCACGATTTTGAACTGAAAGATATGGGTGAGGGAAAAACAGGCCTGCAAATATTTCTTGAAAACTCTGATCCGGCTGCTATCGACTTCGAACTGGATCTGTATTGGGTTGTACGCGCCGGACAGGATCCGGTTTCGCTGTTTACCACCTATCCGGGTCGTTTTACCATGTGGCATGTAAAAGATATGGACAAAAACAAACCCGAGCTAAACACAGAAATCGGAGCCGGATCGATCGATTTTAAATCGATCTTCGCCGCGGCTGATACTGCCGGTCTGAAACATTTATACGTGGAGCAGGAAAACTTCAGCAAAGAGCCCTACCAAAGCATCACCGAGAGTATTACGCATGTCCGGGAAGAGCTTATTTAGCCTTTTGAATGAGCATTTTAATCTTGATATTGAGTGCTGCAAATAACAGCGTCATAAAGGGACTCAGATAATTAAAAAAAGCATAAGGAGCATAGGCGAAGGTATCTACCCCAAGAACCCCCGCGTGATAGGCTCCGCACGTATTCCATGGAATCAATACAGAGGTAACGGTACCTGAATCTTCAAGCGTTCGGCTTAAATTTTCAGGTGCCAGACCCTTTTCCCTGTATGCCTGCGAGAACATCTTTCCAGGAACCACAATGGCCAGGTACTGATCGGAAGCCGTAATGTTCAGCGTCAGACAACTGGCCACCGTACTGGCAAAAAGCGAAAAGACCGAATTCGATAATTTCAGCAGCGCCGCACTGATGCGCGATAAGGCACCAATCGCTTCCATCACCCCTCCGAATACCATCGCACATAAAATTAACCAGATTGTAGGCATCATTCCAGCCATGCCGCTTGCAGAAAACAGGTCCTTTAGGGTTTCATTATCGGTCGGGATGGTTGACGAAACGGTGATCGCGTTCATGATGCCCAAATAGGACGATTTGAAATCAAGCTCGCTGACACCGGCAATACCGGCCACGACCTGAGGCTGAAATATCAGCGCAAAAATTCCGCCCAGTAAACTTCCTACCAACAAAGCAATCAGAGGCTCGGTCTTTTTGACAATCATCGCAATAACCACCACCGGTACAATAAACAGCCAGGGACTGATATTGAATGATTGCTCGATGGACGTCATGATGGCCGACGTGTCGGTTGCTCCGCTCGCCTCTACATTCAATCCCAAAACAGCAAAAATAATTAATGTGATCGTCAGGGTAGGCACGGTTGTCAGCAGCATATAGCGTATATGCGTGAATAAATCCGTTCCGGCCATGGCTGCCGCCAGATTGGTCGTATCCGACAAGGGCGAAAGCTTGTCGCCGAAATAGGAGCCAGAAACAACCGCACCGGCTACAATCCCCAATGGAATGCCCAGGGCGCTCCCAATCCCGATCAGCGCAATCCCCACCGTAGCCGAAGTTGTCCACGAACTCCCGGTGGCCACTGAAATGATCGCGCAGATTATTACCGTGGCAGGAAGAAATATGGAAGTGCTTAAAATTTGAAGGCCATAATAGATCATCGCCGGAATAACTCCGCTGATCAACCAGGTTCCTGCCAGGGCACCTACCAGTAGAAGAATAAGAATGGAGCCTGTCGTAGAATGGATATTTTTGCCGACCGCGTCAATCATTTCTGCGTATGAGATCTTGTTCAGGAAGCCCACAATGGCAGCCACAGCTCCTCCCAACAGCAGAATAAATTGATTGGAACCGCTAAGCGAATCGTCGCCATATACAAATACATTATAGCCAAGCATCGCGATCAGAATAAGCAGCGGGATAAGAGCTTCCCAAAGACTTAATTCACGGTTCTTTTTAATTTCTACGTCCATTCGGTTTCGGTTATTACTATTTGATCCAAAAATGCCGATTAAAGATTTAATATCCCAGCCCTGCGGCTATTTTTTCTTCACCCGCAGGAACTTTTATCGGTGCTTTCAGGTCGCGTGGCTCTCCCAGCAGGGGTGTTCCCTGTTTAGTCCAGTGTATTTTCTGTGCGCGGGGGCTCCGCAACCCTCCACAGCCCTTTCCTGCCTCGGCGTTCGCATGGTAGATGATCCAGTCTTCCGACCCGTCTGGCGATTTAAAAAAACCGTTGTGACCCGGTCCGAAGGCACCGTGTTCCGGCTTTTGCTGAAACGCCGGCCGATCCGCTTTTATCCAGTCGGCCGCCCTCAAAGGATTACCGTCCTTTTTCAGGCTCAGCATACCCAGGGCATAATCGTCGGTCGCGCACCCGCTCGCCGAGTAGAACAGGAAAACATCCCCCCGCTTGTTCTTCAATATTTCCGGACCTTCATTGACGTCTGGATCGCCGACCATCTCCCAGGGGTATTCCGGGCGTGAAATTTCCAAGCGTGTGCCTTCGAGCGTCCAGGGATTCTTCATCCGGGCAATATATATCTGCTGATCCTTTTGAGTTTCCGAGCGATGTCCGCTCCAGAGAAAATATAGTTGATCCCTATGCTTAAAAACCGTTCCGTCGATGGCGAAAAAATCGTTTGCCGAATCCATGATCTGTCCCCGATCTGTCCACTGATTGTTATACGGATCGCCGCTGCTATTCTCCAATACAAAGGTTCGCTGCGTGCTTAAATCGCCCGACGATCCCGCCGTATAGTACAGATACCAGCGCTCGCCAACCTTATGCAGCTCCGGCGCCCATATATTCCTGGAATTTGCACCATGCGCGGGTGGAGTCCAAACGGTTTTCCGCTCCGCATTTTTCAGATCGCTGATCGTTCGGGTTCGCCAGATATCAATCCGGTCAACCAGCGTATGCATGTAATAATAGTAGTCACCTTCACGTATCACCCACGGATCAGGTCCGGAGGGAAGCAGGGGGTTAAAAAACGTCGCATCATTTTGGTAATCAACTCCTTTACCTATCTTCATTTGAGCCAAGTGGCTGCACGACATCATCAGTAAGAGGAGGAATAAAAAAGTAAGGTGCAGTCTCTTCATCCTCTAATATAGCATATTACACTTTCTTTTTGTATCTTTACCAATAGTGAAGAACGGACGCGGCATGATCTTACAGCCCGTTCCGGTATTGAATAATTGGTTTAAGTATCTCGGTATAGATTAACGATTCATTGACTTTCTTTACCGATTACTATTAATTATTCAATCTATGATTATTTCCCCCCCATTAAAACCGAATCAAAAACTTCGTTTCAATAACATCCGAAAATCTGGCTTTTTTGCAGATGTACGCCAGAAGGTCGACGCATATTTTACCGAACTTGATCTGGATAAAAAGGCCAATGGTGCCATGTGGCTTAAGGCTTTCGTCTTTTTAAGCGGCTATCTCCTTCTCGCTGGTTTGATTCTCTCCAATCAGTTTTCACCGCTGGCAATGCTTTTCATGGCCATCGGACTTGGACTTTTCAGCGCTTTTATCGGATTCAACATTTGTCATGATGCCATACACGGTGCCCTGTCGAACAACGCCCGTGTAAATAAAATCTTCAGTGTGCTGTTTCATTTCATCGGAGCCAACCCTTACGTTTGGAACATTACGCATAATGTGGTTCATCATACCTATACCAATATTGCCGGACACGACGAAGATCTGGAAATCGCACCCGGACTTATCCGCCTTTCAACCGACGAGAAATTAACAACGGCCAACCGCTATCAGCACTGGTACGGCTTTGCACTTTATAGCCTGGCCTCGCTGTCGTGGGTATTCCGGAAAGACTACAAGAAATTTTTTCAGGATAAGGTGGGTGAGCACCCCACGCCGAACCATCCGAAAATCGAATACTTCAATCTCTTCTTCTTTAAATTTTTATACTATTTCCTGTTTCTGGTGCTGCCTGTACTGGTAACCGACATCACCTGGTGGCAAGGAATTATCGGCTTTCTGGCGCTGCACTTCGCGCAAGGGCTGGTAATGGGACTCGTTTTTCAGCTGGCACATGTTGTGGAAGGAACCGAGTTTCCCACGCCCAACGAGCAGGGGAATATCGAAGAAGCCTGGGCCGAGCATCAGATGCGGACCACCGCGAATTTTTCGATGAAAAGCAAGCT
>DAIRDA010000116.1:0-6894 GCA_036796375.1 Albibacterium sp.
TATACTCTACTCGTGGTTCGTGGACAGAGCACTATAAAATGGGCCAACTTCGCCTTCGGTCACTCGACCACGACCCGCTCGATCCTGATTCCTGGGCGAAATCGCCCGAGCCGGTTTTCACAGGTAATCAAAAGGTATATGGTGTAGGGCATGCAAGTGTAACGACCTCGCCCGATGATAAAGAACATTGGATATATTACCACTCCAAACTGTCAAAAGATGGAGGCTGGAACAACAGACACGTTTTTTTGCAACCTTTCGTTATTGGAAGCGACGGAAGCCCGGTTTTCGGAGAGGCGCTGGGCCCCGGACAACTGAAGCGGCCGTCCGGGGAGTGGGAAATCGAGACCGACTAGTTTCGCATGCTCTTAGCGAGCAGGTCTTTGTAATTCTTCTCGTTTTCAAAATAGGCAACTTCCCCACGCTCGCCGACCAGTACAATGTAAGCTTCTGCTTTGTCCACATCTTTAAGACTATAAGGATCGACCGCTATCCGGGCTTCTTTCTCTTTTGGGATACGCTCCTGACACATTTCACAACATCCGAAATACATTTTGCCTTCGTAAGGCACCTCAAGCTGAGGGACACCCATATAGGCGTTGTTCACCATGCAAACCAGGTTATTGGGAACCTGGTCACCTTGTTTTGGAGTGGCACTCTGGTTAGATACGGTTTGTTGGCTGGTTTCCTGATTTTGTGATCCGGAGCTACAAGACGTAAAAAATAAGGTGCCCAAAAGTACAAGGCTGAAATATTTTGTTATACTCGAGTTCATAGCACAAATATAAGGATTGTTATGATTTAATCTGATTTATACAATAATTCGATTAATTTAGACAGGTCAACGATAAATAGGATTGTAAAGCAATGATGTCAAGTCAAAAGAAGAAACATGTTATATGTTTCGGCGAAGTGTTGATGGATAATTTACCTCAAGGGCGGAGGATAGGCGGCGCTCCGCTCAACGTATGCTACCACCTGAATAAGAACGGGCTTTTTGCGACGATTGTGAGCCAGGTAGGCAATGACGCGTTGGGGGGAGAGCTGATTGCAGGGATTGCTGCCCACGGGATAGATACCACTTTTGTCGCTATGACGATGGTTTTACCCAGTTCGAGTGTGGAAGTTACGATCGATCAAAACGGAATTATTGATTACGACATAGTACACCCGGTTGCCTGGGATGCCTTGGCATACAGTCAGCGTGCGGCTGACTTGACTGCAGATGCTGGGGCGTTTGTTCATGGAAGCTTAGTGGCCCGCGACCCGACATCGCGCCGTACTTTATACCGTTATCTTGAAAAATCTACATGGCCGGTATTCGATATTAATCTTCGCCCTCCTTATGTTGATTCGGCGGTAACCCTCAACCTCATTTCAAAATGCAAAACGCTGAAAGTAAATGCGGATGAACTTTCGATAATTAGAGGATGGCTTGTTGACAACGAGTTAGCCGACAGCGATGCGATGGAACTTCTGCTTGATCGTTTTCCAAATATAGAGGAGATTCTGTTAACACGGGGTAGCCAGGGCGCAGTGTATAGAGATCGCAGTCAAGAAATTTCGAAGCCGGCTAAAAAAATTATAGTTAAGGATACGGTTGGTAGCGGCGATGCATTTCTTGCTGGTTTCCTTGCCAGGAGGTTTCAGGGCGCCAGCGCTGAGGAAGCCTTGGTGCATGCAATTAACTTAAGTGCACTTGTTGCTGCTGCGCATGGTGCATGTCCGGATTATCCGCCTTCCCTAGGCTGACCATATATGGTATCGGCCTTGCTGTAAGTTACGCCCCCGCAGGTGCGGTCGACACACCCGAATTATGGTTGCCCTCGACCAAAGATTTCAGCGCCTCTAGGAGTTCTTCACCGCTTATATCTTTGAATTTGTAATTGGCAGCACCGGCTTCTAGACTTGCTATTGCACTTTCCTTATTTGATGGCCAGGTGAAAATTAAGATTATGGCATCTGGAAATGATGAGTGAAGTGCATCCATATCTTTAGCGGCTTGCTGCGGACTTGAACTAACGTCAGTAATAATGACGTTTATCGTTCCTAGCGGATTGATCGTGACAGCTTCCTTTACAGAACGTGCTTCAGCTAATAAATGAAAATCGGGATGAATGGTGAAAAGTGCTTTTATTCCGGTTTTTAGGATCGTGTTCTCTTCAATCAACAGTATTTGAATCATGGATAAGTCGTTTATGATTGGGCAAAGTTAAGGCTGATGAATCGAGTGCATTGTAGTAAAGTACGAACTACTTTGTAGTATAATGACGACAGTTAAGCAATAGCCATGCAAAATCTTTGGTTGACTGAACAAAAATTTGCTTTCCGTGTTGCCTTGGAAATATGTTGATCTATGCTGTCACGAAAGACTCTTCTTGTTACTTCGGTTTTAGTTTTAATAATTCTTCTTTCCTGCTACTTCTTTATTCCCGCTGTTAACGGCGGAATAAATGAAGCTTTTGAGATATTAACCAGCGGAGATGAGGCCCGTATAAAAGACTGGGTGTCTGATTTTGGTTTGTGGGGGCCCTTGGTGATCATCGTTGGAATGGTCGCTTCTATGTTTCTTTTTGTAGTTCCGAACCTTCTTCTGCTGATTATCTCATCGGTCAGTTACGGCCCGCTCTGGGGATCTTTGATTTCACTGGTCGCTGTTTTCATTTCTTCGACCGTTGCCTATTCCTTAGGCTATTGGATCGGTCCGAGTGTTTTGAAAAGATTAGTAGGTAGCAACGTACATGAAAAGATGACGAGATTGGTTCGCTTGTACGGGGTAGGGGTTATTGTTCTTTTCCGAATGTCGCCGCTGCTTTCAAACGAAGCTATTAGTTTTATACCAGCCTTGCTGAGGATGAAGTATAAAAAGTTTATTTTGGCAACGCTCGCGGGTTCCGTTCCGGTCATTGCGATACTAGCTTATACAGCGGGTGAAGGGAACTTCAAAACTGTAATGATATGGCTCTCGATTATTAGCTTGGTGGGTTACGCAGTCTACCTTTTTATCGGGCAGCGAGTTAGATCCAGAAGGAAAAAGAATCGGAAAGCCGAAGGGGAAAGTAAAACACCCGCCTATAGGTAGCGGGTGCCGTGCTTCGCTTTCACATCTGTTAGAATTTGCTTCAAATTTTTTTCCTGATCGCGTGGCAGGATTAGCAACACGTTGTCTGATTCAGCAATAATGAGATTGTCGACGCCCTGAAGTACAACCAATTTTTCCTGATCGGTGCTCACCATGCAGTTGCTAGAGTCGTAAAACATTACATTCTTTGACGGAATGGCTAAATTTCCGGAGAAATCTTTTTCTGCCAGATCGTAAACAGATCCCCAGGTTCCCAAATCAGACCAGCCAAAAGTTACCGGAAGTACGTACACGTTATCTGCCTTCTCCATAACGGCAAAATCGATCGATATATTTTGGCACCGCTGGTATGCTAATGCGATGAATTGCTTCTCCTGGTCGGAATTTAGGTAGTGTACTCCTTCAGCAAAAATTTCGTTGAGTTCATATACATATTTTTTGAGAGACTTAATAATGGAGTCTGCTGACCAAATGAAAATTCCTGAATTCCATAGGAAATCGCCACTTTGAAGGAAAGTTTTCGCTATTTCCAAATCAGGTTTTTCTGTGAAAGTTTTCACTTTCTTAAATTCTTTTTCATCATTTTCATCGATGTATTGGATATATCCATACCCTGTATCGGGACGAGACGGGCGAATACCGAGGGTAATAAGCTGGTCGTTTTCCGAAGCTAGTTTTAAGGCTTTGGTGATCGATTCGTGGAATTTGTTTTCGTCAAGTATAAGGTGATCTGACGGCGATACAACAATGGTCGCGGCAGGGTTTATGCTTTTAATCTTGTGGCAGGCATAAGCAATGCAGGGAGCCGTATTACGCATGATGGGCTCTGAAAGTATTTGGTTGTCGGCTAAATCAGGGAGCTGTTCCTTTAATAAAACCAGATGACTTTCGTGGGTAACGATAAAGATGTTTTCTGCCGGTATGAGGGAGGAAAAACGGTCGAAAGTGGTTTGGATAAGTGATCTGCCGGTTCCAAAAATATCGAGAAACTGTTTGGGGTACACCGTCTTGCTCACGGGCCAAAATCTGCTTCCGATTCCACCTGCCATGATTACAGCAAAGGTATTTTTCATTGGTTATGATTGTTATTTCTCAAATGTAAGATTTATTTAGATAATTCCCTCTTTAAGCAAATCATGGAGGTGAACGATGCCGTAGTATCTGCTGTTTTCAGTCACGACAAGCTGAGTGATATTATTCTGACGCATCAACTGCAACGCATTGACGGCGAGTTGATCTCTTTCAAGCTTAATGGGATTGGTACCCATAATGTCGCCGGCGGTCAGCTGTCCGATATAATCATTACTTTCGATCATACGGCGGATGTCGCCATCTGTTATTATTCCGACAACTTGCTGATGCTGCAATACAGCGGCGGCACCCAGCCGGTTTTTCGTGATTTCAAGGATAACCTCCTTTACGGGCGTATCAATGGTAACGCTCGGTTTCTCGTTCTGTGACGCAAGATCGCCCACTTTCAGGTACAGACGCTTTCCGAGGGATCCGCCGGGATGATATCGCGCAAAGTCTGCATCGCTGAAAGACCTGCATTCTAACAGGCAGACGGAAAGGGCATCGCCCATGGCGAGTTGAGCGGTAGTGGAGGTGGTAGGTGCAAGATTGAGCGGACATGCTTCTTTGTCAACTGTCGTATTGAGAATAAAATCAGCTTGTTTTGCAAGGTATGATTGAGTATCGCCGACGAGTGCTACCAGTTTGTTTCGCGACTGTTTCAGAAGAGGTGCCAACACCTTAATTTCGGGTGTATTGCCGCTCTTTGAAATAGCGATTACCAAGTCGTCCATCTGGAGCATACCCAAATCGCCGTGAATCGCATCGGCAGCATGCATAAAGATGGCTGGAGTGCCTGTGGAGTTCATGGTAGCTACTATTTTTTGGGCAATGATTGCGCTTTTACCGATTCCGGTAATAATAACCCTACCTTTGAGCTGCAGGATTTCATGTACGACTTTAACGAAGTCATCGTCAATCTGTTCAGTCATTTTGGATATCGCCTGGGCTTCAATAGTGAGGGTTGTAACGGCAATGTTTTTGATTTCCCGGTCAGTTTTCACAATATTTTTTATTATATTTAATAAGTATTCACGCAAAAATATGTTATTTTGAGTAATCAAAACTACATATTAGTTTTTTTCGTTCAGGGCAATGCAAATAGAAAAATCATTATTCGATAATCTACAGATATTTTTTGGATTTGATACGTTTAAGGGGGAGCAGGAGGCAATCATAACCAATATCTTGCAGAAAAAGGATACGTTTGTAATCATGCCCACCGGTGGTGGAAAATCTATTTGTTATCAGTTGCCTGCCTTAATGAGTGATGGAACGGCCATCGTGATATCTCCCCTGATAGCATTAATGAAAAATCAAGTTGATCAGCTCAGAGCTTTTGGCGGGTCAGAAAGTATTGCTCATTTTTTAAACTCTTCACTTAACAAGACCGAGGTTGCCCAAGTAAAAAAAGACGTACTGGAGGGTCGGACCAAATTGCTGTACGTAGCACCTGAGTCACTTTCGAAAATCGAGAATATTGAATTTCTCCGATATATTACTGTTTCTTTCGTGGCAGTTGACGAGGCTCACTGTATTTCTGAATGGGGTCATGATTTTCGCCCCGAATACCGGAAGATCCGTCAGGTTATTAACAATATAGGAGACAATATCCCGATCATTGCTTTAACTGCTACAGCAACTCCGAAGGTTCAGTCTGATATACGAAAGAACCTTGATATGGTCGATGCGATACTTTTTAAGTCATCGTTTAATCGCCCAAATCTCTATTACGAAGTACGCCCGAAGGTTGATGTCGTAAAAGAGATTGTTCGTTTTATAAAGAACAGACCTGGTAAGTCTGGGATTATTTATTGCCTGAGCAGGAAGAAGGTGGAAGAGATTGCTGAAATTCTCAAAATTAACGGAATTCGTGCGTATCCTTACCACGCGGGCTTGGATCCTAAAACACGCGCTGAAACTCAGGATTTGTTTTTGATGGAGGGGGCGGATGTTATTGTAGCCACTATTGCTTTCGGAATGGGGATTGATAAGCCGGATGTGCGTTGGGTGATTCATCACGATATACCCAAGAGCATGGAAGGGTATTATCAGGAAACAGGCCGCGCCGGAAGGGACGGAGGTGAAGGTATTTGTCTTTCATTCTATTCCGAGAAGGACGTTGAGAAGCTGACCAAGTTTATGAAAGATAAACCTGTGGCGGAGCGTGAAATCGGAACTCAGATATTGAAAGAGGTAATCGACTATTCCGAATCGGCAGTTTGTCGCCGCAAGCAGATTTTGCACTATTTTGGCGAAGATTTTGACTCCACCGGCTGTAATTGTATGTGTGATAATTGCAATACGGAGAAGACTTATTTTGATGCACAGGAATCCTTGATGAAAGTCTTGCAATTTATTAGGGAACAGGGTGATAAGTTCGATGATCATCATATTATCAACGTGATGATGGGACAAAGTAACCAACCGGTTGCAGCGTATAAACACGATGCTCATCCGTTCTTTGGAACCGGTAAGAACGAAGGAGTTGTTTACTGGAAATCATTTTTCCGGCAAGCTGTTCTTGAGAATTTTCTGTCGAAAGACATCGAAAATTATGGATTACTCAGAATTACCGAGAAAGGGCATAGCTTTCTCGAAAGTCCTTATTCTCTTAAATTTATATTGAATAAAGTGATGGATATGGGAAAACCTGGATCGGAGCTACATCAATTGCAAGGAGGGGGGGCAGTTGATGAAACCTTATTGAAGATGCTAAAAGATCTTCGTAAAAAAATAGC
>DAIRDA010000117.1:0-6872 GCA_036796375.1 Albibacterium sp.
GGTACGAATATAAAAAGCATTTGAACTCGTTCGAAAGCGATTTGGAAGGTTATAGCCACGACTGGGAACTGAATGTATACCTGCGGTACGACCGCGAGGATATTCTGGAGCAACTGAATTTTGTTTCCATCAGCGAGCGCTACCAAGCAGATGATTTTAAATATGTAATCGGAAAAATCAACCTGAGCGAATTGATTAGCAACCGCGATTTGCTTAATCGGGAAGGTGTTTTTATTGTAGAGAAAGAATAATCATCCCTATCAGACTGAATGTGAGGCTATGCCCCTGTAAAAGGGCATAGCCTTTTTGTTGTTTTTTGGGTTGAAGATCGTGTTCGAGACAAAAAAAAGCCGTGAATATCTTTTTTCCTCCGGCATTTTTCATTTACTTTAAAAAATCTATCACAGACCAGCATCCGGTGGTCTTCCCCAAGACGACAAAAAATGAATGAGATTATTAGCGGAGTAAACGATATTGTATGGAGTAATTTATTGGTAGCACTGTGTTTAGGCGCAGGAATTTATTTCTCGTTCGCGACCCGATTTTTACAGATCAGGTATATCAGGGAGATGGTTCAACTGTTGTTTGCCGGTAAATCGTCATCAAAAGGAGTTACTTCCTTTCAGGCATTCGCCATCGCTATTTCGGGACGGGTCGGGACGGGAAATATTGCAGGTGTTGCCATTGCCATTGCCATGGGCGGGCCGGGCGCCATTTTCTGGATGTGGGTGATAGCCTTTCTGGGAAGCGCCTCGGCTTTTATTGAAGCTACGTTGGGCCAGTTGTATAAGCAGGTAGATAATGGCCAGTATCGTGGGGGACCGGCTTATTATATTGAAAAGGGGCTTGGCATTAAATGGTATGCCATGTTGTTCGCGCTGGTAACGGTTTTGAGTACGGCGATCTTTCTTCCCGGCGTTCAAAGCAACAGTATTGCTTTGAGTGTGGAGAATGCTTTCAACATTCCTGTAGCCTATACGGGATTGGGGATTGTGTTATTCTTGGCGCTGATTATTTTTGGAGGAGTTAAACGCATTGGTAAAGTTGC
Organism: Albibacterium sp.; assembly: GCA_036796375.1. Taxonomy (GTDB): domain Bacteria; phylum Bacteroidota; class Bacteroidia; order Sphingobacteriales; family Sphingobacteriaceae; genus Albibacterium. The sequence continues at coordinate 1,049 of DAIRDA010000117.1, forward strand.
CGAAGTGGTTGTCCCCTTTATGGCTGCCGCATATATTTTGATGGCGGTTATTATTATGGTACTCAACTTTGATCAGATACCGGGTGTAATATCGCTAATCTTCAGATCAGCCTTTAACCTCGAGCCAGCCACCGCAGGGGTGTTTGGGATGGCAATTGCCTGGGGCGTTAAGCGCGGAATTTATTCGAATGAGGCGGGGCAAGGAACTGCGCCGCATGCGGCTTCGGCCGCGGAAGTAAGCCACCCGGTGAAACAGGGACTGGTACAAGGCTTTTCCGTTTATGTTGACACGCTGTTCGTTTGTACCGCAACGGCCTTTATGATTTTATTTACCGGGCAATATAACATTATTAATCCTGAGGGTGGTTTTCTGGTTGAAAATATCCCGGGCGCTTCTATTGGCGCAGAATACACCCAACATGCCGTGAGTAAACATTTCCCTCGGTTAGGAAGCGGGTTTGTTGCTATCTCGCTTTTATTCTTTGCTTTCACCACCATCATGGCGTATTATTATATTGCTGAAACTAATCTGAGTTATCTGAATACCAAAAACAAACCCTGGCCGGTGTGGGCTTTGCGGATATTCATACTTGCCGCAACGTTCTATGGTTCGATAAAGACCGCAGAGGCCGCCTGGACGCTTGGGGATATCGGCGTAGGCTTAATGGCGTGGCTGAATGTGATTGCTATTCTGTTACTGAGGAAGCCGGCCTTGATCTTATGGAAAGATTATCAGCAACAGCGAAAGGCCGGGAAAGATCCTGTTTTCCGGGCAGAGGATCATAAAGACATAAAGAATACAAGCGAGTGGTAGCCACCATTAGTATTTCTTGACGGGTGCGTTTAGAAAAATCCCGAATACAGTACCTCCTATGGCATAGCAGATAACGTCTTTGTAGTCGGATGTGAAAGCAGCGCTCCAGTAAGGAAACAGCAGCTCACAGATTAGGGAGATGAGCACGACGGTGCAGAATATATGGTACCAGCGAAAGGTATAGTCGCCCCCAAGGCCAAAAACAAAGCGCCGTTCCAGCAGCATAAGATGTAACAAGATAGGCAAAAAGAGCAGCGGGTCGAGAAAAGAATCGGCCCAGGGAATGGAGATGGCCAATATTTTTTGAAGGATCTGATGGCCCAAAGCAACAGAAACGATTACTATAAACCAGGGCCGCAATAGCATAGCACGGATGCCCGGCTTCATAGGGCAATTAGAAAGATTATCAGTAGGACGACGAGAAGAAGCGGTGAACATAAAATCAGCAGCAGAACGACCGGGATTTTCGCAATTGTTTTCAACACCTGAATAAGCCCATGTTCCTCAGGGTTGGGCTTTAACCATTGCCCGAACGAACGGAATAGGTTTTTAATCTTTCCAATGATTTCTTGAGAAATAGACGGTTTTTTGTCGCTTGTCAATGTCAGTTGTATCAGTCGCAAAAATAGAGTTATAAAACTAAAATTTTGTCATAATACTCTATAGAATGATCGGGCTTTGATTTGCTCCGCCGACGCTAAGGCCCGTTCCCAGCCTGCACTTTCGGCTCTATTTAGAGGGTTTGGGGACTTTAGCGCCTTCTTTTCTGGCTTCCGAAAGGCCGATCGCGACGGCTTGTTTTTTAGAGGTTACTTTCTTGCCACTGCCTGTTTTAAGTTTTCCTTCTTTCATCTCGTGCATGGTTTCTTCTACTTTTTCACCTGCTTTTTTTGAATATTTTGCCATGATACTTGAATATTGATCATTTGTGAGAACACTTGAATTGGTGAAAAAGTTTAATTATACTTACATTTACAACATACTATTTATAAAGGATCGGGATCATATGCAGATCCCAGTTCTTATAAAAATGATCTAATTACGATGAAACAATATCTTGAATTAATGCGCAAAGTGTATGAAGAAGGCACCGTCAAACACGACCGCACGGGCACGGGCACCAAAAGTATTTTTGGTTATCAAATGCGCTTTAATTTGAAAGAAGGCTTCCCGATGGTGACGACCAAACGACTTCACCTACGCTCGATCATTCACGAGCTGATCTGGTTTCTGAAGGGAGAAACCAATATCAGCTACCTCAAAGAAAATAATGTGAGCATCTGGGATGAATGGGCGGACGATAAGGGAGAGTTGGGGCCGGTGTACGGTTCTCAATGGCGATCGTGGCCAACGCCCGATGGAGGAAGCATCGACCAGATTAAACAGGTGATCGATCAATTGAAAACAAACCCGGATTCAAGACGGATTATTGTTTCGGCCTGGAACGTAGCAGAGATCAATCAGATGGCACTTCCCCCCTGCCATGCGTTTTTCCAGTTCTATGTAGCCCCACCGGATGCGGAAAAAGGTCAGACTAAGCCACAACTATCTTGTCAGCTCTACCAGCGCAGCGCCGATATATTTCTGGGTGTTCCGTTTAATATTGCCTCTTATGCTTTACTAACGATGATGGTGGCGCAGGTGTGCGACTATGAGGCGGCAGATTTCATTCATACGCTGGGCGATGCGCATCTTTATAGCAATCATATGGAGCAGGCCGCGACCCAATTGGACAGAATTCCATACGCGCTTCCATCGATGAAAATCAATCCGGAAGTGAAAGATATTTTCGCGTTTAAGTTTGAAGATTTCGAGTTGGAGAATTATGAATTTCACCCCCATATAAAAGCTCCGGTAGCAGTATAACACGATCCGGTAACCTTATATAATTTTATTTTAAATGCTCTCAATCATTGTGGCGGCAGCCCATAATAATGCAATAGGAAAAGACAATCAGCTTCTGTGGCATATGCCGGCCGACCTTCGATTTTTTAAAGAGAAAACAATGGGGCATCCGGTAGTGATGGGCAGAAAAACGTTCGAGTCGGTCGGGAAAGCCTTGCCCAAGCGAAGGAACATTATCATTAGCCGCAATCCGGATTTTTCAGCCGAAGGTGTAGAGGTTTGCCACTCGCTCGATGAGGCTCTTGAACTACTGGACGATACAGAAGAAAACTTCATTGTAGGTGGCTCAGAAATCTATAAAATGAGCCTTCCTTACTGCGACAAAATTTATTTTACGCAGATTGAAGCCGACTTTGAAGCGGATACTTTTTTTCCTTCCTTCAACCCTGATGAATGGCATTTAACCCACGAAGAAAGGCATGCCGCAGACGAGAAAAATCCGTACAATTATTGCTTTTTAACGTACGAAAGGACAAAAAAATAAATATTTTGACAATAACAAAATAAAACTTACCGTTATTCAAAATTTTCATAGATTTGCCCACTTAACAAAACTATATACAATTATTTTACATTAACAACGATGCAAGGGAAAGGTTTAATTAAATTTTTTATAGTAGTGATAACGCTTGCTTGTCTGTATTCGATATCATTTACTTTTGTTACCAGAAGTGTTGAGAAGGATGCAGCGGCCTATGCGCAAGGGGACGTGGAGAAGGAAGACCGATATTTGGATTCAGTTGCCGATTTGCCTGTTTACAACCTTGGTATCGCGAAATATACTTATCAGGAGGCTAAACAACGTGAAATCGCTTTAGGATTGGATCTTAAAGGTGGTATGAACGTAACGATGGAGATTTCTCTTCAGGAACTGATCCGCAACTTAGCAGGCAATCCGAAAGACAGCAACTTTGATCAGGCGCTTAAAAACGCTGATGAGCGTTCAAAGGAAAGCCAGTCTGACTATGTAACGCTATTCGGAGAAGAGTTTAAAAAATTAAGCCCGAACATTTCACTGGCTACTTTCTTTGCAACGAAAGATAATATTGCTACTATCAATGCGCAATCGTCTGACCAGGATGTTCTGGAGTTTCTCCAAACCGAGTCGGAAAGTGCAATTGATCGTTCATTCAATATTTTGCGTACGCGTATCGATAAGTTCGGCGTTGCTTCGCCCAATATTCAAAAGCAACAAGGCACCAACCGTATTTTAATTGAACTTCCCGGTGTAACGGATGAGGATCGTGTAAGAAACCTTCTTCAAGGTTCAGCAAAACTTGAATTCTGGGAAACGTACGATAATCTGGAAATTTATCCACTGCTTGAAAATGTGAACCGCACCTTGGCGGCCGCTTTAAAAAGTGAAAAACCTGCTGCATCAACAGACACAGCTACTACCAGCCAGCCTGCGCAGGGCGGTCAGCTTGCAGCCATCGCCGGAAGAAACGACTCGCTGGCAAATGATACAAGTGCAGCGGCAGTTGCAGCGGCGAACAATCCGCTTTTCGAGGTGATGCAACCTTCTATCGGACAGGGTGCGAATGGTCAACCGATGTTACGTCCCGGAGCTACCATTGGTTATGTAGCGTTGAAAGATACAGCACGCGTAAACGCATACTTCAATCACCCCGCAGTAGCTTCTGTAATTCCTTCGAATGTGAAGCTTACCTGGAGCGTTAAACCAATCAGCATTGAGGATAAGCGTTTAGAGCTGTATGCATTAAAACCTTCAAACTCGGCAGGAGAACCTGCACTAGCGGGAAGTGTGATTGCAGATGCACGTGCCGACTTCGATGAGAATGGAAATCCGGTAGTGTTCATGAATATGAACTCTGAGGGAGCACGTGAGTGGCGCAGAATTACTGCAGCCGCAGCAGCGGATGCCCAAAACAAAAAGTCTATAGCCATTGTTTTGGACAATGTAGTGTACTCTGCACCGGTAGTGCAGGATGAAATTCCAAATGGTAACTCATCCATTTCAGGAAACTTCCTGATTGAAGACACAAAAGATTTAGCGAATATATTGAAAGCAGGACGCCTTCCTGCTCCTGCGAAAATCGTGGAAGAAGCGGTTATCGGGCCAACCCTAGGACAAGCTGCGATTGACGCAGGTATTAACTCCTCTGTAATCGGACTGGTAATTGTATTGATCTTTATGGGTCTGTACTACAACCGCGCCGGATGGGTAGCTAATATTGCCGTATTATTCAACGTTTTCTTTATTATGGGAATCCTGGCGTCCTTAGGAGCTGTGCTGACCCTTCCGGGTATTGCAGGTATCGTGTTAACGATGGGTACGGCAGTTGATGCAAACGTATTGATATACGAGCGGATCCGCGAAGAATTACGATTAGGCAAATCTATTCGTCAGGCACTCGCCGATGGTTACAAGCATGCGATGCCATCTATTCTTGACTCGCAAATTACTACGTTCCTGGTGGGTGTGATCCTCTTCATCTTCGGAACAGGTCCGATTGCTGGTTTCGCTACTACCTTGATGATCGGTATTATTACATCCCTTTTCACTTCCATTTTTATATCGAGAATCGTGTTTGAATGGATGCTGGAAAAAGATATGAAAATTACGGTTGCTCATAAATGGAGTGCAAACACATTATTGAATGCGAACTACCAGTTTGTGAAAAACAGAAAGAAATACTTTGCCATTTCAATCATTGCATGTGTTATAAGCATCGGCTTTATTTTCACTAAAGGTTTTAATCTGGGAGTGGATTTCCAGGGAGGAAGAACTTATATCGCTGATTTTGAAAACGCAGTAGATCTGGAAGAAGTAAGAAGTCAATTGAACGCTTCTTTTGGAGATGCTACCGAAGTAAAAACTTTTGGTGGCGATGACAAGCTTCGCATCACCACGTCTTATCTGATTGATGAAACGACCGATGTCGCTGATAAAGAAGTACTGTCAAAATTGAACGCTGGCTTGGGCAATATTGAGGGCAATGCCTTCGAAATTGTCAGCTCGCAAAAAGTGGGACCGACCATCGCAAATGATATTAAAATTTCGGCTATCTACTCAACTATTTTTGCTATTCTTGGTATCGGTCTGTATATCCTGATCCGTTTCCGTAAATGGCAATATAGTGT
>DAIRDA010000118.1:0-6850 GCA_036796375.1 Albibacterium sp.
TTCTACTTCAAATCGCCACAGACGGCTCCGGGTCTTCCTGCCGAGAACGATATCTTCAAACAGTTAATTAAACTGCAAAACACACTTCGTCACCTGATGGGTGAAGACCTCATTACCCACCTGGGTCTTGATTACTACGAAGATGAAGACGAGAATGAAGCGAAGTAAGAATGAAGCGAACTAAGCATGTTCATTCATAAAATGCTGTCAACCGGACTGGGAATCGGATACATAGGAAAAGGAGCCGGCACCGTTGCCGCCCTGTTCACCTGCGTATGCTGGTATATATCCTGGTCCGGTTTTCATTTATATCCGCAATGGCCCGCCCTGATCTTTACGCTGATCATTTGTATCGTCGGCGTCTGGTCGTCCGATAGGGTAGAAGCCCTTTGGGGAAAAGACCATAACCGCGTCGTGATCGATGAAGTTGCCGGCATGAGCATCGCCTTGCTGTTCGTTCCCGTCAGCCTTAGCAACATTTGTATCGCATTCCTGTTATTTAGATTTTTTGATATTGCAAAACCTTTCTATATTAGACGATTGGAAAACCTTAAGGGCGGCTGGGGCGTTATGGCCGATGACGCACTTGCCGGAATTTATGCCAACCTGGTTATGCAAGTTTATTTAATACTGACGTAGATGCTGACTTTTTTCAGAGCTCAGACCGCCTCCCTGGCCGCTTCCCTGGTCGATTTTGCCGTCACTTTTCTGCTGGTTAGTTTTCTGGGTGCCTGGTACGTAGTAGGCAGTATGACCGGAACCATCCTCGGCGGACTCTGCAATTTTCTGATTGGCCGCAGCTGGGTGTTCAAATCGAAGTCTGATCGGATGACCGTGCAAATGCTCCGTTACCTGGTCGTCTGGATGGGCTACCTGCTCATCGTTACCCTGGGTATTTATGCGCTAACACGCTACGCAGAAGTTAACTACATTCTCTCCAAGCTGATCATGACAGGCCTTGTCGGAACACCTTACAACTACCTTCTTCAGAAAAAATTCATTTTCCTTTCCAAAGAACCAATACACAATAATGCGGGTCAAATCAATGAGGACGATATCTGATTCGTTTGGCTTACCCAAAATATTTTAATTCTTATATAACATATGAAACTTCGGGACAGGCTTCAACAGGGTATTTACATGATCATAAACCCCTTTGTGAAGGGGCTTATCTGGTTAGGATTAACACCCAATGCCGTTACCACCATCGGCCTGATGCTCAATATAGGCGTCGCCGCACTCTTCATTGTCGGGGCAGAGAAAACCAATCAGGGCGATCTTTCCTATGTAGGGTGGGGCGGGGCTCTAATCCTTTTTGCAGGCCTTTTTGATATGCTCGACGGACAAGTAGCGCGCCTCGGTAATATGTCGTCGAAATTCGGCGCCTTTTACGATTCAGTGCTCGACCGCTACAGCGAAATGTTCATGTTCCTGGGCGTCTGCTATTATCTTGTGTCGCACCACTATTTCCTCAGCTCCCTGTTTGCCTTCATCGCCCTCATCGGCTCCATGATGGTCAGCTACACCCGCGCACGTGCGGAAGGCTTGGGAATCGAGTGTAAGGGAGGACTTATGCAGCGGCCCGAGCGCGTGGTCATCATGGGCGTGTCGGCACTGCTGTGCGGCATTTCCAGCCATTACATCGGCGGCGATTTTAAAATATCTGTCCCCGGCCTCCCCATCCATATTTTCGAAACCATGTCGATCTTCACACTGCCCATCACCATCATGGCCGTGCTCACCAATATCACAGCCATCAGTCGTATCAAGCAGGCGAAAAAGGGAATGGAGGCCCAGGAGATTACACGTTAATGAACACCCGCCGCCATCTGTTTCAGCCGAAGGATATCCTCATCACATCGGGCATATCCCTGGCATACCTGCTTCTTTCCTGGATCCTGATCGGTTTCAAAACCGACCAAATCGCACTGATCCTCATCTTCAATTTCTTCTTTTTTCTGTCGACCCAAACCCGGAAGTTTATCATAGGCTTTTCCGTGTTTATTATCTTCTGGATCTTATACGACTACCTGAAAGCCTTTCCAAACTATTTGTACAAAGACGTATCCATTGAAGAACTCTACCAGCTTGAAAAAAGCTGGTTCGGTATCGCAAACGATGGCAAACGCATCACCCCAAATGAATACTGGCTGGTAAACCGCGTCGCGTTTCTCGATGTCATGAGCGGTCTCTTCTACCTTCTCTGGGTTCCGGTGCCCATGGCTTTTTCCGTTTTCCTGTTCATAAAAGGAAGAAAGCGTCAGTTTCTCTATTTCCTGATGACATTCCTGCTGGTGAACCTCCTGGGCTTTGTAGGTTATTATCTATATCCGGCCGCACCGCCCTGGTATATGCAGTATTACGGAGCTGGCTTTATTCAAGACACCCTGAGCAATCCGGCACAACTCATACACTTCGATCAGTTCTTCGGCTTACCCGTATTTCAAACCATCTACAGCAAGGGATCAAACGTTTTCGCGGCCATGCCATCGCTGCATTCCGCCTATCCCTTAATCGTGCTCTATTATGGAATTAAGAACAGACTTGGAACACTTGCCAATGTGTTCTTCGTTATCGTCGTTTTCGGAATCTGGTTTGCAGCCGTTTACACCAGCCACCATTACATCCTCGACGTACTGGCTGGAATCCTCACCGCCGGCTTGGGCATCCTGCTGTTTAACTGGCTTAAAGAGCGCGCGCCTGTGAAAAATCTTGTCGATGCCATGATGAAAAAGATCGATTAGGCAGCTTGCGTATAAGAACCGGATCTATTACTACGATACCAGTAGCAAGGATATAATTGGAAGAGTGAACGGCAATTCCTCACCATGGAGGTCGACTAACAACACACCTCCAATCCTTCAGGAAATTTCAATAAAAAAGCCCGACTTCAAACGAAATCGGGCTTTTCACTCAAAAATTATGTACTAGAAATGAAACTGTATTCCTAAACGGGGAGCGAAGAAGTCACTTCCAATAGAGAAGCTTTGGCTGCCTCTGCTGTCAATGCTGTTTCCATCGCGGTCTTCAATGGAGTAGTCGTTATACGAAATACCATTCAGGGCAAATTCGATTCCGATTCTGCTGCTAGGGAAAAACGCAAAACCTGGCGATACTGCTACTCCGATAGAAGTGCTGGATCCGGTTTTCTCTCCAACTTCCAAATCTGCATCTAACGCTTTCGTATTACCGAAGGCCATTGGCACCGATAATTGTCCGAAGAAGTGAAATTTATCAGCCACAGGCACATAGTAGCGTCCGAAAGGCGATACCACAAACGACTCGGTTTTGCCGAAATCACCTGGCGTTGAAGCCTTTGCGCTCTCGTAACCAATACCTGTTCCGATGGCAATATTATCGTTCACGAAGTATCCTATGTTTGGTACAATTGAGAACTCATGTGATGCCTTCGCACCATCCAGATCCGACTTTGTCGTATTATAAGATACATTACCTCCTACGATAAATTTTCCTTGTTCGGTTTGTGCCTGAGAACTAAAAACAACCCCTCCAAGGAGTGCTAATGATAAAAATAACTTTTTCATATATTTTTTATTTAGTTAAACATACATCAGGTTTTCCTGATGATTGATGTACAAATATCGCTCTATTGCCAGTGCTGGGAAAGGTTTCTATGTCGCTCATATTGGTCAATTCTTCCTATTTCACCGTTCTGATATTCAGGTGACATTTTTCGCCTTGAAAACAAAAAAACGTCTGAACCCTGAGGCTCAGACGTTTCAAAAATTTCCGTGTATTCTGTCTAGAAATCGAGCTTAAAGCGTGCCCGGATTCCCCACTCGGCTACCTCCGGATTGTCCAGATAGGTGAAACGCTTCACGAGGTCAACCCGCAATAGCTTGAAGATATTTGCGATCCCCACACTTCCTTCCACGTACGGACCGGAGTTGAGGGTGTACGATATCGGAGTGCCCGTTTCGTTGGTCGGAAAGCGGAACACATTGTTGGTCATCGCCGGATTGTTTTCATCACGCAGATTGCCCCAAAGCGATTTAATCGTGAATACCTCACGCAGTTTCAACTTCTTGATCAGAGGCACCTTATTAAACAAAAATCCGTTCATGTAATATTGCACGTTGATAGCCGCATACTGGTCGCTCACAAACTCCATAAAGTTCATCAGGTTATATGAGTTCAGCTGATAGGCGTATGTCTGGTTGGCGCGGTGAATCGAAAGCAAAGGGAACGGAATGTTCTTTCCGAAAATATAGCCCCCTTCAGCCGTCACGTCCGCATAGCCAAACTGCGATAAATACACGCGTTTAAAGATATTTCCGTTCAGATTGTGGTAATTGTACTCCCCGTCCAGAAAATCTTTGATCCCCATGTTGTAATTCAAAGTGAAAATCGGGTACTTATTGAAAATCGGCGTGCGGTAAAGCTTTCCCTGATAAAACTGCTCGTTCGGCGCATAGCGTAACTGAACGTTCAGCTCCGTTGTATTCAGCTGATTCACGTCAATAATATTGTCGTTGAAAGTATCGTACTGATAGCTCAGGATACCGGCCGGACTCTGTTTCCATTTGGTAAGGCCCGCGCTGTAAGAGAAATGATTCTCGTACTCGCGAACATATTGCAGGCGATAAATATCGTTATACAACCAGCGCTGGTTATCACCCCGCTTGAACGATAGTAAAAAGTTATCTTCCTGAACAAACTGCAAATCCTGTCCCGGAATTTTCGTGTCGCGCTGAAAACTTGCACGCAGGTAATTGCCCGGGAATTTGTAAATCGACTTATTATTGAATGAATAGGTGCCGCTCAGGAAATACTTCCACTTTTCGTCCTTAAATCCGTAGGCTGCATAGGTCTCTGCATAGAAACGCTTGCTGAATTCAGGAGTGGTCCGGCCTCCCAGCCGCAACCGAAAACCCTCCACCGGGTTGAAGCTATAAAAGGTATTGGCCGGTCCCATTTCCACCTTGCCAAAGTTTTTATAACCCGCCAGCACCAGGGTGCTGATGTCCATAAAGCGCCGGAAGGAAGGAATCTTCTGAAGCGTATCCACGTTGCGGTAAATTTCCAGTTCGCTTTGCGCCAGTGGGAGCGGACGAATCTCGTCCCAGTAACTTTCAGACTTGGGTTCTTCCACGTTGTAGGCAATTACCTCGGCAGGGCCTGTATAGATACTGTCGGCTTGCGGTTCGTTGAAGCGGTACTGACTGAAATCCACTACCCGTTGGCCATACATCCCGCCACCTTTTTCGGTGATGGCAAATTCCATCCCCAAGGTGCTTTTACTCAGGAAATAACGGCCATCGGCATGTTTCTCAAACTCCAGTTTCGCCTCCAGGTCGCGCATAAAGTTCAGGTTGATATCGTTGTTCACCGTCAGGTAAGCATTCTCCACGGCGTAGTTGCCATCGAGTGTAATGTAAATTTTTCCCTCAAATAATAAGTCCGCTTTATTGCGCGGAATGAAGCTCAGTTCCACCAGCCACGGATCGTTCGTTTTAATCGTGTCGGTGATAAAGAACTTATAGAAGCTAGGCGCCGTATTGGCGATCGGGCTCAACAGCAGGTTGGTCGCAATGGAAATATCGTTGTCGTAAATATTGATATCTTCATACAAACGGTTGAAATAAGAAGAAAGTCCGTCGTTATCAATAAAGCGCGGATCGAACTGCGCCTTCTTGTTGGCCTGAATATATTGTTTTTTCTTCTCCGGGTTGCCTCGGTAATATACATCCGAAAGCTTTTCTTCCATATAGGCCGGTAGCATAATCTGTCCGCCCATCTTGGTTGAATCCTGCTCTTTAAACAAAAACTGGTAGTTCTTGAAAATCTTCCGGTTTTTGAATTTCTCGCTCAGGTTGCTCAGCGCGAAAGAAATCTTCTCATACTGCTTAAACTGCACATAATCGTAGGCGAACATCTGATTCTCCTCCTTATGCTCAATCACCTTGCGGATCAACTGCACCGCCGGATTGTCGCGGTTGCGGTACCTACCGCGCTTCCCTTCGACCACGACGGCTTCGAGCATGTCCTCGTTCACATCCATCTGAACATCAATCACCTGGTCCTTACCCGGTTCTACATTCACCTCTACCGGCAGGTAACCGATAAAGTTGAAGCGCAGCTTGCTGTGTGCTCCGGTAAATTTTATTGCGTAGCGCCCGTCGTCGTCGGCCGAGTTTCCAATGGTCGTTCCCGGAACCGTTACCGTCACGTAAGGTAAGGTCTCTCCGGTCACGATATCTTTGATCACCCCGCGGACAGTCGTTGTCTGGGCAAACGCAGCGCCCTGCAATAACAGAGCGGTTAAAAGAACGATAAAACTTGAAATGCTTAATTTTTTCATCAATCAATAGTATTTAAATACACCGCTGCTAGACCGGAATCGATAGCAGAGGAATTTCACTTTCCGAGGCCATAATCCTCGTTTTGCTGCGGTGCAGCATCGACTGCCAGAAGCCGTAACGTTGAGGCACCATAATCAGCAGATCGGCGCCGATTGCGCTGATCTCCTCCTTAATGGCATTTACCACGGTATCCGAAACCGCGTCTTTGAACGAATGTGTCACACCACTTAACGAGGTGTCAATTGTCGAGAGCTCGAAATTCTCGCCCGAAGAAGAAATTTCCTGCATCTGCTTGCGAACGCGGAATACTTCAACTTCGGCGCCTACCAGGGAGGCGAAGTCTTTTATTTCCTCCAGAATCCGACGGTTAAGACCCCGCAGCACGTCGCAGGCGAAAAGAATTTTCTTTACAGGCCGGTACGTCGCTCCCTGCGGAATCGCCAGCACCGGGAAGTCCATTTTCAGCAAATTCGCTGTATTGGTGCTTCCAAAAAGCTCCTGTCCGAGGGAATCGGCCTTCGTTCCCA
>DAIRDA010000119.1:0-6828 GCA_036796375.1 Albibacterium sp.
GGGAACCGATGTGCTTGACAAACTGCAGTATGTAGCCGATGCCATTAAGGAAATTCAGAGCCGCCTCAACGGCAGCATCCCTTTGATCGGTTTTGCAGGGGCGCCCTTTACCATTCTTAGTTACCTGATCGAAGGAGGCTCGTCGAAAGACTTCAAAAAAACCAAGATGCTTTTGCATAACGATCCGGAACTGGCGCATTACATCCTGAAGAAAATCACCAAGGTGACCATTGCGTATATGAATATGCAGATTGAAGCAGGTGTGAACGCCCTTCAGCTGTTTGATAGCTGGGCACAGGCACTTTCCTGGGACGATTACAAAGAATTCTCGCATGCATACAACACCGAAATCATAGCCAACCTTAATCGCGAAGGGGTGCCGGTCATTTCTTTTGCTAAAGGTAGTTCCGTTTTTTACCCGCTGATGGTTGAAACCAAACCCGACGTGATATCGTTCGACTGGAATGCTAACCTTCGCGCCATGAAGGATACTCTTCCGCAAGGCATTGCGGTGCAGGGAAACCTTGACCCCTATCTGTTTTACGCAGACAAGGCCGTGATAAAGAAACGCATTGTGCAGCTGTTCGACAGTATGCGCGGAGTCGACGGGTATATTTTCAATCTGGGACACGGTATTATGCCGGATTTCTCGTTTGATAAGGTAAAATATGCCGTGGAAGTAATCAAAGAATACAGATACTAATATTTTGGTCTATTTATACGCCAAGTCGATTCACCTGATTTTTGTCATTTGCTGGATGGCCGGACTTTTCTATATCGTCCGGCTATTCGTTTATCATGCGGAGGCGAAGCTCAGACCGGCTATGGAATATGAAATTCTGCATCGTCAGTTTATGTTGATGGAGCGGAAGCTGTGGTGGATTATCACAACACCGGCGATGTACCTTACGGTGCTTGCCGGATTCACCATGCTTTACGTCAATCCTGCCTTGCTGCAAATGCCCTGGATGCATGTTAAGCTTGGTTTTGTGATTGGTCTGATTGCCTATCATTTCAAATGCCAGCGGATTATGCGCGCACTGGAAAAGGGTACAAGTACGCTGAGCTCGACCAAATTAAGGCTTTGGAATGAAGTTTCCACGCTGCTATTATTTGCGATTGTATTCACGGTCGTATTGAAGAGTGCAGTTGATTGGGTATTTGGTGTAATTGGTCTGGTTTCGCTATCCATCATATTGATGATGGCTGTGAAAATTTACAAACGCTACCGCGACCGTAATGAAAGCCACACGAAGGAAGAAACGACGGGAGGAGACCCGTCGGGCGACTAATACAGGATCGTAAACTTGAATTCGAGCGGTTTGAAATGTGCGATCAGGTCCTGAATAAAATCATCGCCATACTTCACATAGTAGGAACCGAAATTCTCTACGCGTTCCTGTAGAGCTCCATCCGGAAATAATTTACCTTTCACCAGATCGATTTGATCAAGCGCCTCTTTGAAGTTCTTCTGGTCGGCCTTCAGCAGTTTTTTCTCCAGCCGGTCCATCGCAGTCTTCAGCCGTGCCTGTATCGCATCGGTACTGGGTCCGAGTGAAGGATCTATTTTATGAGCTCTCAATTTAATCTTTTCGAAAATTGAGTTGAATTCCCGCCATTCATCATTGAGATTCAGGCGATGCTTGCTGTGCACACGAACATACTCTTTCTTAAGAACCTCGGCCGGCTTGAAGATGCTTTTATAGGTAAAGTTGAGGCGATAGATTTTTTCGCTCAGTTTGCCGTCAGCGATCATAGCCGAATTGCGGGGTATAAGGATAGGGAAGGGCTGCTGATAAAAATCAAATACTTTTTTTAGCTGCATCCAATAGCTGATTTCAGCCGCTCCGCCAATATAAGCCAGGTTTGGAAGAATCTTTTCCTGATATAAGGGTCGCATAATCACATTTGGACTGAAGCGTTCGGGATGTGCTTCCATTTCGCGAATCAGTTCTTCCTCCGAAAACGACAGGTCGGTATTCAATACCTGATACCGTCCATTCGAATCCTGGACAATCCGTTCCCGCAACTTATCAATCAAATAGAAAAAGTTGATTTCACGGGCGTGAACCTGAGCTTTAAAACCCAACTCCTCCAGCGCATCAGAGCTTTCTGCTACCAGGCGAAAGCTGTTTTGCTGCAGAATATCCTGTTTCATAACAGGAATGAAAAGCTGTTTAAACTCTGCGCGATCAGCGTCGATCACTACGAGACCGTACCGCCCGAAGAGCTGACTAACCAAGCTGCGCGTGGCTTCGCTAAGCGTGCTATGGTTCAGATAAGCTTCCTCCACCATGGCTGCCAGCTTGCAGGAATTCTCTGAGAGTCCCAGGATATTTTGATAGGCCCTAACCGTTTCCTCGATATCGGCCGTGCTGATTCTCCCCGTAGCACCTTTCGCCTCGCTATCCCACTGCATGGGGTTCCTGAAAATCCGCGTATGATTTATCTCTTCAAAATCGTGATCTTCACTGGCCATCCAGTACACCGGTATAAAGTTCTTATCGGGAAACTGCGCTTTCAAATCGCGCGCAAGCTTAATGGCTGTTGCAATTTTAAAAATAAAATACAGCGGGCCTGTAAATATATTGAGCTGATGGCCGGTGGTCACGGTATAGGTTTCCGGCATGCGCAGTAACTGTATATGGTCTTTCGTTGCCTGCGAGGTTTTCACATCGCCGTGCTGAAGTTCCAGTATATCCGCCAACACCTGCCGGTCTACGGGCGTCGCCTGGTTCAACTGAGCTGCAAAGCCGGCCTGGTCGGGCCGGTTCCCATAAAAAGCATGTAAACGCTCGTCGTTCGCCAGGTAATTGAGCAGGAGAGAGGAAAAACTGTTGGTGTCGCTGTATGGGATGTATGCTGCCTTCATCAACAATATTATTTTACAATTGATCCGTACAGGTCGAAATCTTCCGCACGGTCAATCTGAACATTCACAAAGCGTCCCGGACTCAGGTACAGACCTTCCTTCGAAATTAAAACCTCGTTGTCAACCTCCGGAGAATCGAATTCAGTACGACCAATAAAATAGTCGCCCTCCATCTTATCGATCAGCACCTTGAATGTTTTGCCCGTTTTTTCCTGATTGATATCGTACGATATCCCTTGCTGAATTTCCATAATTTCTTCAACGCGCGCCTGTTTCACTTCCTCGGGTACATCGTCTATCAGGTTATGGGCATGCGTTTTTTCCTCGTGCGAATATGTGAAGCAACCCAGTCGGTCAAATTTTGTCTCGGCAACCCACTGCTTCATCTCTTCAAAATCCTGTTCGGTTTCTCCCGGATATCCACAAATCAACGTTGTTCTCATGGCAATTCCCGGAACCTTATCGCGTATGCGGTCGACCAGATCAATGGTCTTTTGTTTGGTGGTTCCACGGCGCATCGACCGGAGCATATTATCTGAAATATGCTGAAGAGGCATATCCAGGTAATTGCAGATATTACTGCGCTCGTTCATCGCATCCAGAATGTCCATCGGAAATCCCGAGGGATAGGCATATTGCAGGCGGATCCATTCGATACCGTCTACGTCCGACAAATGGCGGAGTAAATCGGCCAGATTTCGTTTTCCGTATAAGTCCAGCCCGTAATAGGTCAGGTCCTGTGCAATCAGAATCAGTTCTTTGGTGCCGTTTTTAGCCAGGTGTCTGGCTTCTTTAACCAACTGATCCATCGGTTTGGAAACGTGCTTGCCGCGCATCAGTGGAATCGCACAGAAGGAACACGGCCGGTTACAACCCTCAGCAATTTTAAAATATGAAAAATGAGAAGGGGTCGTCAAGAGTCGCTCGCCCACCAGCTCATGCTTATAATCGGCGCCGACCGACCGAAGCAAGTCTTGCAGGTCGTTGGTGCCAAAGTAATGGTCTACATTGGGAATTTCCTGCTGCAACTCGGGCTTATACCGCTCAGACAGGCAACCCGTTACAATGACCTTTTTTAATCGGCCTTCCTCTTTCAGTGAGCTATATTGCAAAATGGTATCGATCGATTCCTGCTTGGCGTTATCAATAAAGCCGCAGGTATTAATAACGACAATATCATCTTCACGAACATCTTCCGATTCGTGAACCACGTCCATTTTATTTCCTTGCAGTTGCCCCATCAGTACTTCACTGTCGTGAATATTCTTGGAACAACCCAGGGTTACTACATTTATCCTTGGTTTTCTTTCAATCCGTGCCGCCGCGATCTTCGTCTTCATCTATTTAAATAAGGAGTTTACAAACTCATTTTTATTGAACAGCTGTAAATCATGGATGCTTTCGCCAACCCCAATGTATTTTACAGGAATTTTAAACTGATCGGAAATGCCGATCACCACACCGCCTTTGGCCGTTCCGTCGAGTTTCGTCAGCGCCAGCGCGTTCACATCCGTTGCCTGAGTAAACTGTCTGCATTGCTCGATGGCATTTTGTCCGGTAGAAGCATCCAGCACCAACAGTATTTCATGGGGTGCCTCAGGAACTACCTTCTGCATTACATTTTTAATTTTGGTGAGCTCATTCATCAGGGTCACTTTATTATGCAGCCTTCCCGCAGTATCGATAATGACCACATCTTCCTGGTTGGCAACCGCCGACTGAATAGTGTCGAAAGCTACCGACGCAGGGTCTGCACCCATCGGTTGAGCAACCACCCGCACACCTACGCGCTCGCCCCAAACCTTTAGCTGGTCGACCGCAGCCGCCCGAAAGGTATCGGCCGCCCCCAGAACCACTTTATTTCCGTTTTCCTTTAATTTATGAGCCAGTTTACCGATTGTAGTCGTTTTGCCCACACCGTTCACCCCCACTACCATGATCACATAAGGCTTATGCTTGCCGTATTCGAAGTTTACAAAATCATCGCTGTTATTCTCCGCCAGCAGAGCCTTGATTTCATCTCTGAGAATCTGGTTCAGTTCCGATGTGTTGACATACTTATCACGCGCTACGCGGGCTTCAATGCGGTCAATGATCTTTAGGGTCGTGGTTACACCCACATCCGAAGTCACCAAAATCTCTTCCAGTTCATCCAACACCGTATCGTCAACGGTCGATTTTCCTACAACAGCTTTCGAGATTTTGGAAAAGAAACCATCCTTGGTCTTTTCCAGGCTTTTATCAAGTGCTTCCTGACTTTCCGCGCTGGGTTTTTCCTTCTTTTTGAAGAAGTCGAATAATGCCATAATTGTAAATGAATGGAATAAAGATAGGATTTGTTATCTATAAAATAAAAAAGCCCTTCCAAAATGACATTGGAACGGCTTATCAAAGACTTTAATAGATGAATTACTCAGCAGCAGCTTCTACAGTTTCTTTTGCAACTTCTACTGCAGCTTTAATCTGGTCGTTGTGCGCAATAAGTTCCTTAAACGAGTACGCACCTGTTTTCGGTGAACGAACTGCTGTAATCACTTTCGTGTAATCTTTTCCTTTTCCCGATTTCAGGGAAGCAACTGATTTCTTTGCCATTTCTTTATGCTTTTATGCGCTGAGCGCGTAAAGAGATATTATTTAATTTCTTTGTGAACAGTTACTTTACGAAGAACCGGGTTGAATTTTTTCAACTCCAAACGCTCAGTTGTGTTCTTTTTGTTTTTTGTAGTGATATAGCGAGACATTCCCGGTTGACCACTCTCTTTGTGTTCGGTGCATTCTAAAATTACCTGAACTCTATTACCTTTTTTAGCCATTATTGTATTTCTTAGATCCGCCTGTTAATGAGCGTATATTTTTATAAGATATTTCGAAAAGCACAAGTTTAGCAAATACTAAACGAATCCTTTTTTTACAAACCTATCAATAACTGCAGAGATACCTAGCTTATTGATAGTTCTGATTACTGAAGTAGACACTTTCAGCGTAATCCAACGATTTTCTTCTGGAATAAAGAACCTCTTTGTTTGAAGGTTCGGGTAAAATCTACGAATGGTTTTAACGTTGGAGTTAGAAACCTTATGTCCTTTTAATGCTGATTTACCTGTTAAATCACAAACTCTTGCCATGACTAATGCTATTTCGTTCTGTAAGTTCTCAATTATTTAAGAGTGTGCAAATATCGCAATATATTTTGAAACTGCAATAAATATTTAGTTCTATTTTTTTCTTAGCGGTTTATTATACAGCCTATTGACGATTATAGCCGGATAAGTTAAAATTTTACTAAATTTAGAAGTTCAAAAAACCTATATCAGACGCAATATAACTCTTGACATGGAATTACAAGTAAAGGATTTTAAAGACTACGAGGAAATCTATAAACTCAGCGTAGAACAGCCCGAAGAATTCTGGGCCGGAATCGCGGATAATTTCTTCTGGAAGAAGAAATGGACCAATGTTCTTAACTGGAACTTCAAGGAACCGAACATAAAATGGTTTGAAAACGGCAAGCTCAATATTACAGAGAACTGTCTGGATCGGCATATATACAACAATGGCGATAAGCCTGCCATTATTTGGGAACCCAACGACCCCAGCGAAAGTGCGCGTATCTTAAGCTATAAGCAATTGCTCGAAAAAGTTGAACAATTTGCCAATGTTTTGAAAAATAATGGGATACGTAAAGGTGACCGCGTTTGCATTTATTTACCCATGGTGCCCGAATTGCCCATTGCTGTGCTGGCCTGTGCCCGTCTGGGCGCTATTCACTCGGTCGTGTTCGGTGGCTTTTCTGCCCAGTCCATTGCCGACCGTATCAACGATGCGCAATGTTCACTCGTGATTACAGCCGACGGCAACTATCGCGGTACAAAAGTGGTTGAATTAAAGAGTATTGTCGACGATGCCCTGGTGCAATGTACCACCATCCGGAAGGTGATTGTACTTACCCGCGCGCG
>DAIRDA010000120.1:0-1490 GCA_036796375.1 Albibacterium sp.
CAAAGCGTTCCGACCTGGTGCTGCTTACCGGCGGACTGGGGCCTACGCGAGATGACGTTACCAAGCAAACGCTTTCCCGGTTCTTCCAGTCGCCCTTGAAGATGGACGATTTGGTTCTACAGCATATCGAACGAATATTTGAACGTTCGGGCCGGCCGCTGCTTCCGGTTAATATCCAGCAGGCGGAGGTACTGGAACTAAGCGAGGTCCTTTTCAATGAGGCGGGCACCGCCCCAGGGATGTGGATAGAATATCATGACACGATATTTGTGGTAATGCCTGGGGTGCCGAGCGAAATGAAGTATCTGATGGATCATGAGGTAATACCACGTCTTCGGCAGCGGCGCCCGTCGGGCCGGATGTTGCGTCATGCGCATTTGCTGACATCGGGTATTGGTGAATCTTTCCTTGCCGAGCTGATCAAGCCTATTGAGCTTGGTTTACCCGATTATATCCATCTGGCTTATTTACCTTCTTTTTCACAGGTTCGATTGCGCCTGAGTGCAGAGGGCGTGAATCAGGCGCTGCTTGACGAAGAGCTTGATATCTATGTCCAGCGAATGAAGGAAGTAATCGGTGTACATGTGGTGAACGAGGATAGACGCTCGTTGGAGGAAACGGTCCTGGATGAAATGCGCAGCTCGGGCTTGCGACTTGCTGTTGCAGAGAGTTGTTCGGGCGGTATGCTGTCGCATTTATTAACCCGCATTCCGGGAAGCAGTGAAGTGTTTTTAGGCGGAGTAATCGCATACAGCAATGATTTGAAGGTGAGATTTCTCGACGTAAGCCGCGAAACACTTCAACGCGAAGGCGCGGTAAGTGAGCAGACGGCGCTCGAGATGGCGCGCGGAGCCAGGCGGGCGACCGGCAGCGATTATGCCATCGCCATCACCGGCGTGGCCGGTCCCGGTGGAGGATCGGACGAAAAGCCGGTCGGCACGGTGTGGATCGGCATCGCCGGACCAAACACTTCCTACGCTCAGCTTTTCCGCCTGGGTAAGCGCCGGGAAGATACCATTCATCGATCCTCCCGACAGGCGCTATTTCAGCTCCTGAAGACGATTCGTGCTGAAAATCAGGAAAAGTTGAAATAAGTGCAAGGTTCATTGGTTAAAAGGCAAAACTAAATTCTGTTTGGCTGCTTATTTTCAATTTTTTAATTACCTTCGTTTTTAACGAACCTTAGGACTATGGCCAGATATAATTTACTTCTTCCCCGTATGGGTGAAAGTGTTTCAGAAGCAACGATTGTCAAATGGTTGAAGCAGCCGGGCGACTGGGTAGAGCTGGACGATACCGTACTTGACATTGCGACTGATAAGGTGGATTCTGAAGTACCCTCGCCGGTTTCCGGCACGCTGGTAGAACAATTATTCAAGCAGGATGAAGTAGCGCAGGTAGGCGATATCATTGCTGTTCTGGAAACCGAAGAAGTTTCTGAGGGAAGTTCAGATTCGAATACGTCCGGTCAGCAGGTTGATACCGCTTCT
>DAIRDA010000120.1:1590-6724 GCA_036796375.1 Albibacterium sp.
GCCCCTTCGCTTAGCGGAGGTGACGAGATTATCGAAATGGACCGGATGCGCAAGCTGATCGCGGAACATATGGTAAGAAGCGTACAAACTTCGCCGCATGTATGCTCTTTTGTTGAGGCAGACGTGACCAATATTGTGAAGTGGAGAAACCGTATAAAAGCGGATTTCGAAAGGCAGGAAGGCACAAAAATTACCTTTACGCCAATATTTATAGAAGCAGTTGCCAAGGCAATCCGCGACTATCCGATGATTAATATCCAGGTCTCGGGAACTCAAATTATTAAAAAGCGCGACATCAATATTGGTATGGCTGCAGCATTGTCTACAGGAAATCTGATTGTTCCGGTGATACGCAACGCTGATCGCCTCAACCTGGTAGGGATGACCAAAACGGTGAACGATCTGGCTGAACGGGCGAAGGGTGGAAAATTAAAACCCGACGAGACACAGGGTGGGACCTTTACAGTAACGAATGTGGGTTCATTCGGAAGTATCATGGGTACGCCAATTATTAACCAGCCGCAGGTTGCTATCCTGGCGCTTGGCGCAATTGTCAAAAAACCAGCAGTGCTCGAAACAGCCGATGGTGATGTGATTGCGATCCGCCATAAAATGATTCTGTCTTTATCGTATGATCACCGTGTAGTTGACGGAGCTTTGGGAGGTATGTTCCTTAAGCGGGTTTCCGAAT
Organism: Albibacterium sp.; assembly: GCA_036796375.1. Taxonomy (GTDB): domain Bacteria; phylum Bacteroidota; class Bacteroidia; order Sphingobacteriales; family Sphingobacteriaceae; genus Albibacterium. The sequence continues at coordinate 2,282 of DAIRDA010000120.1, forward strand.
ATCTGGAAAGCTGGGATCCTAAAAGGACCATCTGAACTGATTGAGCCGGTAGCCGGAAGACTAAGTTTCCTGGAAAGGCATTAACCGGAAGGGGGAATCGAACGCCTCAGCATTTCGATGTGTTCGATCCCATCTTCATCGTAGGTATTGCCTTCGACAACAAAACCAAATTTTTCATAGAAAGGAATGGCATAGGTTTGGGCGCCGATCCGTATATCGGTGGCTTCAAATAATTTGTTCATCCATTGAAGGGCTTCCTGCATCAGGATCTTTCCATGTCCCATACCATGGGTTTTGGAGATGATTCGTCCGATGGAGGATTCCGGAAAGCTCGTTCCCGCCGGAATCAGTCGCGCATAAGCAATCAGCTCTGCCTTTCCATCGGGATCATCCTGATAGATCAGAAGATGGTAGCATTCCCGGTCGAGCCCGTCCATATCCTGATAAAGACACTGCTGCTCGAGCACGAACACTTCCGACCGCAGTTGCAGTAAGTCGTACAATTCATGAACGCTGAGGTCTTCGAAACGCTTGCAGCAGGTCTTACTCTTCATGTTATTTTTTATAGGTGAACCATTTCATCAGTTCTCTGTACGAAGCTTTTTTGCCATACATTAAAATGCCTACGCGATAGATACGAGCTGCCACCCAGGTGGTCAGGATAAAGCCTCCTGCAAGCAGAGCCATGGATAAGGCAAGTTCCCACATGGGCACGCCATAAGGAATACGAATCATCATGGCAATCGGGGAGGTAAGTGGAATCATGCTTAGCCAGAAGCCAATCGGACCATGCGGATCTTTCATTAATACGCTGAAGGCTAGTATGTAGGTAAAGATCAGCGGCATGGTTATCGGTAACATAAATTGCTGGCTCTCTGTTTCATTGTCAACAGCCGAACCCACGGCAGCGAAAAGGGCGCTGTATAGCAGGTACCCCCCCAGGAAGTAGAAAAGGAAGCAGCCGATAAGGTAGGGGAAATTGACCCCATCGAATGAGCTCTGAATATTTTGCATCATGTTGTTTTGCATCTCTGCCTGTGCAGGATTGGCCGACGACATCTGACTCATTTGTTCGGCATTAAATGTGTCGGGCATCTGGTTGGCCATAATCATACCGCCGACGGTCATCAGCGCCCCGGAAAGAATAATCCAGAGCAGGAACTGCGTAAGACCCACCAGTCCGATACCTACAATTTTGCCCATCATCAACTGAAAGGGTTTTACAGAAGAGATTATAATTTCGACGACTCGATTATTTTTCTCTTCGATAACACCACGCATCACCTGCGATCCGTAGATGAATAGTGTCAGGTAGATCATAAGGGTGGAGAACAGGCCTATTCCCATGGCAATGCCCGCATTGGCTTCCTGTTCATCGCCCTCGGATGTGATTTCGAGCGAGGTTATCCGGACGTTTGGTTCCAGGCTTTCGAGGGTACGGATATCAATTCCTGCCTGGGTAAGGCGGGTTTGTTTGATGATATTGTCTACTTGATCCTGAATGGCATCTTGAACGAACAGGCTCGCCTTTTGGGACGACAGTAACTGCATCTGCTCCGATTCGAGGATGTCGGCAGGAATAATCAGGAGATGTTGATCTTCATTCTCTTTTAATTGAGTTTTTGCCTCTTCTGCCGGAAGGGTTGCCGCCTCGAAGTGAAGGCTTGTACTTTCCTCCAGCTTGTTCAGAATGATGCCGCTTTCATCAATCACTTTGATATGAGAACGACTTATCGAATCCTGGCTTCCCAGCAACGCACTCCCTACGATCATTGCCAAGAAGAGAAGGGGGACAAGGAAGGTTACCAACAGGAACGATTTCTTTTTAACCCTGCTCAGGTATTCTCTGGAAATTATGAGAAATGTCTTTTTCATCTTCTTTTAGTGGTTTGCAGTTACTTGTTTAACAAAAATGTCGTGAATGCTTGGCATTATTTCGACCAGGTCCTGGATCTCTACCTGGGTAATCAGGTGCGACAGCACCTGGTTGATGCTGGCTCCGTTTAAAACCTTGATGGTAGCCTGCGTTCCCATTTCAGTACTTTTCGAGGAAAGGACATTGAACAGTGGACTTTCCCGCAAAGGCTGGTCGCCGTCATAACCGACACGGAAAGTATGGGTTCGGTATGAGTTTTTGATTTCTGCGACTTTTCCGTCGAGGATTTTTTTCGATTTGTTGATTAGCACAATGGAGTCGCAAAGTTCCTCTACCGATTCCATGCGGTGCGTGGAAAAAATAATCGTTGCGCCTTTTTTATTTAAATTCAGGATTTCTTTTTTAATGATGTCTACATTCACCGGATCGAACCCGCTGAACGGTTCGTCCAGAATTATAAGCTCGGGTTCATGGATGACAGTCGCGACGAACTGCACTTTTTGCTGCATCCCTTTACTGAGGTCTTCAATCTTTTTGTTCCACCAGGTTTCCATCTCCATACGCTCGAACCAGGTCTTGCTTCGTTCCAGGGCGTCGTTCTTGCTCAGGCCTTTCAATTGGGCAAGATAAAGCATTTGCTCTCCAATCATCATTTTTTTATAAAGCCCGCGTTCTTCAGGTAAATAGCCGATTCTTGAGATGTGCTTTTCGTTCAGCGGCTCTCCGTCGAAAATGATTTCCCCTGCGTCGGGTGCCGTAATTTGATTGATAATTCGGATCAGGGAAGTCTTACCCGCACCGTTGGGCCCAAGCAGTCCGAAAATACTCCCTTTTTTGATGGAAAAGGATACCCCGTCGAGTGCACGGTGCTTCGCATATTGCTTTACGATATCTTTTACTTCTAGCATGTAGGTCTTTTTTTGAAATTAGATGTCAGGACGGTGGTTTTGTTACAAAAAAAAAGCTTAACAGCATTCTGTTAAGCTTTTTAGAAAATGATTTTAAAGGCTCTACTGGAAGTATTCTTTCATACGTTCAAAGAAACTTTTTTCACTTTTTCCGGGCTGAGGCTTGAAATTAGCCGAGTCTTTCAGGCCTTCAAGCTGCGCGCGCTCTTCCTTTGAAAGAACTTTTGGCGTCCAGATATTGATGTAGATTAACTGATCGCCGCGGGTGTAAGAATTAACTTCCGGAATACCTTTGCCTTTCAAGCGTAAAATTTTACCAGCCTGTGTACCTGGTTCGATTTTTATTTTCGCTTTCCCGTCGATGGTTGGGATTTCCACAGAACTTCCAAGAGCCGCATCGACAAAACTGATGTAAAGATCGTATATGATATTGATACCGTCGCGCTTGAGAACCTCATGAGGCAGTTCCTCAATCAGAATAATGAGATCGCCGGCTATGCCTCCCCTTGGAGCAGCGTTCCCTTTTCCGCTCATAGAAAGTTGAATTCCTTCGCCTACTCCGGCAGGGATGTTAATGCTAATGGTTTCTTCACCTTTCACCAGACCTTCGCCTTTACAGCTGGGGCAGTGGGAGGTTATTTCGGTACCTTCACCGTTACAGGTAGGACACGTGGTGGTGGTTTGCATTTGTCCCAGAATGGTATTGGTAAGCCTTCTTACAGAACCCGAACCATTACAGGTTCGACAAGTGTTGAATGAAGACTTATCTTTTGCACCTGAACCGTCGCAGTTTTTACACACGATGTTCTTGTTGACTTTGATCTTCTTTTCAACGCCGTTTGCAATTTCTTCCAGGGTGAGCTTAACCTTAATTCGCAGATTGGTTCCGCGGGCTACCCGACGGCCGGCTCCGGAATGTCCCGCGTTGAAAAAGCTATCGAATGGACTTCCTCCACTTCTGCCGCCAGAACTTCCGAAGATGTCGCCAAATTGACTGAATATATCTTCCATATTCATGCCACCGCCTCCACCGTAGCCGGCACTTTGTGAAGCACCGGCATGACCGAATTGATCGTAACGCTGACGTTTCTCCTGGTTGCTTAAAATTTCGTAAGCTTCTGCGGCTTCTTTAAACTTATCTTCCGCTTCCGGGTTATCTGGATTTTTATCGGGGTGATATTTAATCGCCAGCTTCCTGTAAGCGCTCTTAATATCGGAAGCACTCGCAGATCTGCTAACACCTAATATATCGTAATAATCTCTCTTTTTTGACATGGTTATTTCTTAGCTTCCAACAATTACTTTTGCATAACGAAGCACTTTTTCATTCAGATAATATCCTTTTTCAACCTCATCGATCACTTTGCCTTTCATGTCTTCAGAAGGCGCAGGAATGTTAGTGATGGCTTCATGGATTTCGACATCAAACGGATGGTTGATGCTTTCCATCGCCTTCAAACCTTTTTGCTGCAGAATATTTTGCAGCTTTTGAGACACCAGTAAAATTCCTTCTTTAACCGAATCGATATTATCGGTGCTTTCCATGGATTTGAGGGCGCGTTCGAAGTCGTCGATCACAGGTAGTAAAGAGAAGATGACATCTTTTCCGGCAGATTGCAGCATGTCTATCCGCTCTTTAGAGGTTCGGCGCTTGTAGTT
>DAIRDA010000121.1:0-6607 GCA_036796375.1 Albibacterium sp.
AATTGGAATAGGTGCGTTCGCCGTTTAATAAACCCACTTCCTGCCGGTAAAAAGCCCCCCCGTTCAGGTTTATATTTACCTTCAGTTTTTTCAACGGGATTCCGACACTTCCATGGGCGCGCATATGATAATAACCATCTACGTTTTCCGGGCGCGTAAAGCGACCGCCCTTACCCAAAAGCACACCGCTCGCCAATAGCGTGTCCTGATCGGCCAGCAGGGTTGAATTAACAATCCGATCGTTCGAAAAATCAGCATTTACATTGGCTGCGAAATTAAAGCCACTCAACGGGTTTACGGTTTTATAACGCAGGGCGAAACGATGACCGTACTCCTGCTTCAGGTCGGGGTTCCCCTCCCGTATATTCAGCGAATTCTGATTGTTGATAACATCCTGCAACTGGTCGATATTCGGGGCGTTGGTTGCTGTGTTATAATTTAACTCAATATCTTTCTGTTTTGAGAAACGATAGGTCAGGCCCGCATTGGGAAGGTAGCTCTGAAAATCCCGTGTGGTTTCGCTCTGATTCGGAAACGACCGCTGATTTTGCAAGCTGGCATGCTGGAAGTTTAGTCCGGCATCGAAGCGTAGCTTTTCTGTCGAAAACAAGTAGCCGGCACCGGCGCTGTGGTAGAGGTACTCGTTGCGGAATTCATTGGAAAGCCGTTCGTTGAGCTCATCGAATTGCCCGGTCTCCGCCAGGTATTCAAATGTTTCCCGGTTTGAGTAGCTATTGGTGTTTCGCAGACTGTAATTGGCCTGAAGCCGGCTCTTCCCGCTCAAGGGCTCCGTATAGGCCAGACGGCCGCTGACACCGTTTCCGTCCGCCTGTGTCTGGTTTTGATTATTCACTGTATCGATCCGGTCGAGCAGGTAGTTTTCATAAAACTCGTTCATCGACAGGTTATAGGCCAGCCCCTTATTACTGTTCACATTCCCGTCGACGCTGAGCGAGACCGTACGCCCCCGGTCGTTGAGCTTACGGCGGATGGAGAAGTCGCCCGAAATATTAAAATTTCGCCGGTCGTTTTCATTGTTTCGCACCGAGGCATTCACGGGTTCGCTGCTTTCCAGCATGGTGCTGTTGTTGGAGAACTGGTTGAAACTGCTGTTCTGATAGCTCAGGTTCGGACGAAAAGACACAGAAGTATTCGTGTCGGGATCAAACTCCAGCCGGAAATTTGCCCGGTGGTTTTTGTTACGTCCGAAGCTTTCCTGGTTTTGGACACTCAGCTGATTGCTGCGGTTGCCCACCAGGTATTCACGGTTAAGCAGGCTGAATACCGTGCTGTTGGTGCTGTTGAAGGAATAGTTTCCGTTCAGCTTTAACTGTTTATTCCACTCGTTATTAAAGTTGGCCGCTATATTATTGGTTGTTTTCAGTCCCGATCCGCCATCGCCTCCTCCCCGGCCGCGCCGGTTTCCGGTATTGGTTTCACCTCCGGCCAGGTTTTCCATCGAAAAATCCTGCTGGTTAACATTGTTCGATACCGCGTTGAACGAGAAACGGCGCTGCTCTTCAAAGGCATTGAAGCTCCCACCGGTATTATAGCGGTCGGTGTTACCATAGCCACCAGCAGCCTTCCCGAAATAGCCCTTCCTGCGGTCGGGCTTGGTGACAATGTTGATAATCTTTGAACGTTCACCATCGTCGAATCCTGTGAACTTCGCCTGGTCACTCTTTTCATCAATCACCTGAATCTTGGCAATGATATCGGCAGGCAGTGTTTTCATAGCAATGCGGGGGTCGCTGCTAAAAAATTCCTTGCCGTCGACCATGATGCGCTGAACTTCTTCGCCCTGCACTTTCAGTTTTCCGTCTTCATCGATTTCAACGCCCGGAAGCTGACCGATCAGGGCATCCGAGTCGGCATAAGGTTCGGTGGTAAAGGAGGCCGCATTAAATTCGGTGGTATCGCCTTTGAGCACCACGGCGGGCGGTGCAATTTCAATTTGAACGGCCTCGAGCAGGTTCATATCTGGCGGCAGGCGTACGAGCAGGGGTTGGAATGCGGAATCTTCGCTCACGTTGAGGGGAGTCCGCTGGACTTTATAACCGAGAAAATTGGCCTGCAAGGTATAGCCCCCCGGCCTAATATTTTTAAATAGAAACTTTCCTCCCTCGCCCGCCACTCCGGATACCACCAGCGAATCCTTCCTGAATATGGATACCCCGGCACCTTCCAGGGACTGGCGACTGGCGCTATCGACAACGGTGCCGGATACAGACTGCTGCGCATAACTTGCATGGAAAAAGAAAGCCGACAGGCAAATACTAAACAGGTAGGTATAGGCAGGTTTCATAAATCGGTTTAGCTTAGTTTGACAAATGATAGCATAAAAGGTTTAAAAGAAGCAAAAAGAAACAGGGAGGCTTTCACCTCCCTGTTCATCACTAAAACCAACCAAATTATTAAAGATTATTTATACGTGTATACACGGAATTCGGCAAGATGCGTATAGTTTGCCCTTCCCTCCAGGGGAATCAGTTTCAGATAGCGGTATTCGGCCGGATCAAAACGGTACGTTTGGAAGGCTTTTTCATCCGGGTTGAAGGTCTGATTATCGAGGATGGTAACCCATTGGGTTCCATTCAGACTTCCCTGTATCCTGAACTTTGTCATGCCCATGGTATTGTTCTGCCGCGCGGCCATTTCAATTTTGCTTACCAGAGCCGGCTTCAACATATCGAATTGCGCCCAGTGCGGGTAGCCCGGTGCGCCGCCGTCCCATCGCGTATGCCAGATGGTATTTAAATCGCCGTCGATCAGCGCGGAGGCTAAACCGGTGTTTTCGCCGGGATGGTGCTCACTGTTTGCCGTGGCAATCCATCCTTCGGTGTTGGCAAGGCTTTCCGATACGACCTTTAGCGGGAAACTGCGGGTAGAAGAAACATTACCGAGCGTGTCTTGTACAGCTACCTGAATAAGGTAATCGTCTCGTTCCAATCCTTCAATCGCGAATAAACCGGAGCTGGTATCGCTGGCCACCGACGTGTACTGGCGGTCGTTGATGGTCACCTGCAGGAGTACTTTATGGCCTGTGCTGTTGTACCAGCGAATCTCTGCATCGTCGATGGTAAAGGGACTAACGGAAATCGACTCAGAAACCAGGTCGACTACCATGGGCTTTGGACTTGCCGATACCACGTGTTCTTTGGATAGGTCGCCGCTTAAACCGACTGCCACCAGCGTGAACTTATACGCTTTTCCTACCTCGAGTCCTTCCAATACCAGGTTGTTTTCGAAGTCGGTGATCTCAATATGTTCCTGACTGCCGTCTTTATCAAAATCGACATGAATTGCTTTGACCCGTTCGGTATCAATGGCCGGCCAGGTAAATACCACCTTGGTATCGAAGTCGGTTATGATTTCAATATAGTCGGGCTTTACAGGCTTCCGTTCACTCAATTCGGAATCATCCTGTCCGCTGATGCGTTCGGGCAATACCAGCTCGTCTTTGACGCAGGCACTGAACACGAACAGCAGACATATCATTAATAATGCATTTGCTTTTCTCATGGCGATCTTATTTAACAAATTCAATTTCATAGCTATTCAGGAATACCTTTCCGTCGAGACCCCAATCGACCTTGGTATCGATATTCAGCCAGTAATAGAGCTGAGGGAGAAGGTCAATATTTCCCAAAATGACATTTCTTTCATCATTGATATTGCAGGGCGTGAGCAAGCTGCTCATCTGAAAGAACTGCGGCAAGGTATTTTTTCCAACGAGAGCCGGTTTGCCCGAAAGCTCGTTCGGGAACGCGTTCTCTTCCTTAACGTTCAAGCGCCAGTAGGCAGAAAGATCCCCAAAATTCGAGCTGCTTTCATCCAGGAAAGGCAGACAGGCGGCGTTCATGATTTCTTCGTTCGTCAACGCCTTATCGTAAATCCGTATTTCTCCGAAATTTCCGTTTTCTTGTGAAAGTACACCTGCATTATGTGAGTTTCGTACCCCTACGAAGAAAGGTGCGGTTGAGATAATGCGGGCTGCATTGGCATTGGCTACATTGTAGGTAGCCTCTTCGGCGAGTTTACCATCATTATATAATTTAACTCGGAAGGTATTCCCGGTGACCTGAAAGGTGACGGCAAAATGGTGCCACTGAAAATCATCAATATCTGTCGTGAAATTGTGGACCATATCGGTACCATTCTCCAGACGTGCGTAAAAAACCAGGAAGTTATTGCGGGTAGAAATACCCCAGCCCGCACCGGCAGTTTGCATGCTCGTTCGGCCCGTCTTTCCAATGATCATCGGTTCGCCGACCCAGGGATGCCGGATGTTTCGCTTATACCTGAATTCCACCGTCATCTCATCACCATTGTAATTATAGTCGGCTGGCGAAGAAGCCTCGAACACCGGAGCTGTATAGTTCTGGTTAGAGCCCGACTGGTAAAACTCGGGCGCTTCAATAAAAGAAGGAATCAGTTCCAGCGGTTCAAAATCCTTGTAGTGGTAAATCGCGAAAATATTCCGCTCGCTCAGCGATCCCCCGCCAAAAGTTTTTTCCGTTCCCCCGTGGTTGGAAGTGACAACCACCAGCCATTCCTCCGTTTCGTAGTTTTCACGACTTTCCAACGCGTCCATAATTTCCCCAAGGTAGCCGTCGACCGTATTGAGCGCATTAAGGTAGGAGCTGTTTTCGACGGAGAACCCGCCTTCCACGCCTGCATCCAGAACGCTTCGGAAATTGACGAACATCACCTCCGGATCATTACTCTTCAGGTGTGAAACGGTAGAATCCTTTACCGCCTGATCATTCACCGGAACGATGCGGGTTTCCGCTTCGATCATCAGCGTATTGACCAAACTGCTCCAGGGTGAAATTACCACCGTGTTATATTCAGGCCGGGTTTCCATTAAGCGGTAAAGAAACGTTGGGTAGAAGGCCGGCAAAGAGTGCGGGTCGCTGGGGTCGGGTGCAGCGCGGAACGATTCATCTTCAATGAAGTGTTTTGCTCCGCTCACCCCGGTCAGCATACTGGCCCAGGTGGTAGCATCGTTCGATTTTGCCTCACTGATTCCGTTCCAGGTATACTTGCCTTTTTGGATCAGGCTGGATATGGTTGCCGGCATCGCCTTTTCCACCTCAGTACCTATGGCACCGTCGATGCTTACCACAAGCACTTTCCGGCGTACCTGGTTGGTCAGATCCTCGCCATATTCTTCAAAGACCGGTTTAGGGTCGTCATACTTCGTACAGGCCGACATGCTCAACAGGAACAGGGCGAAGATACCGCCTGACAGGCTGTGTTTTATTAAACTATCAAATTTCATAAGATCAGTTCTTAGTATTGGTACTTAGTTTTCATCGAAAAAGGTTCCGAATTCGGCCATAGCAGCATGAACGCCGCCACCATAGTTATTCAGGTTGAACGTGACTTTTACGTAGCGGAACGACTTCAGGTCGTCGAATACGATTTCCTGCCGCGCATTATTATTCGCCAGCGGGAATGTGCCCAGATCAGTCCAGTTCATACTATCCTCACTCACCTGAATGGCTACCTGCTGCGCCCGCGTAGCGTTTCCGAAACGCTGATGGAAATACAGACCTTTCACATCCAATACGGCCTTCATATCAATCGTGAAATGATGCGGTGGCGGCGGATTGGAAGAAGCCCAGGTGGTATGCCAGTGTGTATTAAAGTTGCCATCGAATAAGGCGGCAATACGGCCTTGTGGGGCTGCGCCTTCGTTCGGCTCTTCGGAGCTGAAGTTAAGGGCGGTCCAATCGGCCCGAGGGTAATCAAATTTCGTTGGGATCGGCGTGTCTCCTCCTTGCTTGGTGATCGGATTATACTTCCATATTTCCGTTCTAAGGGGTGGATAGCCTTTGGCAGCAACCACCGCTCTCGACCGTGCACTTACGGGAATGCCCCAAGCTGACAGGAAGCGGAAATAGTCTTGTTGGGTAAAGTCGGACAGCGCCTCGTAAAAGAAATCCTTACGATCCTGAATATTATTGCTCAGTCGCTGTGCATTACGGGTTTTTGTGTATAAATAGGCCATCAATTTCCAGCCGTCTTCGCCGGTGGCAGGATTGGAAGCAAGATTGAACAACTGAACAAAGGGAACCAATTTAAAGAAAGGGTCGCTTTGCGCATCAAAATTTTTGGTGCCATCGGAAGCGGCAAAGGCCAATGCCAGCGGAAACTGTTCGGGAATGGCAGGATGCGTGGGGAACGAGTTGTTCCGGTGAGCACCTTTAAAAATAAACAAGTTGTTGGTCGTCTCGCCCAGTCCGTCCCAGCTCCAGTTGCCCTGCTGATAGTTGTGCCCGACCTCGTGGTAGGTACCCCATGATCCGCCGCCTTTCACAGATTGAATGTCTACCCACTCGGAAGACCAGCCCTCGTCGAGCTGAGCCATCCAGGGATAGCCGCTGTGCCCGTAGCCAACTGATATTTGAATATCGAGCACGCCTCGCTCTGGCAAATCAGGGGCGCGGTGTTTCGGATTCGGGTTGCCGACCGTTAAGCCCATCCAGTTATAGAAGTCTTTTTCATAAATCAGATCCCATTCTTTCATCACCGCTTCGGCGCTTTGTAAAACGCCCCTGGAGATTAATCGCAGTAATATTTCACGCTCCATGGTGTAGAT
>DAIRDA010000122.1:0-6606 GCA_036796375.1 Albibacterium sp.
AATTCCCTAAAAATCCTTCCTGGAACTAACACCGCCTTCCTGGAACTAGCACCGTCGTCTTGGAATTAGCATCTTCCTCGCTGAAACTAGCACAGTCCTACCAGAACCAGTGCCATATTTCCCGAAATTAGCGTCATTTTACCCGGAACTAGCACCGTTTATACTGTTTGCCGGAATATTCCCTGTTGAAATATTCTCGTGTAACTAGTCCTGAACCCTCCGTAAATGAATCACACGGAACCAAATAAAAAACACTGAAACGGTCGCCGAACTTCCGCAGGGAAGTTTTGAAATGCAAGAGCGCACCGATTCAGTGTATGGATGTATTGAATTTTCTAATTTTCTCTTTTCAGACCGTACTTTTCGATTTTACTATACAAGTGGCTGCGCTGTATCTCAATATCATCGGCCGTTTTAGAAACATTCCAGGAGTTCTTCTCAAGCTTATACTTGATAAAGTTTTTCTCGGACTGGTCCTTATAATCCTGGAACGATTCAAATTTGTCATAGTCTATTCCCGCAGAACCCGATGATGAAAGTCCGTTCTGTGCGCTGACGGCCGATCCGTTTGTATGCGAGGGTGCTCCAATGGCCGGAGAAGAAGGATTGGCGTAAATGACCACATCATTCTCAGTAATCACCTTGTCACTTAAAATAATCAAACGTTCGATCATGTTGCGGAGTTCCCGGATGTTACCTGTCCATGGAAGGTTTTTCAGCGCTTCGACTGCTTGAGGGGCAAATTTCTTTTCAGGCATTCCGTACTCTTCGCAAATCTCTTCGCAAAATTTCTTCGCAATGATCGGAATGTCTGCGCGCCGGTCGGAAAGCGGGGGGACGTGAATTAGAATCACGCTTAAGCGGTGGTAAAGGTCCATCCGGAAATTACCGTTCTCAATTTCCTGCAAGAGGTCTTTGTTGGTAGCGGCAATAACGCGCACATTAATCTCCAGCTCCTTTTCTCCGCCCACACGCGTAATCTTATTTTCCTGCAAAGCTCTCAGAACTTTGGCCTGGGCTGAAAGGCTCATATCGCCGATTTCGTCGAGAAAAAGCGTCCCGTTATGAGCCTGCTCAAATTTTCCGATTCGTTGCTTAACCGCAGACGTAAAGGAACCTTTTTCATGCCCGAATAGTTCGCTCTCTATCAATTCTGAAGGAATCGCTGCGCAGTTTACTTCAATGAGCGGTGCATTGCAACGATTGGATTTTTCGTGCAACCAACGCGCAACAAGTTCCTTCCCGCTACCGTTGGCTCCGGTGATCAATACCCGTGCCTCGGTAGGAGCCACCCGGTCGATCGTCTCCTTAATACGGTTAATCGGTTCAGATTCTCCCAAAATCTCACGCGTTTTGCTTACCCGGCGCTTCAATACCTTTGTTTCTGTAACAAGCGTTCCCCGCTCAAGCGCATTCCTTACCGTAATAAGCAAGCGGTTCAAATCGGGTGGTTTCGATATAAAATCGTACGCTCCCTTTTTACTGGCTTCGACGGCCGTTTCCACCGTCCCATGCCCGGAAATCATAATAAAAGGAAGATCAGGCATGATTTTCAATGCTTCCGAAAGCACTTCCATGCCGTCCATCCGACTCATCTTGATGTCACACAAAACCAGGCTCACGTTGTCTTTCTTGATAACCTCCAGGCCATCAATTCCGTTATCTACGTCGATAACCGTATAGTTTTCGTATTCCAAAATCTCACGAAGGGTACTACGGATTGCACGTTCATCGTCGATGATTAAGATCTTTGTACCGTTTTTCTTGTTTGACATTTAGTATGGGAGTTCAAAATGATTATAAAAGCAAGATGTTATAAAGTGCAAGAATAATTATTAATGCAAATAAATGCAAAAGTAATAATAAAAAAGCAAGCCTGTAAGCCGGGTTCTGTTTAGATGTGATTCATATCTGTCATTTATCTAGCCTTGCTATTGCCAGCAAGGTCTAACGGTCTACCCGTTCCAAATTTGCCGCAGGCAAAGAGAGCGAGCAACCCTCGATTTGGAACCTATTTGACCTTTCAACTCTCGGGGTTTACCGCTGCATATGTCACCATATACAACCGGGAGCTCTTACCTCTCGTTTTCACCCTTATCTGCCCGGAAGCAGACGGTCTATTTTCTGTGGCACTTTCCATCAGTTGTTGAAACTGTCTTCCCGTTAGGAAGCGAGATGCTCTGTGTTGCCCGGACTTTCCTCCTTAACATTACGTTACGGCGACAGATCGGCTTGCTTTTAGTCAAAGATAAGAAATAAAACAGAATTGTGAAGCTGTCCTTATTTGCCTACTTTTGCAGCAATCTGAAAATTCCAATCATGAGCAGAAGATCAAAAGCAATATTCCTGGGTGTTAGTATATTCGGTTCTTTTCTAATATATAGCGTATTCTATTATAGCCAGATGTTGAAGAAGGCGCCTTATCGCTCATACGAACTTGAGTCTATTGTTTTCAAATACGGGCAAGGCGACGATTTGGTTAATCATTTCGACTCAAGAACGCAAACTTACACCTACGTTAACCGGGCCGATGTGCTTGTGAGCGATACGGTTCGGTTGAATAAAGACGACTTAATCTACATTCATCATAAAGCCGCTGCCCTGGGCTTCTGGAACTTCCCGGACGATATGACCCAAACCAACAATCCGGCTGATGCGCAGACTTCTACCAGATTCTACCTGGAGTTCAATTACAAAGAAAAGAGCAAGAAACTCCTTCTCGACGTTAACTATAACGGGAATCCGAAGTTGCTGCAATCGGCAAAATCATTGGTGGAAGAGGTACAGCGTTTATTAAACGATGCATCCGACCGTTAATAATTCATTTGCCAGTCGCCATTGAGCGATACTCCTGACTTTTCCGCTGCTTCGTTGCAAGTACGAACGAGCGTTTTATTGCCGATCAATTCCTTCAAGCGGTTAATATCATCAGCGAAAACACGGTCAGCGGTGGCGAACGTAACATGCGAGCGCACTAGCGCATGGCATTCTTCGAGCACTGGCGATGATTTAAGCGGCCGGCGAAAGTCGATCGCCTGAGCCGCATAGAGCAACTCAATGGCCAGCACATACTCCACATTGTCGATAATCTGATTGAGTTTGCGCCCACCGATGGAACCCATCGATACGTGGTCTTCCTGACCCAGAGAAGTGGGGATGCTGTCGGCACTGGCAGGAAAGCATAAGCCCTTGTTCTCTGAAACCAGCGCTGCCGAACTGTATTGAGGAATCATAAAACCCGAGTTTAAACCCGCATCTTCCATTAATAACTTCGGCAATCCGTAGCGTCCTTCAATAATCAGATAGCTCCTCCTGTCGGATATATTGCCCAGTTCCGCCGCTGCCACGGAGGCATAGTCGAGCGGTATGGCCAGGGGCTGCCCGTGAAAATTCCCTCCGCTGATGGTTTCGCCCCCGCCGAGAATAATCGGATTGTCGGTTACTGAATTGATTTCTATCTGCGTTAACTCGGCGAGGTGCATCCAGGAGGTGCGCGAGGCGCCATGCACCTGAGGCATGCATCGAAGAGAGTAGGGGTCTTGCACCCGGGCACAGTCCAAATGTGCCTGGTTAATCTGTGAATCGTGCAATAGGGCGGTCAAGCGGTGTGCGACCCACTGGTTTCCCCGGAATGGCCGGATGGCATGAAGACGCTGGTCGAATGGTTTGGCCGAACCCATAAGTCCTTCCAGCGACAAGGCACCAATGATATCAGCAGCGTTCAGGATATTGTCGAGCCGCTCTACCGCCCTGACGGCATGGGCCGCTATAAATTGGGTGCCATTAATTAATGCGAGTCCTTCCTTCGGGGCCAGGCGCAGCGAGGGAAGTCCGGCTTTTTCCAGAAAGGCCAATGTGCTCATCTGCTGCCCCAAGTAAAACACCTCGCCTAAGCCAATCAGAGGCAGGAAAAGATGCGAAAGCGGCGCCAGGTCGCCCGACGCACCCACCGAGCCCTTTTCCGGAACACAAGGGCATACGTCGTGATCGATCATCCAAAGAATTCGCTCGGCGGTAGTCAGCCGGATGCCCGAATAACCCATGCAGAGCGCCTGTAACTTCAAGATCAGCATCAGTTTCGATAATTCAGGGTCGATTACTTTTCCAACGCCGACGGAATGACTCATGAGCAGATTGTGCTGAAGCTGAGTGGTTTCTTCGGCGGATATCAAGGTGTCGCATAAAGGGCCGAAGCCGGTATTGATGCCGTATACGACTTGCTTTTGAGCAACGATGTCGTCAACCTGCTGGTAGCTGGCTTTTATTTTTAGTCGCGCCTCGTCGTTTATAATACCCTTTACCTGGCCTCTAGCGATGCCGAGCGCTGTAGAAATAGTAAGTTTATCGATTCCGAAATTGAACGGTTGCTGCATGAGCTCTTAATTTAGATAGTTGTTGGTCGCTTCAATATTAAGTAAAATTCGCCATAATCGAAATTTCATTGATGGCTTCGTGCATATCAGGTCATGTTTTCCTGTTGCCAGTTTCGGACCAAACAGACCCCAGCTACAGACCAGCTACAGACGAACTACAGAGGGCGACTGTAGAAAAGCCTGTTTCGTCCGTATAAGGCTTGATGCTGATTTGCTGCTGTATTAAACAAGGGTCGAAGCGAATCAGTCATTCTTTAAAGGGAATGGATACCTTTGCCAAAGGCGAACGAGGTGCGGAAGGTGACTTTTACGACGAAAAAACAAACAGGATAATTTTGTTGCGAATAAATAAATCCTTAGCTTTGCGCTTCAATTTATTTATCAAACTAATTAATTAACAATGTACGCAATAGTAAATATAGCAGGGCAGCAATTCAGAGTTGCGAAAGACCAGACCATCTTTGTACACCGTTTGCAAGGAGAAGAAGGCGCTAGTATTGAATTTGACAATGTATTGTTAGCAGAAGATGGTGGCAAATTTAGCGTAGGAACTCCTTCGTTAGATGGAGCCAAGGTTTCAGCTAAAATTTTGTCACATTTAAAAGGAGATAAAATTATCGTTTTCAAGAAAAAACGCCGTAAGGGTTATAAGAAGAAAAACGGTCACCGTCAGCAGTTCTCTAAGATCCAAATTACAGGTATCTCATTATAATTGATTTTGTAACCAGGTAAGTATTACCAAAAAGAAATAAAACATGGCACATAAGAAAGGTGCGGGTAGTTCGAAGAACGGCCGTGAGTCCCACAGTAAGCGTCTAGGTATCAAAATTTTCGGAGGTCAAAACGCTATCGCCGGAAATATCATTGTTCGTCAAAGAGGAACAAAACACCATCCTGATAAAAACGTTGGTCTAGGAAAAGATCATACTATTTTTGCGATGGTTGATGGTAAAGTAGTATTCAGAAAGAAAGCAGATAACAAGTCTTACGTTTCTGTAATTCCATTTGCTGCTGAAGAAGCTGCTTCTGCCGAATAAAAATTCTTGTATATAAATAGAAAGCCCGGGTGATTTTATCATCCGGGCTTTCTGTTATGCTATCTTTTTGTGGTCTCTGCTAAAAAAATACCTGGCAGGCTGACAGCAGCTAAATTAGCTTATTGTGTGCGCACTAATAAGGAGTGAGCCAACGATCGTAGAGGTGCTTTTGATTCCTCTGAAACCTCCATCAGGTTAAGCGCAGAAAATGCTTTTTCGGTGTATCGGTTCATTTCATGCTGGAGATGGCTCGTGATATCGAGTTTATTATATATTCGTATAATCGCGGCAATTTTATCTTCCCCCGGGTGATCTGTGCTGGCTATCCACTGTTCCAGCTCTTTCTTATCCTCCCTGTCGGCCATCTTCAGTGCCTTCAGAAGCATGTAGGTCTTTTTGTTCTCAAGGATGTCGCCGCCAATTTGTTTTCCGAACAGGCTTGCATCGCCATATACATCCAGAAAATCATCTTGAAGCTGGAAAGCTATGCCCAGGTTTTCGCCGAACTGGTAGAGCAGTTGCCCATTCTCCTCGGAGGCCTTGGCAACGATGGCTCCTAACCGAAGAGCGGCACCCAGCAAAACGGCAGTTTTCAATCGGATCATCTCAAGGTAATCGTCAATTTCCACCAAATCGCTTTTTTCATACTCCATATCGAGCTGCTGACCGATACAAACTTCGCCGGCAGTTTTGTTGAAAAGTGCTAAAATTTCGGGTAAGTCGGCCGGATCATTTTTGGCGATAAACTTATACGATTCAATCAGCATAAAATCGCCCGAAAGGATCGCAGCACTGGTGTTCCATTTTTCATGGACGGTCGGCTTGCCTCTGCGCAGCGGCGCTTTATCCATTATGTCATCGTGCATCAGGCTGAAATTATGGAACAGCTCGATAGCCAAGGCCGTAGGGAGCGATTGTTCAGGCTTGCACCCAAACATGCCTGCGGCCAGTAAAGTGAGGGCAGGACGTATGCGCTTTCCTCCCAAGGCTAATAAATAGCGTATGGGCTCATAGAGCGTTTCAGGTCCGGGAGGGAAATGGAGGTCCTCCAGCCTCTTATTAATTATTTCCTGATAGTGTTTAACTTCCTGCATATTTTAATAGCCTGTGCACAAAGCTAAACTTTATGATACTAAAGTAAAATCTATTTGTCGTTTTGCAAGGTCAACTTTCTTAACCTTGATGCGGATTTCATC
>DAIRDA010000123.1:0-6584 GCA_036796375.1 Albibacterium sp.
AGCGGTGAACTGGCTTATTCCTACGGCGATGCCAAAGTCATAAAAGACAACCGCGTACAGAATTTCTATTATATTCGTGTATGGGAACTCAACGACGACTTCAAATGGAATGTCCTCGTTGAGATGCTCTTCGAAAAATAAGACTCCTTAATCCTCGCGCTCCTTCCAGACATCAAGAATACCACAGGTCTGGAAGTCCTCGTCAATACGGATATACGAGGTTTTACGACGTTCGTCGAACCAGTTCGATACAATTTGGTCCATTTTATCTGATAGCGCCGCTTCCTTAATTTTTGCAAAGTCCTGTTCCAAATTTGCCTGGTGCGGAGCTGTTCTCGATTTCAGGTATACCAAACGGTAGCCACGTTTGCCGTCGGGTCCGGTAAAAATGCTTGGTTTGGAGTATTCACCTGCTTCCAGCGTATCGATTGCTGTAAATATACCGGCGTCCAGCTGGTCGACCGGAATGTAGGTCGTGCGGCTTTGAACGTTCTGAGCATTCAGGATCATTCCTCCATTAAACTTGGTGGCCTTACTGTCCGAATAGATAGAAGCCGCGTTGAAGAAATCGAGACGGCCCGATTGAATTTCATTATAAACACTGTCGGCTAAGCGCTCAGCCCGGCTCAGGGCGCTCTGGTTAGGCACAATGCTGATCAGGATATGACGAACTTTTACCTGCTCTCCGCGTCGCTCCAATACCTGTAAAAAGTGATAGCCATACTCCGTTTCAAAAACTTTGGAGATCTCACCCGGTTTCAACCGGAAAGCCACACCCGAGAACTCTTTCACGAAGGTAGCCCGGTCAGCAAAGGGCATTTCTCCGCCTTCCGCTGCAGAACCAGGGTCTTGCGAGTAAAGACGGGCCATCGTGCCGAAATCCTTCCCGGCGATGATGTCCTGGCGAAGCTGCTCGGCCCGGTCATAGAAAGGCTTTTTTTCCTCGTCGGTAAGTTTGGGCTCAAAAACAATCTCCCCCACTTCAACTTCGGTATTGAAATTCGGCAGGCTATCGGCTGGAATCGCTTCAAAATACGTCTTCACTTCATTGGGGGTAATGCCCACGTTCTCGGTAATTTTGCGCTGCATTTTGCTTGCAATCAACATCTCGCGAATTGCCGGACGCATCTCTTCTTTATATTGAAGCAACGATCGGTTCAGGAATTTCTCAAGATTTTCCTGCCCGCCGGCCTGGTTCGACATATAGCGCAAACGGTTATTGATGTTGTCGTCAAGCTCATCTTCGGTCACTTCAATCGAATCGATTACCGCTTGCTGGGCGAGCAGTTTTTGCGTCAGAAGTTGATGCAAAAACATGCATTTTGCTGAATTGTCGGCTGGATTTCCCTGAGCCAGGTATTGGGCATACTGTCCTTCTACTTCCGATTTGAGGATAATGTTGTTACCCACGACAGCAACAACTTTGTCGATTTGCTGACCCTTGGCAGCATGGGCTGCTCCCAGGAGAACTATAATGATGAGACTGAAATACTTTTTCATTGATGGTAAACTTCTATTTTATTTTGGTTTCGTGCTTCGTTGATTAATTCCTGCTCTTCTTTGTTAATCAGCAAAATTTTTCGCCGGTTAATAATCAGATTCCGGATATTGTCCCGCTCAATAGACAAAGGTGAGCGGCTGTCTTTAAACTTTGAATCGTGCAAAATTATCAGATATATTTTATTATTCTCAGTTATATTAAATATTTGGCCGTAATTTCGATAATTGTTTTCATCTATCTGCGCAATTGGTATTTTTTTAGCCAGTTCTTCTATATAATACCAGGAGGTGTCTGACAAGGAAAAGCTTGCCGAGTGCTGTTCCGCATAAGACTGAAGAAGCTTTCGGTCGTCCGAATCATCAGACAGTAACCATTTTCGCAGGTTTGCCCTGTCAGGGGCATCCGTCTCCAGTTCCAGATACGAGGCCTTGAAAATTGGCCTTTTCAAAAGAAAGATAGCCTCATTCTCTGTATAATACTGACTGATTTCCTCTTCGGAAACAACCGTATCCAGCTTCTCCCGGATAATCGCCTGCTCGAGCTCGTAAATAACGAGCGAATTTCGGTACTCCTCGATCTGCTTATTGATCTGCGCAAGGTCCAACTTCACATTTTCCTGCGCGCGATGCAGTAAAACCTGCTGCCGGTGCCACTGATCGATGTATGCATTTACCAGATTCTGGCTATCGATGGCCGAACTGCCTTCGTTCACAAGGTTTTCCAGATCTTCCGGATACAGATAGGTATCATAGGCTCTTGCAACCGCCTGGTTACGTTCTCCCGATGAGCAGGCGGCAATAAAAAGCGCAACAAGTAAAAGAGCAGTCAGATAGTTTCCCGTATTTCCTCTACGTTTCAATGGATTAAATTATTGCAATATATTGCGCTAAGTTAGCGAATTATAGCAGATGGAGGTTTCTTTTAACGATTTTTAACATAACATTTGAGGAATGATCCGGGCTTTCTTTACCTTTGAAGCATGAGCCTTCTCAACACCTCCCATCCGCAGGCCCTTCAGTATTTTCTGACGGAAACCCTTTTCGATGTCGGTATGGATCAGCCGGCGATGCACCAACCCGAGGTCATGGCTCCGACGAAACCACCGGCCGAAATCGCCTGCTATGGCGAGAATGGCAAAAATATACTCTTTGTGGTATCCAACAGCGCTTTCGATTTCTTTTCGGATGAAGCGGAGCTGGCTTTCCTGAAAACACTGCAGGCCCTCAAACTTGACCTGAACGATGTGGCGGTAATAAATGTCTCTCAGCTTGAAGCGCCTGTTTTCTTTGAGCGAATACGCCAGAAGTTTAAACCCCGCTTTTGCATTTTCCTCGGCGCAGAGCCTGTTGAAGCCGGATTGGAAACCTTCGCCGATCATATTTGGAAAGAGCAGGATGCTGTGCGTTTTCTAAAAAGCCATAGCTTCGAGGAAATGTTGACCGACAAGCTGAAGAAGCGAATGTTTTGGGATGCCATTAAATTAATTAGCCCTTGATGAAAGATATTGTTTTTGCCACCAACAACGCACACAAACTGGATGAGGTACGTGCGATCCTCAACAAGAAGTTCATCATCAGAAGCCTGAGTGATATTGGCTGCACAAGCGATATCCCGGAAACCGGCGCCACTTTTCATGATAATGCAAGTCAGAAAAGCCGCTTTATACGAGAGAATTATGGGATGGACTGCTTCGCGGACGATTCCGGCCTGATGGTAGCGTCGCTGAACAACGAGCCCGGCGTCTACTCCGCCCGCTATTCCGGTTCACGGGATATGAAGGCGAACATGTCATTGCTGCTCGCTAATCTGAAAGATCAGCAAAATCGCCGGGCATGTTTTATAACCGTTATTTCACTAATCCTGGAAGGGAAAGAATACTTCTTCGAGGGGCGCATTGAAGGATATATTGGCCACGAGCCTTCCGGTGAGGGCGGCTTTGGCTACGACCCGCTGTTTATCCCGCAGGGCTATGACAAAACCTTCGCCGAGCTGGATGCTTCGGAAAAAAACAGGATCAGTCACCGCGCTATTGCAGTACAGAAACTTCTCACTTTTCTGTTGGATCGGCCGGCCGATCGGGAATAGGCTCGCCGGCTTCCTCGTTCCTGTCGGTCTCGAGCGGCTTTTCAGGAGCAGCTGCAGGCTGGTTTGCTGAGGGTATTGCCGGCCGGCTATCTTCTGTGTCTTCGGAGGGTGTTGCGGGCAAACTTGCCGGCGGCGTTTCCGGAGGAGGAGGAGGAGGAGTGGTGCGTTGCGGAGCCGTGCCGGAAATAATTTCCTCCTTTGATTTTGGCCGATACTCCGGCCGCCAGATAAAGCCTTCTAATATTTCGGTGCCCTGCGGAACCTTGCCAATAGGGTAATACGTATTTTCCGGCTTTCGGATGGAAATGATATCCGTCATTTTGTTATCCTCAAACTTGATCTTTATCCGGCTGCTGATACTTCTCAGCATGCCCGTATGCTCGTTGTTATCAATCGTATAATAGATACTTTCCGCATTGCCGTCCACATAAACCCGATCGAGCTCGTTATCCCTGAAATAACCCGTAATCTTCCTCCCTTTCACCTGATTAAAATTCACGGAGTCAAGCTCCGTATTCACGATAAAGGCATTTTTTTCAAAGAGAACATTTTCAATCTTCTGGTTTTTCAGGATCAGGTAAACCGTGTCGGCCGAGAGCTGCGATCCTTGCGACCAGATAATGGGGCGTCCAAAAGTTCGTATCACGGAGTCGGCATATCCGTAATACGCCGAGTCGGCAACCATCTGCAGGTTTGACTTGAAAATCCGGACGTTCCGGTAGGCTTTCACAATGCGTGTCTCTCCCTTTATATTGCTCACCGAATCGGTTTGTGCCTGCATAGCCGCATGCGTAGCCGCTTTTACCAGGCTATCGGCTGTGCTTAGTGTCGAGTCGGCTGATAGGGCCGGCGGAGCAGACAGGCTGTCGACCATCAGCGAGTCGACGGTGCCGAGGCTATCCGTCGGTGTTCGCGCCGAATCCGCGGGCAAGCCCTTTTCTATCCGTTCGCGCTCTTCCTCCAGCTTCTCTTCCAGTGCCTCCTGTTTCCGCTCTTCCTCCTTTTTTGCCTGTTTCGCTTCTTTTTCCAGGCGCTTGGCTTCCCGTTTCCTGAGTCGCTCTTTCCGGCGAAGTTCCTTCTTGCTGATCGTTTTCAGCGAATCGTTGCCAAGCGAATCGGGCGTTTTCAAAGCGTCAGGTGTTTTTAGCGAATCGGGCAGCGCACCAGCGGGGGGTGCTTCGGTCGAATCGGGCAGCAAAGTCCTCGAAATCGTCGAATCGGCCGGCTGGCCCCGGGTAACCGTGGATTGCGCCGGCATCTCCGGCTCTTCTTCTTCCTCCAGTTCGTCTGTTTCGCTGCCCAGTTTAAACTGAGCATATTGATAGTCACGTAAGGGAATAACCTGTGAAAAAAGAGTATCGGCCGTCATATAGGTTGAATCCATTTTCGATTCGCTTGCATCGGGGGGAGCCCCGAGCGAATCGGCCGGTAGCGAATCGCGCGCTGCCGAATCTTTGGTGGCCAATACAATATAGGCGTTCTGCGTAACCACGGTCGACTGCGAAGCCTTATGATGGGTGCCTAACTGTCCCCGCATCAGAATTTTCTGGGCAGTATCGATAAAAACGACGTTCTTAACCGCCCGCCCGTTTCCCGACACCCCGTCATAATACAAGCTATCGCCTCTGAGAAATTTACTTCCTTCCGTATAGAGGTTGTTTTTCCCAAAACGCGCCCGGTCGGTCGCCGTATTATAGTCGCCGTTTTCGGTATAGAGTGTTCCATTATCACCAACGATATTGGTAGGACCATAAAAGTAGGTCATTTTGGAATTGGAATTGTAGCGCATGGTGTCGGTTTTGATTACCACATCGGGCGTACGAACCACCACATCATGCCTGAAGTAAGCATCCTGGCTGTTTTCAAAATAATAGCCATTTTTGCTGTCGAGTGTATCGGTACCGTTGACAATGGTTCCCCCACCGTGGTAGGTGCCGATGCGCGACTTCATGTTGTAGGTCAGGTAGTTGGTTGTCAGCGTAGCGCCCCGGTCCACCAGCCGTACGTTTCCGGTAAGCAAGGCCTGCCGGGTACTTTCCGTATAGTGAAGTTTGTCGGCATATACCACCGTCCCGTTGGGTTGGGTAATCACCACATGCCCATAGGCATCAAAGAAATTGTCGCCATCATTAAAATCTGCGCTGTCGGCAGCGAGGGTGCTCCCCTCATGTGCAAAAACGGGCCTGTACCAACGGTATGTGCCGCGGTCTTTGTCGTACGTTACCTTAATGTTTGAAACCACCGTTATGGTTTGCTGGGCAAGCAAGCCCAAAGGAAACAAAAAAACAAACAGTAATAGGCCAATTTTCTTCACTGCCCAAAAATACGCTTTTGCCTTCACCAATGGTTGAATTAAATAAAAATGTCATTTACCTTCGGCAAATGTGCTGCCAAAGATAAAATCCATAACTTTGATTATGCATTTTAGCGAACGCCTGAAGCGGTTTATTGCCGAAAACGAGTTGTTTTATCCGGACGACAGGCTGCTCCTGGCAGTCAGCGGAGGCAAAGATTCTGTTTTGTTGACGCAGCTTACTGCAGAACTGGGCTATCGGTTCGCGATTGCCCATTGTAATTTCCAATTACGGGGGGCGGAGTCCGATGCCGATGAAGCCTTTGTGGAGGCACTGGCATCAACGCACAAGGCAGCTTTCCATTCCATCCGGTTTGAAACAGCGAAATATGCGAAAGAACACCGCATCTCCATTCAAATGGCTGCCCGCGAATTGCGCTACGCCTGGCTGGAAGAGATTCGTGCCGCTGGGGGGTATCAGTATATTGCTGTGGCACATCATCAGACCGACTCGGTAGAAACCATCTTTTTGAATATGCTGCGGGGTACAGGTATCAGCGGATTGAGCGGTATTGCACCAAAAAGAGCGCGTATCGTCCGTCCTCTTCTAGCTTTTTGCGGACGGGAAGTGGCTGATGAAGTGCAGAGACGAGGCTTGCCGTATCGCGAAGATGCCTCCAATGCCAGCACCAAGTATACACGAAA
>DAIRDA010000124.1:0-1077 GCA_036796375.1 Albibacterium sp.
ACTACAGATAAAAGAAAACTTAAACAGTTATGAGACCCTAATTTCGAAGTATAAGACTGACCCAGATATCGGGGATAAAGTCAATGAGCTTCAGAAAGGTCTAGATAGGCTTAGAAGTACGTTTGACGCTGCCTACGATCCCGCTGAACAAATGAAAGCCGCCATCCGTATGTATAAAGTAATCTGAAGAAGATGTAGATTAGATTTCTCATATTAGAGGATCGAATAATCTTTGTGGCTGATATTTATATCAGCCATTTTTTTATTGTCGACTTTTTGTTTTACGATTTTCGTCCTAAAGGCATTCAGTTGCTCTAACGATTAAGGCGTTACAGTGAGCTGTAAGTTCTTGATTCTTGGTGTTAAACGAAAAAAATACTCTCTTTCGAGTATTTTTTTCTATCTTAAAGCAACCAAATTAACCTATACGCCTATGACTTCTTTATTACCTGCGGATTTTCCGTGCAGCGAAGCTGTGCGGGAGGCGGCTGATCGGAAAATTGCTGCCCTGGAGGCGGTTGCCGAGGAGCTTCCTGTTTACATTATTCACGATTTGCGTGACTTTTCAGTGGTTTATATGTCGAGGGTTGGATTGCGGCAATTGGGTTTGACGCAAGCGGAACTTCGCGAAATGGGCCCGGACTATCATGCGCGCTTCTTTAATCAGAGTGATGTGAATTTCTACATTCCGAAATTTTTGGAGACGCTTTCTTTGCCGGGGCCGCCGCAATGGTTTTCGTTTTTTCAGCAGGTGGCTACGGGGAAGGGGCGGGAATTTGAGTGGCATCTGAGTGCTACACGGCCTTTTATTTACGATGAGGATGACTCGGCTGTGCTGACGCTTACCTTTGCCTTGCTGCTGGATCCGAACCATCACCTGGCGGAAAAGGCGGCGCGGCTGATGGATGAGAATCTGTTGTTAAGAGAGAATTATTCGCGCTTTGCTTCGCTGACCCGCCGTGAGCGGGAGATTATGCCTCATATTGTTTCGGGTGAAAAGCCTGTGGAAACGAGTCAGAAGCTATCGGTTTCGGAAGAGACGATCAATACGCATCGGCGTAATATTAAACGGAAAAT
>DAIRDA010000124.1:1177-6487 GCA_036796375.1 Albibacterium sp.
GTGACCTAACAATTGGGAGCTTGCTGTGTTAGTGGATTGAACAAAATACGATTTGATTTTATGAGCGAACATCAACCTTTAAACGAACATCAACCTAATAAAGAGCATAAGGATAAAAAGACAGGCTATAGTTTTACTAAGAAGGTTTGGGTGACGACGGGGATCGTTGCTTTTACGGCGGTGATGCTGCTATTGCTGGAGTCTACGTTCAATGTGTTTCTGCTGATTTTCGCGGGGATTTTGATTGCGGTGTTTTTTAGGGGGTGGACGGGCATGATTCAGCGTTTGACGGGTTGGCACGAGAAGCTTTGTGTGGCACTGGCGATTATAAGCAGCCTGGCATTGGTGGCTGGATTTTTTTGGTTGATCGGCGCGCAGATTCAGAAGCAGGTGGTGGAGTTGGTGGATATACTTCCGCGTACGATCGAAAGTGTGAGGGATCGGTTGGAAGGGACGCCTGTGGGCGACCGGATTCTGGATCGGGTGGCGTCGGAGCAGTCGGTGAAAGATTTGCAGGGTTTTGCGGGTGGATTTTTCAGGTCGACCTTCGGGGTGTTTGGGGATCTGTACGTAGTGCTGTTTATCGGTATTTTCCTTACGGTGGCTCCGGGTACGTATATAAATGGTTTTGTGGACTTGATTCCGGCGAAAGGGCAGGAGAAGACGAAGGATATTTTCCGGGAATTGGGGGAGCAGCTGCGAAACTGGTTGAAGGGGACTTTGATGTCGATGTCGGTGGTGTTTGTGTTTTCGGCAGTGGGGCTGGCGATTTTGGGTGTGCCGTTGTGGTTGGTGCTGGCCTTGCTGGCAGGGCTGCTGAGCTTTATTCCGAACTTCGGACCTATCCTGGCTTTGATTCCTGCGGTGCTGGTGGGCTTTATGGAGTCGCCCGAAACGGCCCTATGGATCATCGGTTTATACATGCTGATCCAGTTTGTCGAGAGTAATTTTATCACCACGCTGATTCAGCAGCGGATGGTGAATATGCCGCCGGCTTTAATTATTTCGGCGCAAATGATTTTAGGCGCTTTAACTGGAAGCTGGGGCTTGATATTGTCGACTCCTTTGACAGTGGTGGTGATGGTGCTGATCCGGAAATTGTATATGCCGGTGAAGGATTAGTCTGCTGAATGTATTCAATTCACTTTGTTGTTGTGTGATCCAATCATTAGTTGCAACTTTGTAGCATATTACAAACATTGTATTTTATGAAATCATTACTTCGACGGGGGCGACTCGATCAACTGGGTATGGTCGCTTCCCTTGCCTGCGCGGTGCATTGCGCGGCTTTACCGCTGGTAGCAACCGTTTTACCGCTTATTGGTATGGAGTTCCTGGCGAATCCGGCTGTTGAAATGGCCATGATTTGCCTTTCTGCGGTGATCGGTTTTTGGTCGCTCACGGGAAGTTATTCGCTACATAAAAAGGTAGTGCCGCTGCTAGTTTTACTTGCTGGATTTTTTGTGATCGCTTCCGGACATTTCTTGTTTGAAGCAGTCGAGGCGGTCATGGTGCCTTTGGGTGGTTTCACGATCGCTTCTGCGCATTATCTGAACTGGAAAGCGAACCGGCCGTGTCGGCACGATGTTCGAATCCCTCCGACTCCACAAACCTAACAAAGTTATTTAGAATAGATTGCCATTCAACAAAAACGGCCGCTGTATTCGCAGCGGCCGTTTTACATTTTTATTGCTAGTACATCATTTCGTAGATGCCAGGGAAGTTTTCATAGACGAAATAAATGTTTTCGTCGATATTTCGACTACTTCACCGTCGCTGTCGAATCATTTTTAAAGGTGGTTTTTGGGATGTTGTAGCTGATGACCAGCGTTCCGAGACGGTTATTGAAGCCCATGACCGGACTTGTTAAATGAATAACGCTGTCTTGCAGCACTTGCACGTTCGTCTGATCATTGCTTAGGTCGGCATCATTCCCAATGGTTGCAAAGGCTTGTCCTTCGTCCTTTTTATTGGTGGACGATATGATTTTGCCTTGGGCGTCGACCAGCGATATGCGCTGAAAGTTCTTTTCCTTCACCATTTCGTTCATATAAAGGTTCACCTGGCTCATGTTTCCCTCGAGCATTTGTGAGCGGACCGCCCATACGAAGGGTTTGGCCAGCAGTCGCAAATGCTGCTCGTGCGTTTGAACGATGTAGCCTTCGGCCTCGGTCTTCAGGTTGTTCTGTTCCGTTTCGGCATTCTTGCGAATCTTATTGGTTTCAATGGCCTTCCAGGCCCAGAGGGCGACCAGGAGGATAATGGCGACCAGAATGGTGATATAGAGTGTTTTTCTGGTAACGGTGGCTTCCACGACGGTGGGCTTGTGAACAGGCGATTCGTTGGGTTGACGATCCATGGGTTTGGTTGTTTATTTAAGGTTTTTGTATGTAAGAATGAACGTTAGGAAGCTGCTTTTGTTTCCTCTTTTTTACGGTCAATCTGAATGGACGATGCCCTGGGCATTAATTTCATAGTTGAGGGCTTTTCTGCTTGAAGTGCGCGTTTGATGGTCCGCCGGCCCCGCGTATTTTTCGGATTCGGAGGGTGGAGAACGTCTGGAACTGATACTGTCGTAAAGGAAGCGCTTCGTCAAAACTGCATAATTGCTAACGAAGACAAATTAAAGAATACGACAACACTTATAAATTAAAGAATACGACAACACCTATAAAACTATTTCGATTGATAAGCACCATAGTACGCAGCACCCAGCAGGGCTGTTCGCTCGTTGAGAATGACTTTTACAGGAACATCTTCCAGCAAGCTGCGCATGCGTCCGCAGTCGCGAAAGTTTTCCAGAAAGACATCGACATCAACCTGATCAATAATATTAGGAATGATTCCTCCTCCGATAAAGACGCCGCTGGTGGCCTTGAACTTGAGAGCGATGTGACTGAGTTCGATGGACAAGTAGCGTAAGAAGAGATCGAGCGTTTCCCGGCAGACTTGGCAGGAACCGGCATTTGCAGTGATTTCTTTGGCGAAATCGCCCGCGGCTGCAGCTTTCTGTAGAAATTCAGGGACTTGCCTTTTCTTTTCGTCGCGAAGGAAGTGGAAGATATTTTCGATTCCCCGGCCGCTGACTACGCGTTCCCAGCTTACGTGCCCGAATTGTTTACTCAGGAAATAAAAGAGTTCGACATCCAACGCTGTTCGTGGCGCAAAGCTGCTGTGGCCGCCTTCAGTGGCAAAAGGGTGATAGGCCTCACCGTCGAAATACAATCCGGCTTCGCCCAGTCCGGTTCCCGGCGCGATGAGTCCGATATTCCCGGCTACCGGAACGGCCGATTCGTGTAGGATTTGCACATCCTTTTCTTCCAGGAGGGCGAGTCCGTATGAGGTGGCTTCCAGGTCGTTGATCAGGTAGGCCGGGATTCCCCCGTGAGCGGAGGATATATCGGCTGCTGCCATTCCCCATGAGAGGTTGGTAATGTTGACTTTCCCATTGATAACCGGTCCGGCAACCCCAAGCGAAATGGCATCGGGCTGATCCTCATCTTCCAGGACAGAGGCGAGCATGCTGTTGATATCGTTAAAATCTTTGGTTTTCAGGCGCAGCTCTTTCCGGATCTCATATTGATCGTCTCGGAATTCGAACAGGGCGAGGTTGCTTTTGGTTCCGCCGATATCGCCGGCAAGAACTATACGCGGGGAATTGTTTGCTTCGCCTGGCTTCTTCAGATGGATGGGTATGTACATAATTCGTTGCTTTAGGGTGGGTTTGATTTTATTAGGAATACTTCCTGACGCTACCGCTGATTTGCCGGTCGGCCGACCAGCGACCGCCGCCGTTGATGAAAAGAAACAGGCTTCCGAGAAACATGGCGGAGTCGGTTCGTGCAGCGTGCATCATTTCCCAGAATCCTTCATTGATAAAAATCCCGGCTTTGGTTGTCGCCATGGCAACGACCATGATGACGATAAGAGGAACGCTGGCCCATCGCGTTAGAAAACCAAGAAGGATCAGCGTGCCGCAGAGGATTTCGAAACCGCCGACCAGCGGACCGAGCGTTTCGGGCGATGGTAGTCCGATTTTCTCGAAGCGACCGGCGCCGCGGATTGCGGGAAAGAGAAATTTTTGGATGCCTTCAGAGAGAAATACCGTGCCGACCATGAGCCGGATAAGGATGGTAGTAGGGGCATTGTCTGTTCGGATACTTCGGAGGAACATGGGAGCTTTTTTTAAGGAAAGATAATCAATTCCGATCAAATTTATTACCTGATGAGACAGTCTAGACCCATGTTAGCGATGGAGGTGGAGAAGTTCACAGACTTCCGGAGTAAAAAATAAACGACTAATATTAGTAAATATTAAATTCTTTACTAATTTTGTTAGTATGAGAAATGTAGACGGCTTACTGGAATTTGAGTATAAAAGTGTGTTGAAGAAGATTCGGTTTAGTTTGGATTTGAGCCCGGGTTATGGCGGAACGCCGCTGTTGCTGGTGCAGGACAAATACAACCATTACCATACGTTTGTGCGCGATAGCAAGACGGGCTGGCGGGCTTTGGGCAAGACGCCCAAATGGCCTTCGGAATTTTTGGTGATGTTGTTTATGGCAATTGAGGAAAAATACATCGAGATAAAGTCGCAAACGAAAATTTAGTATATTCGGGTATGTGCTACCATGCTTCAACCCCCAGCAAAGCGAAACTGATGGAAGAGCTTCCTCAGTATACGGTTAATTACGACGGCGACCAGTTCTTTCATGTTTCGAGTTTTACCCGGCCTTTTCTTCCTGTGACAACCAAAGAGAACTTCCGGACCGTGGAGGCGGCACAATGGAAGCTTTTGCCCTTTTGGGTGAAAACGGAGGAGGAGGCGAAGAAATATGCTAATACCTGCAATGCGGAATCGGAAAGTATTTTTGAGAAAGCATCTTACAAGAGTTATATCGGCAAACATCGGGGGCTGCTCTGGGTGGATGGTTTCTACGAACCGCATAAAGTAAAAGGGCAGAAGGACACGGAAAACTACTTCATTTTTCTGCCTGAGAAACGGATTTTTTCGATCGGGATTGTGGTGGCGCCCTGGACGAACCAGGAAACGGGCGAGATTATTAATACCTTCTCGGTGCTAACCACGAAGGCGAACGACTTGCTGGCCGAAGTGCACAATGAAAAGAAGCGCATGCCGCTGATCATCCCGCCCGATGCGCGCGATGCCTGGCTGGACGCAGAAGGGAAAGACCGCATTAAAGAGTTTATGGTTCCTTACAGCGGCTTGCTGCAGGCACATAAAATTGCCACCCGGGTGACGGCCGACCGCACCGGAAATACCAACCGCCCCGACATTCAGGATGCCGC
>DAIRDA010000125.1:0-5228 GCA_036796375.1 Albibacterium sp.
ATTCGTCCCAAACGGTTAGTCCCCAGGCATCCTCGGGATTTTTATAGATTGCTTTGCCCTCGAGCCGGTTAAGGTCGACTAAGAACCGCGAGCTATGAACGATCACCTGATTAACGGGAAGATCCGCCATGTATCCTGTATAGGGGTCTTCTTCCCGAAATCGCTCCTGATGATTCAATTTCATATAAGGAAGAAGGCGCTCGGGTAAGAAGTGCCCGTCGTGTAAGGCGAGGGCTATGATGGGCGAGTCTTTTTTCTTTATGCTATATTTTTTCTGATCCATGGGCTGTTTACTTGAATGAGAACAGAATTTGGGTACGAATGTTTTGCCGCGATAAATGTATCTTTGCGCATGAAAAAATGCGTTTTTTGCACCGTCCTTGTTATCAAGTTCTTAACATTATCGTTTTCTCAGACCTTCGCTCAGGCAGATACCGTTCAACGCTTCGAACCTGGTCGGGCCAATGAGGTAAGTCAGCAAGATAAACCATATCTGATATTGATTTCTGCAGATGGTTTCCGTTACGATTATGCCGACAAGTTTGACTCGCATAATCTGAAACGATTGCGTGAGCAAGGAGTTTACGCGAGCCAGATGGCTCCGTCGTTCCCGTCATTGACATTCCCAAATCATTATAGCATTGTTACGGGTATGCGTCCTGCTACACACGGTCTGGTCGGCAATAGTTTTTATGACAAGAAGATTGATGAGGTGTATTCGCTTGGTCGCAGAAGTGCGGTGGAGAATGCGGCCTGGTACGGGGGTGTTCCGATCTGGACGTTGGCAGAACAACAGGGAATGCTAAGTGCAAGCTTTTACTGGGTAGGCTCGGAGGCGCCTATTCAAGGTGTACGTCCCAGTTATTATTACCTGTACAATGAGAAAATACCGATTGACACACGCATCCGTACAGTGATCGACTGGTTGGAGCTGCCAGAAGCGGAAAGGCCTCATCTGATCACATTCTATTTGCCGGAAGTAGATCACGCTGGACATTCTTATGGGCCTGAGTCGGACGAAGTAAGGAGAAGTGTGCATTTTGTCGATTCCGTGATTGGGGTGCTGGATCGGGAAGTCTCAAAATTAAATTTGCCCGTGAACTTCATTTTCGTTTCAGACCATGGGATGCTTCAGGTAAACCAGGACGAGCCCATCAAATTGCCGGCAGCTGTTGATACCGCTGACTTTCGGGTGGTGAGCTCTGGTTCACTTGTTAACCTGTACGCAAAGGATAAGTCGGCTACAAAAGCAGCGTATCGTGCTTTAAAAGGGGCCGACCCAAGATATAAGGTCTATTTGAAGTCGAAACTACCAAGGCATTTGCATTATTCGGCTGGCGATGACCGGTACGACCGGATTGGCGACATTGTCATGATCGCTGAGGCGCCCTATGTGTTTCAGTTTTCGGACCGGCGCCCTATTCCGGGTTATCACGGGTACGATGCTAAGGCAGCAAAAGAGATGATGGCTACGTTCATCGCCTGGGGGCCGCAGATCAGGAGAGGGAAGAAGTTAAAGTCATTTGATAATGTTCACCTTTATCCGGTGATGGCGGCGCTGTTGGGTTTAGAATTCAACCATACCATTGATGGACGAACGAAGCTGATAAAGAGAGTTCTGGAATAATTTCAAATTATTCCGATAGTCAATAAAAAAACCCGGGTTACCGGGTTTTTTTATTGATTTGATTATGAAATGCAAGCGGCTATGGAGCCAGTTGCTTGAGTAGGTTCGACCAGCCGGAAAGGGTATGTAAAATGCTTCCTAATTCCGCAACCGATACTCGCTCCTGTTCCATACTATCGCGGTGACGGAGGGTAACCGTATTGTCTTCCAGACTCTGGTGGTCGACTGTAATACACACAGGTGTGCCGATGGCGTCTTGTCTGCGGTAGCGCTTTCCGATAGAATCTTTTTCGTCGTACTGTATATTATAATCCAGTTTCAGCTCATCCATAATTAAACGGGCTTTTTCCGGTAGACCGTCTTTCTTGGTAAGGGGCAAAATGGCTGCCTTTACTGGTGCCAGGGCGGGATGCAGATGGAGAACGGTACGGCTGTCTTGCTTTTCATCAGTACTTAAGTCTTGTTCCTCGATGGCATTGCATAAGACAGTCAGGAACATTCGATCGAGCCCTATAGAAGTTTCGATTACATAGGGGATATAATTTTGGTTAATTTCCGGGTCGAAAAACTGCATTTTCTTGCCAGAGAATTCCTGATGCTGCTTTAAGTCAAAATCGGTTCTTGAATGGATACCTTCAACTTCTTTAAATCCAAATGGGAAATCGAATTCGATATCTACTGCCGCATTGGCATAATGTGCAGGTTTTACGTGGTCGTGATAACGATACTTCAGAGGGTCAGAGCCGATGGCAAGGTGCCATTTTAACCGCGCGGCCTTCCATTTTTCGTACCATTCCATTTCTGTACCTGGCCGAACGAAGAACTGTAGCTCCATCTGTTCAAACTCTCTCATTCGCATGATAAATTGCCGTGCGATTACTTCGTTTCGAAAAGCCTTTCCAATCTGAGCTATTCCGAATGGAATTTTCATTCTTCCACTTTTTTGGACATTCAGGAAGTTGACAAATATGCCTTGAGCAGTTTCCGGACGAAGGTAAACCTGATCGGAGCCCTCGGCCATAGCTCCCATTTGCGTAGAAAACATCAGGTTGAACTGACGAACATCAGTCCAGTTTTTGGTTCCCGAAACGGGGCAAACGATGCCGTGGTCTTCAATGATATTCTTTAAAGCGGCCAGGTTATCGTGCGTTATGGCGTCATCAAGTTCGCGCTGAAGTTGCGCAGCTTTTTCTGTCTTTCCGTCTTTTTCGTAGCGGGTTATTTTGTCCTCGATTAGCTGATCAGCCCGGTAGCGTTTATTCGAGTCCTTGTTGTCAATCATAGGATCGTTGAAACCGTCGACATGGCCGGAAGCTTTCCATATTTTCGGGTGCATGAAGATAGCGGAATCGATCCCAACTATATTTTCATTCAACTGCACCATGGATTTCCACCAATAGGTTTTAATGTTGTTTTTTAACTCAGCTCCAAGCTGACCGTAATCATAGACAGCGCTTAGTCCGTCATAGATTTCGCTTGAAGGGAATACAAAGCCATATTCTTTGGCATGTGAAACTACTTTCTTTAAAATGTCGTCGGTTTTACTCATAATACGACAAATATAACCTGATTTATGTATAATCATAACAATGGCTCTAAATATATGAGACTTCCAGATTTTACTTGCTTGCGGCAATTAATGTCAGTATTATGTTTGTATTGTGGATTCAATACCGTGTTATACGCTCAGAATATTATATTTGTGAAACTCCTAAAACGCGTATGATTCTATGCTGATAGCAATTCTTTCCGGTTTCGTGATTGCATTTGTACTACTTGGCTTCGGTAGACTTCTAAAAAGTAAGTTGCCGATATTTGCATCAGCTCTTCCGGCAGGTCTTTTTCTTTTCTTTCTTAGTTATGTCCCCGGAGTAGCTGGAGGGGAAACTTATAACTCCTCGACTTCTTGGATTCCATCATTAGGCGTTAATCTGGACTTTCGGCTCGACGGACTATCACTGCTTTTTTCTTTGTTAATAACAGGTATTGGCACGCTGATATTCTTTTACTCGGACGCGTATATGAATGGGCACCGCTATATTAATCGTTTTTATAGCTTTTTATGCCTGTTCATGGGTTCAATGCTGGGACTTGTGCTCTCAGATAACGCATTGCTTCTGTTCGTATTCTGGGAATTGACGGCGATTAGTTCCTTCTTCTTAATTGGCTTCAATAACCAGAGTCAGGCTTCGCGAAGGAGCTCGTTGCTGGCCTGGGCAATTACGGGCGGCGGCGGTTTCTTTTTAATGGCTGGCCTGATCTTACTGGGGAGCATCACGGGAACTTTTTCCATACAAGAGATGGCTTCCTCAGCGGGTTCAATAAAGGAACATTCATTATACGCCTTAATTCTATTTGCTGTTTTTCTTGGCGCCTTTAGCAAATCAGCCCAGTTTCCCTTCCATTTTTGGCTGCCTGGAGCGATGAAGGCCCCTACACCGGTGTCAGCCTACCTGCATTCTGCAACCATGGTTAAAGCTGGAATATATTTGATTGCACGCTTTTCACCCGTATTAGGAGATCATGCCTTCTGGAATAATACGCTTATTATAGTGGGTGGGTTTACAATGATATATAGTGCGTTTCATTCAATTTTCAGGCTCGACTTAAAGGGGATCCTGGCCTATTCAACCATTTCCGCTTTAGGAATGCTGATGTTTTTGTTAGGATTAGGGACCGAATCTGCTTATTTGGCGGCCATGGTGTTCATCGGGGTTCATGCCTTTTATAAAGCTGGTCTGTTTCTGACCACGGGAACAATCGATTTGAGCACAGGAACCCGTGATATACGCTACCTGAGCGGACTACGCAAGGTTATGCCCACGCTTGCTGTTGCAGGCTTGCTGGCTGCTCTCTCGAGTGCCGGGATACCGCTGACGTTCGGGTTCGTTGGGAAAGAATTGATTTATGAAGCGACATGGCATCATGAGTGGGGCATGTGGGGGTTGACCATGCTCGCGGTGGTTTCTAATATTCTCTTATCTTATTCGGGATACCTGGCAGGTATCAGGCCTTTTACAGGTACGCTCGACGGGTCGTTGGAAGTAAGGAAGCCCGGAACGGCTCTGTGGCTTGCACCGCTGATATTAGGGGCTGGGGGGGTAATTGTAGGGATTTCTCCTGCTTTTGCCAATGGCTTGGCGGAAGCAGCTGTGGCTGCAATCGCTGATGTAAAGTCGCCGGTGTCTCTTTCATTGTGGCACGGCTTTAATGAAGTTTTTATTGCCAGTATGCTTACCGTGATCGTTGGTGTTGCACTGTTTCTGGTACTGAAGCCGTCAGAAGTACGCCTTAGCAGAATAGCCCGCGCAGAGTTCCTCTCGCCGCACCAGCTATTCAACCAGACGGCTGCGCTGTTGAAAAGGGTGGCCGTATCCTATACATCCTATATGCATAATGGTTTTCTGCGATCGTATATAACGAAAATCGTTTTCTTTTCGGTTTGTCTGCTGGCTTATTATATGATACGGAACGTAGAGGTTCTTGCCTTGCCGAATAGTCTGACCACGGTAAGTGTGTATGAAGCGATTATTTTTGTCATCATGTTTTCCTCAGTCTTGATTATTCTATTTTCAGACTCGAGGCTGCTTGCCGTTATTGC
>DAIRDA010000125.1:5328-6469 GCA_036796375.1 Albibacterium sp.
AGTATGTTAAAAATTAACTCGTCAGAAGTAGAATAGATATGAATGTTTTTTTATTGAAATCAGCAGCAAAGTATCTGCTTCCTCTATTATTACTTTTCTCTGTTTTTATCTTGCTGCGTGGGCACTATGTGCCTGGCGGGGGCTTTGTTGGGGGGCTGATTGCTTCCATTGCGTTCGTAGTATACCTCCTGGCCCACGGTCTGGACAAGACGAAAGTTCTGCTGAAATATCCCCCGTTTTTTTATATCCCGGTTGGACTTGGTATTGCGTTGATCAGCGGGCTCGCTCCCGTATTGATTGGAGAGCCTTTTCTTAAGGTTTTATGGTTTGAGCAACCTTTCCCGGTAGTGGGTTCTGTAGGAACGGCGCTGTTTTTTGACATTGGAGTTTATCTGGTGGTAATTGGGGTAACACTCACGATTCTTTTTACCATCTCGGAAAATGTATAGAATATATGGAACTACTAGTCATTATCCTTATTGGATTACTATATGGTTCAGGAATATACCTGATGCTTCGCAGGAGTATGGTAAAGCTTCTTATCGGTTTACTTCTTTTGGGGAATGGAGCAAATCTGTTGATATTCCTGCTTGGCGATCTGACAAAGGGGAAGCCGCCTGTTATCCCGCCTGACTCGAATATTTTTCAGGAGGTGTATGCCGACCCGATTCCTCAGGCGCTTATCCTTACTGCGATAGTTATAAGCTTTGGCTTGCAGTCATTTGCTATTGTGTTATTGAAAAGAGTGTTCCTTTTAACGGGTTCTGATAATTTGGACGACCTCAATACGCACGATACTGACATATGAACAATCTGATAATCCTTCCTCTGCTGTTACACCTGTTTACAGCTATTCTTTTGCTTGCACTTTGGAGGAGAGCGCGAGTTCACCGGTATATCAGCGTGGTTTCGAATTTTGTGATTCTGTTGGTCGCGGTCTATTTTTCCATCGAATCGTGGAACAGGGGTATCATCACTTTTCAGGCTGGCAATTGGCCAGCACCTTTTGGGATTACA
Source organism: Albibacterium sp. (assembly GCA_036796375.1). Lineage (GTDB taxonomy): Bacteria > Bacteroidota > Bacteroidia > Sphingobacteriales > Sphingobacteriaceae > Albibacterium. The sequence goes on from DAIRDA010000125.1 coordinate 6,346, forward strand.
TTTGTACTCGACTCTTTCAGTAGCATGATGGTGCTTTTAACATCGATTTCTGCATTTGCTATTAGCGTATACTCTGGGGTTGCAGTGAATAAGGCCCGTATGAAATATGGTTATTTTTCGATAT
>DAIRDA010000126.1:0-6444 GCA_036796375.1 Albibacterium sp.
TTTTTACTTTCTGTTAAGGAAAAAATGTTTTGCGAGCCAGCAACTGCTGTGATACAGAAATGGCTCGATAAATCATTCCGACATTCCGACCAGCGCAAGAGTTGACCCATCGAATAAACCGAGTCGTGTTCAACAAATAATCAGTTCGAATTGTACGGCGATAGAACCGCACATGAACCCGGGTTGAACCGCACTGAAACCGCACCGCCGTAGGGTAAACCTGCGGTGTGAGTGGGGTTGAAATCTGTTTCATCAGAAACATAGCCTTAACAGAATTAAAAGAAAGGATTCGGAAATATCAACCAAAAGACAAAGGGCCAATCATCTTGCTGATGATTGGCCCTTGCCGTCGATATGAATATTACTTAGGGGTAAATGTGACCTTATGAAGGTATTTCAGTCGGAGTTGGCTCGCTTGGAGCTGGTTCTGTTGGCTCACTCGGCGTTGGCTCAGATGGAACTGGCTCACTTGGCGTTGGCTCACTTGGAGTCGGCTCAGATGGAGTTGGCTCAGATGGAACGGGTTCCTGAGTCGGAATAGCCGGACTTGCTACCGGAAGATCGACAACCTCACCTGCCTCATTCAAATTCACTACGCGGTTTTCATCACCTTTCTGAAGGGATATTTCGAAAAAGGGAACACCTTCAGCGGGAGCAACAGCGAACGCTTCTTTGATAGACCACTCTGAATATTCTTCACCGGCCAATGCTTCTTTAACTGCGTCTGGTAAATCTGCTGCTTTTACAGGGGTTCTGTCTTGAAATTGCATAACAGTCGCTATGCTAACTTTTGAATTTACAGTTCCTGCATTTACGGTAGCCATTCCGGCGAAAGCCAAAATTGCGGCTGATAACATTATCTTTTTCATCTTTAATAGTTTTTAAAGTTCAATATTTCTGTTAACTGTAGAGGTATATGGAAACACTATGCCAAAAGATAATATTGCCCTTAATAACTCTTAAAGGGTATTTTTAACAAATTTTGGTTGGGTTAATGGGGAAACGATTACACAATTTGAGGTAGAAACTTGATAAGATTGTATCATTGCGAGACTAGACCTGTGCATGCACGGCTCCGATCGAATTATTGAGAATTGAGCGCACAAAAAAAAGAGGTTATTTCACAACAACCTCTTTTTCAGATACTAAAACAAACTATACTTAAATAAAGATTTTTGGTGAATCTTCATAACACGATTGATAAGGATCAAGAAAATATAATGCCAATTTTACAAATTGAGCCTCAAATTGTTTTAATCCATGAAATTTTCCAGATTCAACGTAAAACCAATTAAAGGGGCGTGTAGATCTTCCCCACTCTGTATCAATTAATCACATCTCTAAAATCATTATATTTGCGACATGGACGCAGCTACCGTAAATAAGAAGTGGATTGAGCTTCAGTATAAAATTGTGGAAGACTTTGATGTGGATGTTCCCGACATTCAGTCGTTCCTGTTCCTGATTGGTATACAGGAATTAGGACAGGGGCCTAAGAAGTTCAGTAAACGGCAAAAAGAAGAGCTAATGCACATTGCCAACTGCAAACTTTTCAGTGCTATGGGTTTCTATGAACTGGAAGGCTTGGATCAGGATGGCTGGCCACACTGGAAACTGATTAAGCCGATTCCCAACTATACCCTGCTGGAGCAGGAAATGATTATGAAGTCGCTTATTATCGACTATTTTGAAGAAATGAATCTGAATTAAACCCATATGTTAAAGAAAATAACCACTATTCTATTGCTGAGCCTTTTCTGCGCTTCGGCCTTTGCAGCAAAACCCAGAAACCAGTATGTCCGGATACGGACCGACTATGGGGTTTGTATTCTGAAATTATATAACGAGACGCCGAAGCACCGCGACAACTTTATCAAGCTGGTGAAAGATGATTTTTATGACGGCTTGCTTTTTCATCGGGTGATTAAAAACTTTATGATTCAGGGAGGCGATCCGGATTCCAAAAATGCAAAACCGGATGTTCAGCTGGGCGAAGGCGACCTGGGATATCGGATTGATGCGGAATTCAACGAAAGCCTTTTTCATAAAAAAGGTGCGCTGGCAGCGGCGCGCGACGATAATCCGGAAAAAGCGTCGAGCGCTTCCCAGTTTTATGTGGTGCATGGCAAAACGTTTACCGACGAGGAGCTCGACCGGCTGGAGGTAGCGCGACTGGCGGGAAGGAAGATTCCTGCCGAACACCGCGAATATTATAAAACCATTGGAGGTGTACCTCACCTGGATCAGAACTACACGGTTTTCGGAGAGGTGGTGCAGGGCATGGAAATGATCGACGCCATTGCCGGAGTGGTTACCGACGAGTTCGATCGGCCAAAGGTGGATCAAAAAATGGAAATTACCCTGTTGAGGAGAGGGGAAGTCAGACGCCTTGAACGGGAGCTGGCGAAGTGAAGATAATCACCTATAATGTAAACGGCATTCGTGCCGCGATGAAGAAAGACCTGATTGGATGGATTAAAGCGACCGATGCGGATGTGATTTGCCTGCAGGAAATCAAAGCCTCGCCCGATCAGCTGCTGGATTTGCTGCTTATTGAGCAGCTGGGCTATGAGCATTACTGGTATCCGGCAGAAAAAAAGGGATACAGCGGTACGGCAATTCTAACACGGATAACGCCAAAGCATGTGGAGTATGGCTGCGGAGAGGGCGATTACGACCGGGAAGGGCGCATGATACGGGCCGATTTCGATGATTGTTCGGTGATGAGCGCATATTTCCCCTCGGGTTCGAGCGGTGAACTTCGCCAGGAATTTAAATTCCGCTTCCTGGACGATATGCAACACTACAGTAACCGGCTGCTCACGGATATTCCCAACCTGATTATTTCGGGCGATTATAATATTTGCCACCGCCCGATCGATATCCATAACCCTAAATCGAATGCACGCTCATCGGGCTTCCTTCCGGAAGAACGTGAATGGATGGAAGGTTTTATTCAATCGGGCTATGTGGACTCGTTCAGGCACCTGAATCCCGATCCGCATCATTATACCTGGTGGAGTTACCGCGCCGGGGCCCGCAAAAGGAACCTGGGCTGGCGAATCGATTATCATATGGTGAGTAAGCCGCTACAAGATCAGATTAAACGCTCGGTAATTCTGAAAGATGCCGTGCATTCCGATCATTGTCCGGTATTGCTGGAAATGAATTTTAATTAGTTCATCCGAAACGGTGCAACGAGGCTGAACCGGGGTATAAGAACATCGAACAAGGTGCCGTCGACCTCCCGGCGCATCTGGTAGCTCCCCTCCATATAACCCATTTCACTTTTCAGGTTGCAACCCGATACATAATCGTGTTTTTCGCCGGGTGCAATCAGGGGTTGCAAGCCTACCACTCCTTCTCCGTCCACCTCGCGCTTATCGCCGCTTCCTGAATCGTAGATGACCCAGTGCCGGCGAAGCAATTGCACACTGTGCTCCCCCACGTTTTCAATCGTAATGTGATAGGCAAACATAAAATGCTCGTTTTCCGGATTGGAGTATTCGGACTGATATACCGTTTCTACAGAAACCTTAACACCATCTGTAATTTGTGTAACCATGGAAGCAATTTTCCACAAGTTAAGCAATGGGCTCCAAATTCGCAAAGTTTGATTCAATCTCCGACAGAACCTCCTCGATATCGTTGATATCTTCCAGCTTCACCAGTTTCATGCGGTATTCCTTGAAATGCGGAATGCCCTTGAAGTAGTTGGCATAGTGGCGGCGCATTTCAAAAATGCCGGTTTTCGGACCTTTCCATTCGATCGACTTCTGCAGGTGGGTGCGACAGGTGTCTACCCGCTCGGCAATGGTGGGTTCGGCGAGGCGCTCGCCGGTAGCGAAGAAATGTTTGATTTCACGGAATATCCAGGGATAACCGATGGAAGCGCGACCAATCATAATGCCGTCGATTTCGTACTCCATCCGCCAGGCGGCAGCCTTTTCAATACTGTCGACATCGCCGTTTCCAAAAATAGGGATTTGGATCCGGGGATTCCGCTTGATGTCGCGGATCATGGACCAGTCGGCCTGGCCCTTATACATTTGCGCGCGCGTGCGCCCGTGAATGCTCAGCGCCTGGATCCCGACATCCTGCAGGCGTTCGGCCACTTCGTATACGTTTTTTGTAGTATCGTCCCAGCCAAGGCGGGTTTTTACCGTTACGGGTAAATGGGTGGCTTCCACCACCGCTTTGGTCATGGCAACCATCTTATCAATATCTTGCAGCAGACTGGCGCCGGCACCCCGGCACGCTACGTTCTTCACCGGGCAACCGTAGTTGATGTCCATCAGGTCGGGACCGGCCAGGGTGGCAATTTCCGTCGCTTCCCGCATGGATGAGATATCGCTGCCGAAAATCTGGATACCGATAGGGCGCTCGTATTCGAAAATATCAAGCTTTTGCCGGCTTTTTGCAGCATCGCGTATGAGTCCTTCCGAGGAAATAAACTCTGTATACATCATGTCTACTCCGTTCTGCTTGCATACATACCGGAAAGGCGGATCGCTCACATCTTCCATCGGTGCCAAAAGCAGTGGGAATTCTCCCAAATCTATATTTCCTATCTTAACAGACATTCCCTATCTTCAACCAGTTTTTACCAAAAAATATTCAATGGCACAAAGTTACGAAAAACACCCCATTATATCGATCATCTATCTGTTACTGTTGGTGCTAGCCGGAGCCTTTGTGTTTTCCATCCTGTCGGCCATCGTCGGCTTTATGCTCTACGGCCCGTCATTCATGAAGGAATTGACCGCCATGGGCTATGGCGAAGGGGATCTGAACTTTATGAAAATCTTTCAGACCCTGACCAGCATCGGTACTTTCATTGTGCCTGCCCTGCTGCTTCGTCGCATCGAAGGGCCGGATAGCCGGCTGTTTAATTTCACCTTGCCTAAGCAATCGCAACTCCTGCTGCTGGTGGTCGGGATTATGCTATTCTCGGGCCCATTAATGGAACTGACCTCCCTGATTAATAAAGAGATGCAGCTTCCGGAAGCCCTTCGCGGAGTGGAGGAATGGATGAAAGCCCAGGAAGAACAGATGGCGGTGCTGACCGAAAAGTTATTGTATACCACCTCCATCGGTGGCTTGCTGTTTAATGTTTTTATGATTGCGGTGATTCCGGCCATTGGCGAAGAACTGCTGTTCCGCGGTTGCCTGCAACCGATCTTCTGGCGGTGGACGAAGAACCCGCATGCGGCGATCTGGATTACAGCCATTTTATTCAGTGCGATTCATATGCAGTTTTACGGATTTCTTCCGCGAATGCTGATGGGCGCTGCCTTCGGCTATATGCTGTATTGGGGTAAAAGCATCTGGTTGCCGATTATTGCGCACTTTATTAACAATGCTGTAGCGGTAATTTATACCTTTGTGATGATGAAGCAGGGCAAAAGCTACCAGGAAATTGCCAACCAGCCCATGGAAAACTGGGCGTTTTATGTCGTCAGTGTTGTGGTGGTGACAACCCTGTTCCTGCGCTTCTACAAACTAAGCAAAGACAAACAATCGGACCTAAACCCCTTATAATGGAAAAAGAGTGGAAAAAAATACATAGCGGGACAAATTCTATTAACATCGAGATCATCCGGCAGGTATTGGCAGAGCACGATATTAATGCTGTGGTGATGAATAAGCAGGATTCTTCGTACCGTTTCGGACAAATTGAACTGTATGTTCATGGAGAGCGGGAGGCAGAGGCACTTCGCGTGATTGAAGAAATGGGAAATATCGACGAGCTGCCTGAAGAATGAAGACTCGCGCGATAACCGGTGTTTTATTTGTGGTGGTTCTGCTGGCGGCAGTTCTGGCCAGTGCATGGACTTTCGCACTTTTGTTTTTAATCATTAGTTTATTAAGCCTGCAGGAGTTCTACCGCATTGTAGGAACGGATGGCGTGAAGCCGAATCTGTTGGGGGGATTGGCATTTGGTGCTGGTTCGTTTCTGGCTTTCGTGCTGCCGCGATTGACGGATGTCGACTATTCCGTTCTGCTCTATTGCATACCGCTGATGACGCTGATTTTCTGGCTGGAACTATTTCGAAAAGAAGAAAAACCCTTCAGCAACATTGCCTTTTCTTTCCTGGGCGTGATTTTCGCCGTGGTGCCCTTTATCTTCTTTCACGAGCTGGCCTACCTGAGCGGAAGCGTCTATCAGTACCAATACCCGATGGGCTTTCTGATTATGCTCTGGGCAAGCGACACGGGTGCCTACCTGGCCGGCCGCAGTTTCGGCAAAACCAAACTCTTTGAACGGCACTCACCCAAAAAGACCTGGGAGGGAACAATCGGTGGCTTGGTGATCAGTGGCATCGCCGCATTTATTCTGTCGGGCTCTTTTCCCGAGGTGGAAACCTGGCGCTGGCTGATATCATCCCTGATCATTGTGGCTTTCGGTACCTATGGCGATTTAACCGAATCGATGCTGAAGCG
>DAIRDA010000127.1:0-6407 GCA_036796375.1 Albibacterium sp.
TCATGATTTCTTCCTTGCTGTATTTAGCCTCCAGTTTATAAGCTGTCATCCACTCTTTCAGCTTAATAATCACCATGCGAACCCCCGGTACCTTGCCAAGCAGGCCGGCCGATTTGTTGTAGCGTGTTTGATAAAGATTTTTTGCCAGCTGTTGAGTAATGGTGCTCGCCCCCCGGCGATCGCCCTGTACGGTTGAAAATATACTGGAAAAAACCGCGAAAAAGTCGACCCCATTATGTTTGAAAAAACGAATATCTTCGGTCGCCACCAGCGCATTCTTAAGAGGTTCTGAAATCTCTTCGTAGCTAATCGGGTTGCGGTTCTCCTTAAAGTATTTTCCCAGTAATTTTCCGTCGGCCGTATAAAGTTCAGAAGCCACATTCAATGTCGGCATCTGTATGTCCTTTCTGTCGGGAGAGTAGCCGAAAAGATTCAGGAAATTGATTTCGATGGCGCAGAAGAGAAGAATAATGAAGTAAACAAAAATGGCAATATATCGTAAGGGCTTATTCCTGATTCTTTTAAACATAGTGGTAAATATCGTAAATGTTTAAACAAATAAAAGCCCGCTTGGGCGATTTAAGCCCACTAATTTTTCAGACAGTCCGAAGATATTTTAGTTTGGTGTTTTCCAGCGCACCCAAATGGTCGATCACCCGGTTCACATGCGCCTGTCGCACGGCAAATTCCATCGCACAATCGTTGTCGAACACCTGATTCCTGATTTCCAGGTTCTCGTCTTTCACTACGCGCATCACCTCATTCATCTGCAGGTAATCGAATTTAATATGGTAGATGTCTTGCTGAAAACGGTCGATAATGTCAGCGTTCACGAGTGCCTCCTGGGTGGAGGTCTTGTAGGCGTTGATCAGTCCCGGAATACCCAGCAAAGTGCCGCCGAAATACCGCACCACCACTACCAGCACATTCGTCACCTCATTCGAAAGCAGCACGTTCAGGATCGGTCTGCCCGCCGATCCGGCCGGCTCGCCATCGTCGTTCACCCGAAATACCGACCGGTCGAGGCCCAGCCGATAGGCATAACAATGGTGCCGGGCCTTCGGATGAAGTGCCCTTACTTCGTCGAGAACAGCTTTTAACGCATTCTCATCGTCGAAAGGGTAGGCATAGGCAATGAACTTGCTTCCTTTATCACGAAAAAGCCCTTCGGCAGGTTTAGCAATGGTTTTGTAGGTATCCTCAAATAGATTCATTCCCCGCAATAATTAAAATCGATATGACGGCCAGCAATATTCCAAACTTGTTCAAGGTACTAAGTTTTTCCTTAAAAATCAATAAGCCAACCAGGGCCCCCAGGGCAATAACGCCCACATTCATGGCCGAAAAAACCACCGACGGATTTTCCGGAATAGCCCGGTGCGCTTTCATATAGAAAAGGATATTTCCGAAGTTGAAAATTCCCAGGCCAACACCCCATACCATCGATCCCAGGCTGAAGCTTTCTTTTCTCCGGAATATCCGAATGCCGATATAAGCAAAGGAAATCAGCAGTGCAATCAGAAAAATGAAAAACACCGAAGTCGTATAGGGCACTTCCTGGTGCTGTGCCACCTGCTTGAATAGTATATCGATCAGTCCCATCCCGAAGAAAATAATCATCGGATAGACCCAATATTTTCTGCCCGCTTTCCCGCGATCCGCCCCCCACTGAATCGACAGGAATATCGCCAGGAGCCCGAGGCCAATTCCCAGTAGCGAACGCGTACTGGGGTCTTCATTGAAAATCACAAAAGCCGCAATCAGTGGAATAAAGATCGACACCCGCTGCGCAATGTCGGTTCGCACAATCCCCGTATACCGAATGGAAGCCGCAATGGCCAGAAAAAGGGCAGGCAGCAGAAATCCCAGCGTCAGGTAAAGCGATGTATTGGCCGCATTGAAGCTAATGGCACCAATGTCAGGCCGGTAAAACAACACATTCAGTAGCAGCGCTGTCGGATAGTTCCAGGCAATCAGCTGTGTGGTATTCATTTCATAGCGTCTGGCCAGTTTCAGGATGATGGAAACCAGTACGCTGCATAAAATGCTGAATAAAACAAAGATCATGGACGGAAATAACTAAGAAGTTCATCCGTTCCAAGGCGTTCCCGGCTCGTGGGCTTAACTCGCATTGCCGGAGCCGGCAATCCGGACCCCCATGTCTGGTCCGACACAAAAACGCGCGCTTCGTCCCATAAGCCGGCATCAAGGAACAGCTGAAGGGTTTTAGCGCCGCCTTCAATGATAACCGATTGAATATCGAATAGAAAAAGCTGATAGGCCAGTGTCTCGGCCAGGTAATGCTCAAAACTCTCCAGCGAAATGTATTTCGTTTTCCCGTCGATGCGGGTTTCCTTCTCGTTGAAGATAATGGTCTCGACCGATTGGTCGAAAATATGCAAATCCTTCGGCAACGATAAGTGCCGGTCGATCACCAATCGCTTCGGGTTCTTTCCTTCCCAAAGCCGCGTGTTAAGTTGAGGATTGTCGTTCAAAGCGGTATTTTTCCCCACCAGTATTGCATCTTCCTCACTTCTCCAGCGGTGCACCAGCATTTTCGCCTGTTTGCCGCTAATCCATTTTTGCGAACCATCGGTCGGAGCAAAATACCCATCGGCGGTTTGCGCCCATTTCAGGATGATATAAGGTCGCTGTTTCTGCACACGGGTAAAAAAACGTCGGTTTAAATGCAAAGCCTCCTTTTCCAATAACCCTTCCAGCACCTCAACACCCGCCTCTTTCAATCGTTCAATCCCCTTCCCGTTTACACGGTCGAACGGATCGCGACAGGCAATCACCACGCGTGGAATCCGATGCGAAACGATCAGTTCCGCACAGGGAGGCGTTTTCCCACGGTGGGCACAAGGTTCCAGGCTTACATACATCGTGCTCTTTTCGAGGATATCAGCCGCCTCGTTCCCAAAGCGTTGCAATACCTCGTTCACGGCATTGACCTCGGCGTGCGGACCGCCATAGCGCTGATGCCAGCCTTCGCCAACCACCTGATGGTCGCACACAATCACCGAGCCCACCATCGGATTCGGACTCACCTGTCCGGCCCCCAGCAAAGCCAGGTCCAGACAGCGTTTCATGTAGATTTCATGCTCTTGCATCCACAAATATACTTCTTTCCTTATTTTATGTAGATTTGATTTTAAATGGCCACTTTACGAGAAATCAGAAACCAGTTTATAGCCACCTTGAGTGCAACCTACGATCGTAGCGAGGCCGGCGAGCTCTTCTGGCAAAGCGCCGAACATATCTTCGGACAATCGGCCCTCCAGCTCCGTATGGCAAGCGACTCCAACGAGCTGAGCGTAAGTAATCAGGACAGCTTCGAACAGATATTGGCTGCCTTGCAGGAGGGAAAGCCGCTTCAACACATCATCGGGCGAGCCTGGTTTTACGGACTACCCTTCGAAGTGAACGAACATGTCCTCATTCCCCGTCCGGAAACCGAAGAGCTGGTCGACCTCATCCTACGCGAAAACAACAATAAGCCGATCACACTGCTGGATATCGGCACCGGCAGCGGCTGCATTCCCATCGCTCTGAAAAAAAAGCTGCCGGCATCATCCAGCGCATACGCACTTGATATTTCTACCGAAGCCATAACGGTGGCCCGCAGAAATGCAGCGGCCTTACAAGCCGACATTCACTTCGTTCAGAGCGATATTTTAAATGAGAAGCCTGTAATCCTTCCATCCGCTGAAAAGTTCGACCTGATCGTCAGCAACCCCCCATACATCACTCCGGCAGAAAAGGAGATGATGCATGTCAATGTGCTTGACCACGAACCACACCTGGCACTCTTTGTCGCCGAAGACCAACCCCTGATTTTCTATGAAGCCATTGCGCGTTATGCGAAGGAGCGCCTGAAAGCAGGAGGGAAGCTCTATTTCGAAATCAATAAATTATATGGCCAGGAAACCCTATCGCTCCTGACGAGCCTCGGCTACATCCATACAGAACTAAAACAAGACCTAAGTGGCAACGATCGTATCGTTTCCGCCAGCCTACCCGAATCATAATGAAGCAACGAAAATTATACTCCATGAAAAACCTCTCCGTACTGGCAGCAGCCCTGCTCTTTACCTTTTCAGCATGTTCTACCACCGAAAAGGCCGATCTGATTGTGCACAACGCTCTGGTATATACCGTCGATTCCGGATTTACCAAAGCCGAAGCCTTTGCCGTGAAAGATGGTAAGTTTCTGAAAACAGGAAGCTCTGACGAAATTTTAAAAGAATTTGAAGCCGATGAAGTGATCGACGCCGGTGGCAAAGCCGTTTACCCTGGCTTTTACGACTCACACGCTCATTTCTTCGGACTTGGCGAGGCACTCGATGCGGCCGACTTAACCGGAGCAAGCAGCTTCGAGGAAGTGGTGGAACGCTTGAAAGAATTCCAGCAGAAGAATCCGGCGGTAAAATGGATATTCGGCAGGGGATGGGACCAGAACAAATGGCCCGGAAAAGAATTCCCTACAAACGCCCTGCTCAATGAAGCATTTCCCGACACCCCTGTCTTTCTTTCAAGAGTAGACGGCCATGCAGCCATCGTCAACAATAAAGCAATGGAACTAGCAGGACTTACAACCGTACAGGCTGTTGAAGGAGGACTCATTGTTGCTCACAACGGAAAACCCAGCGGTGTGCTCGTGGACAATGCCATGAATCTGGTGTCAAAAGCCATTCCCGCCGCCACTGAAGACGATATGAGAAGGCAGCTGCTGAAAGCACAAGACTCTTTGCTAGCCGTAGGCTTAACTACCGTAGCCGATGCTGGCCTTGGAAGAACGCAGATCGAACTGCTAAAGAAAATGTATGCCGATAGTTCCCTGGTGATTCGCGACTATGCCATGGTGGCCCTAAGCCAGGAAAACCTCGACAGCTACCTGAAGGAAGGAATCTATGAAAGCGAGAAGCTAAACGTTCGCTCGTTTAAACTCATGGCCGACGGAGCGCTTGGCTCACGAGGTGCCTGCCTGCTGCACCCTTACGCCGATGCTGCCACCCGTGGCTTTCTCCTGCTATCGCCTGCCATGCTCGACTCAGCAGTTGCCCGCATCGCCGCAAGCGACTTCCAGGCCAATACACACGCCATAGGCGATTCATCCAACCGGGTAATGCTCGATATCTACGGTAAATACCTCGAGGGCGAGAACGACCGCCGCTGGCGCATCGAGCACGCGCAGATCATTGCCCCGGGCGACTTCCAGAAATTTGCAAAGTTCTCCATCATTCCTTCCGTGCAGCCCACCCATGCCACTTCCGATATGTATTGGGCAGGCAACAGGCTGGGAGCCGAGCGACTGAAAGGTGCATACGCCTATAACGACCTGCTCAAAGCCTACGGCATGCTGGCATTGGGAAGCGACTTCCCGGTAGAGCATTTCAACCCACTGTATGGCTTCCATGCCGCAGTAGCCCGCGTCGACGCCCAAGGCTATCCCAAAGGAGGCTTTCAGCCTGAAAATGCCATCACAAGAGAAGAAGCATTGAAAGGCATGACCATCTGGTCCGCCTTCGCATCTTTTGAAGAAAAAACCCACGGCAGCATCGAAGCAGGCAAAGCCGCCGATTTTATCGTCATGGAGCAAGATATCATGGAAATTCCTCATGACCAGATCAGAAATACCCGCGTAATCCGCACCGTAATAGCCGGCGACACGGTTTTTGAACTAAAAGATTAACTTTTTCACCTTGTATTTAAGTCAGTTACGGCATATTCTCAAAATTAATCTCAATAATTCTTGGAGGGTATGGGGGATAGCCTTATCTTTGCATCACTTTCAAAAACAGAAAGGGAATTAAATACGATTCTGTAGCTCAGCTGGTAGAGCAATACACTTTTAATGTATGGGTCCTGGGTTCGAATCCCAGCGGGATCACAAAGAAAAGCCTCAGAGAAATCTGAGGCTTTTGTCGTTTAAAAGGTTTGCGGTTGGCCGCGCTCAGCGTAGCAAATTGGGTCACACTTAGGATAAAGGTAATCTAACTTTATTTTTCGTCCAGAGTTAATTCGTAAAGCTTCTTTATCGCTCCTACCAGCGAACGTTGATAAGAAACACTGATCTTATTTTCCGTAACCATACGATTGATAAATCCTTCAATTTCTAACACTGGTATTTTCTTCAAACTGGTATAATCTGACATCGCTCGTAGGAAAACGTGAGCATGTTGCTTTTAACCCTTAATCGTGTTCGGCGAATAGCGTTGCAGAGCCATACGCTCAGTCATCACCAATATCAATATTTCGCTATCCATACCCTAATAACGAAGAAACTAAGTTTTTACTTCGCTATCCAAGAAATATAAAATAGTTATCTTACTGAGTCACAAAAATATTGCTAATTTTATAGATGCACATTACGCAATTCGAATATAGAGGCGGCTTAGCGAAAT
>DAIRDA010000128.1:0-2347 GCA_036796375.1 Albibacterium sp.
CTCGGTAACCGATCTTTTTCTCATCTGATCAATACCCATCACCACGGCGACCATACCGCCGGAAACATCGCCTTCAAAGGCCTTGTCGGCAGTGTTGTAGCGCACAGTAATTCGCTGCTTAACCAAAAGAAAAGCGCATCCAACGCCAGCGAACAACTCTTTCCGGATACCGTATTCTCCAAAAGCTGGGAACTCAAAACCAGCGACGAAATTGTCAAGGCACACTATTTCGGAGCCGCACATACCAATGGCGATGCCATGATCCATTTCCAGAACGCCAACATCGTTCATATGGGCGATCTGGTTTTTAACAGACGTTATCCCTTTATTGACCGTTCCGCCGGAGCCGATATCAAAAACTGGATCAGCGTGCTCGATCAAGCCATGAGCACCTTCGACAGCGACACCCTCTTCATCTTCGGCCACAGTCGCGATCCAGAGAAAGTCACCGGCAACCATGCCGATATCAAAGCCTTCCAAAACTACCTGCAGTCGCTGCTCAGCTTTATGGAAAGCAAGGTCAAAGACAAGGTTAGCCTCGAAGAAATCATGAAAACCCAAAGCATTCCAGGTGCCCCCGAATGGCAGGGCGACGGCATTGAGCGCAGTCTGAAAGCTGCTTATGAAGAGTTGACTCTCTAAATTGCCCTCTTTCGTATTTCACGCCCATAATTTATTGCCAGGCTTCAGACGGTTCTAAACGTCTTAAATCCTTCAGCCTAAAAATAAATTGAAAGCAATGAAAAACGATGCAATAATCGCTGGGTGCCGCTATTCCGCAGAGCACATCTCGCTCTACCACTGGCTCGAAAAGACCGAACACGTCGAAAAAAGAATCGAAGCAGTCGATCTCACCACCTTCCAAGGTTCCTCCAATTTAAGAAATGCCCTCGGAACCTTTCGAACTGGTGAATTTGTGGTCCTCGCCGGGCGTCCCGGCATGGGTAAACGAACCTTGCTCCTAAATATCGCTCTTAACATCACCCAGCAGGCCAACGTTGCCTTTCTTACCCTCGATCTGACCGAAGAGCACTTGGCTGACCATATCGTCTCCTCGGTCACCGAAATACCTTATAAAGATATTCGGTCGGGCAATTTGCCGAAAGGGCATCACGAAAAATTAGTAGGAATTAAAAATCCGCTTCTCAAGAATATATACCTTTATTACGAAGGCGCGTCAACGCTCGAAGACATATGGAGGCGATGCACGCAAGTTGTGCTCGAAACCGGTTGCACCTATATCGTTATTGATTCCTTGCAGCTGCTATGGGCCTTAAAAGCCAGTAACGCTAAGAAGGGAAGCGATAGCCGGACAGCGAATCTAAATACTATCTGTCTAATGCTGAAAAGATTTACGAGAGAGTATGATGCTACTGTCATAATATCGAGTCATACCAAACGCACCGTCGAGCTCCGCCCAGCCAACGCCAGGCGTCCTGTCCTGGCAGACATCGGTGAAGACTGCGTCGAGCAGCTGGCAGATAAAATCTTGTTCCTTTATCGGCCAGCATATTATGGTCTACCCGATGATGAAAGCGGCAACAAAGTTGATAATATCGCAGAAGTCATCATGCGGAAGAACTGTTTTGGGGCCTTAGGAACGGCCATGCTCACTTATCACCCCGAAATCAGTAAGTTTAAAGATTATATACCTTCCCATCGCGCGACTTGAAGCACCGTTGAAACCAAATATATGAGACCATTAAAATTAAAAGAAAAAGACAATTCTCTACTTCGTTCCGAAATCGAAGAACGCATCCAGAAACAAAAGCTTGCAAGCGCTGCACCAAGCACAGATGACGAGCTGATGATTTTGCAGTCCGTTAAGTTCTGCCTTCATGCAGCCCCTCAGAACCAACAATTTGATCTGGAAGCGTTACTTAATTCGACCCGGGCGAGGGTAGCCGAATATGTTGCTACTTCCAAGTCGCAAAAAGATGGTGATCAGCTAAGCAATGACATAAGCTGGATAGTTCGGCAATACATTCTGGAAGAGATTCAAAAATAGGATAGTGTTCATCGCATTATTGACTGCGTTCATAAAATTATTTCGTGTGGTATTGAAAGAAAGTGCGCGAACTATGTGGAAAAAGAGTAGATCTTCTCTTCTTAAATAGTAGTAAAATTACTACTTTTGCATTGTGCAATCGTAGATTAAAATGCGTTTACAGGGTTGCCCTCCGTTGTGGGCATATTTACATTGGGTAGTATGAAGTCAAGTGAATTCCATAGATATCTGCGAAAAAATGGTTGGATTCATATACGCAGTAGTGGATCTCATTACATTTACGAAAAGGAAGGGAGAACGTATAGCGTCCCATATCACGGAAACAAAGAAATGGGAGAG
>DAIRDA010000128.1:2447-6401 GCA_036796375.1 Albibacterium sp.
AGAGAGTACAAATTATGAAAACTTTGAAAATTGTTATTGAGCGCAGTGCTGATATGTTCAGCGCATACGCAGAGAATGCAGAAGGTATCTATGGAGGAGGAGCGAGTGTTGAAGAGGCGAAACAGTCTATACTCGAGTCGATCCGCATAATTAAGAACGAATTCACTGCGGAAAATATACCTGCTATACTTAAAGCTGATTACGAAATTGTATATAATTTCGATGTGGAGAGCTTGTTAAGTTATTATAAAGGCATCTTCACCAATTCCGCTTTGGAAAAAATAACCGGAATCAATCAACGACAGCTGCAGCACTATTCAACTGGTCTAAAAAAGCCCCGCCAAGCTCAACTTAAAAAAATTGAGGACGGTTTGCATAAACTTGCAGCTGACTTACAGGCTGTTGAATTAGTTTAACTCGGATCACTTCGCCCCATCCAGCAATGCTTGGTAATGCTTTCTGCGTGCCTCGCGGTTCAGCGGAATCACAAAGTCGTCCAATTTTTCACCCTCGATGCCGAAAGCTTTGATGGTAATCTGCTTCGAACCGTAATCAACCACATGCACGTTATGAACCGATTTGGCAATGCCGGGAGGTTTCAGATACCAGCGCGAGGCGTCAACATCCCGCGGACGTACACCCAGTCCCCCGTCGCCGATATACACAATGCCGTTGGCACTTGCCTTAACCTCCAGAATCGGAACGGTTCTTTTCATCGAATGATCGTGCCCAGACGATACTAAATCCAGGTTATATTTTTCGAACAAAGGAACCCAGGCTCTACGACGCCCTTCGCCGTCTTCATAAGCCCGAACGCTCGGGTAAGCCGGGCGGTGATACATCGCGCCCAACCAACGTTTCTTCGGCCGCAAGTTCTCCAATTCTTTTTCGAGCCACGCTCGCTGGTCGCCATTGATACTGATCTCCGTATTCAATACCACGATAGACGTATTCTTATTCAGGTTCGCGGTATAGTAAAAATCGTTCTGACGGTTTGGCCACCAGAACATCTCTTCAAAACCGATATCCATATCGTGGTTCCCCCTGGAAGGGAAAATCGGCAGCAGTCGTTTATCGCTTGTCGTTGTTTTCTCGAAATGGTCTTTCAACCAATAGAATAGTTGCGACCAGTGTGCAACGTTCGTGTAATCGGCCGTATGAGCCAGCGCAATAATCCGCGGGTTTTTCTCGAACAAATCACGCATCACCGAATTCATCCGCCTGCGGGCATTATCTTCTTCCACACGATCTTTGCCCAGGCGTGAATCGCCCCCGATAAACAAGGTCACCGCCCGATCGTCCGCCGGGGCGGTAATAAACGAATACTCACCGAGCCGCTCTCCATCGCTTTCTACCGTCACATAATAGCGGGTAGATGGCTTTAGGTTATCGAGATAGGCATGATGATAGTAAGACTCCATCGGCTGCTCATCCTTCTGCAGGGTATAGGCTCCCGAGTGGATGGTCTTCAGCTGGTTTGCGTAAGCCTCTATTTTCCCGTTCCGGGGTTTGGTGTCGTAATAAAGAACATGGTTCTTGCCAGGCAGGGTTGTCGCCCATGACACCACCGCTTCCCGGTAGGGGTGACTCTCAAACTGCACATACAAATGCAAGGGCTTGGTCGATTTTGGAAGCGGAACAATATGTGGTTCCTGCGCATGAGTCATCGGAATAAAGCAAGCCCAGATGACCGAAAGAACGAAGAGCTTACGGAAAATTTTTTGATTAAGCATAAGAGTCAGATTTGATATCGTTCGGGTTCAATGGCCCGGAATCGTTTAAAATAGTTCGTTTAGGTTCTTTTTTATAGTGAAGCAAGTACACAGCGAGGGGAGCAAGTATATGCGAAGCCCGCATCAATACCTCGGTATACGCCCCGAAGCCCAGAGCTGTCATTCTTGAAAAGGCCGTTAAAGCGGCCCAAAACAGCAGCCAGCCCAGCAAGTATTTGTTCGGTTTGATAAGGACCGCTATCGCCACCAGAATATCCACCCAGCCAATCATCTGCATTATCTGCAAGGCGGTCGACTCCGTAAAGCGGAAACCAAACATATTGTTGAACGAACCGATAATCAGGTCAACAAACTGCGGGTTTTTCATCAGGCACTCTGCGCCGTGGGTGATAAAGACCACCGCCAGCGCTATCCGAAGCACCCAAGAGCAAACCTGAGCACGAATTGCGTCTGAAACTCGACGAAAAGGCCAGGCCAGCAACATCAGCACCGCCAGGGGAGTGGTATAACGAAGCGCCTGAGCACCCAAGGTTAATTCGCTGAAATGATATCCGCCCTGAAAATAGCCCGCCCATGCTTCAAAAAGCACGTACAGAAAAATCGGAATCAGGAAAACAGCCCGTGGCAAAAAGAAGTTGACAAAGGTCAGCAGCAGAAAAACCAATACGCATATCCTCTCAATCGCATAAGCCTTGGCATGTGCAATCTCCATCACCATAAACATGTAGTTTCCGAAATTGGTATGCTGCGAACGGAAGAAGATAATCGTTAAGCCAACCGCATGCAACACAATCGCCAGATTAAGGAGATGCCGAACCGACCGTAAAGTTGAAGGATTCATGTAATGGTTTATTGGTCGGCTTCTAAGATATAAAAATATTTTTATTCACTAATTGGATTCGTTAAGCTCGGGATAATATTTTTTCCAGAGGTCTTCTGCGGTCAGAATATGGATGTCGGTTATTCGCACCCGGTAGTTAGCCGAATCGCCCGAAGAGTCGTTCAGATAAAACACATAATTGAATCTGTATTTCCGAGAGGCGTTCAAGGGCCGTCCAGCGCTGATGCTCGGAAGCCAATTACAACTCAAAAGTTTTAGTTTTCCCAATATAAGTCTGTCGGGACCGTTCCTAACCTCTTGTGCGTCGAGTAGGCCAAACTGCCCCTTTTTGTTGATAATGAAATCGAGAACGAAGGAGCCTCTTCGGGTATATCGATTAGCTTGAGTGGAAGTAGTATCTAGTAGGGTATTTAAGTCTTTTTTCAAGGCGGCTGTTCCATCAGAATATATTTCGCCACGATATCGGGCGTTCACTTCAGCATTCGTAAACAAGCCGTAATTCGCACTCACATTCTCTTTGTATAACTGGAAACAAGCAAGTCCGTTTCTGGACTTTTTAGTCGTAGGATCCAGTTTTATCTCATCAACGACCAGAGGCGAATCAACCTCTCGTTTTATTCTAAAAGAGAGCGAATATTTGCTTTCCAAAGCTTTTCCCTTACCAACGGCGGGTTTCCATGACTGAAGCGAACTGGAGAATGTCGTCCATAGGGCATCGACCTGCTCGGGCTCAAAAGTAAAGGGAGGTAAATCGCGTGGGTCAAAACGTAGGAGTACGACCTCATTTTTTGAAATTTTTATTGTTGCGTATACCCATGCGGTGAAGGTCTTTTCTTGCTCAAAAGCTTCAGCGATAGATACAGCAAAGTCCGAAGCAAACCGAGAAAGGCCCCTGTCTTTTACGGGTCCATTTCCTGTCGCATAATGCATTTCCGAGGAAATGTCTTCCACAAACAAAGAACCTGGTTGCGCGAATAAAACCCCGTTCAGACAAGTGAAGATAATGGTGAGAAGCAATTTCATGAAAAGGCTGTTACACGTCAGTTCTAAGATACTTATTTTTAGGCGCACGGAGGTGAACGTTTGCAATACAACGGTTCATCCGATCTATAGTTTTATCATTGCTTCGACTAAAAATGAAAATTTAATGAAAGATAATTTCTATTTTTATGTATTTGGCAACCAAAACTAATTACAACGTATTCTGAATTATGTCGGGCGTTATCTAAACTTTCGACACCAGTCGACCTAGCACAAGTAAACCAAGTATTAAATAATTATTGATGCTGAAATTCCTGTTTTCTCTAGCACTCTTTTTTCTAAGTTATACCGGTTTGTTTGCAGACACGGTAACCTTCCGCGGCATCAGCCATGATCCTA
>DAIRDA010000129.1:0-6310 GCA_036796375.1 Albibacterium sp.
AAAGGTGCTTTCTCCTGCAGTTCTCTCAGTCCGGGCGTATTCGGTGAGCTTACATTCACCACAAAGTAGTCGACTACATCGAATAACTTATCAAAGCAGATGATATAGTCGTTAACGGCATCTTCGTTTGGCGTATTTTTATTCTTACCGATGTTTCCTCCCACGATGAGCCCTTTCCGATCGGTAAAGTATTTCAAACGCAAGGCAGCTACATCGACGCCCTGGTTATTAAAGCCCATACGATTGATGAGCGCGTGATCTTTGGGAAGCCTGAACATGCGGGGCTTGTCGTTCCCTGGCTGGGGGCGTGGCGTGACGGTACCAATTTCCACGAATCCGAAACCGAGTGCAGCCATCTCTTGCAGATATTCGGCATTCTTATCAAAACCTGCTGCGAGTCCGACCGGATTCTTAAACCGCAAACCAAACACTTCGCGCTCAAGACCCGGATGATGATAGGAAAAGGCGGCACTCATCACACTTTTTGCGCCCCACACACGAAGAAAATTTCTAAGGCCGCTGGTGACAGCATAATGGGCCGTTTCCGGGTCCATTGAAAAGAACAGAGGTTTTACCAATTTGTACATATAAGCAAAGATAGAAAACAATTTAATTTAAAAATCCGTACTTTTGCACCCAAATGATTTCAATAAATAACTTAACCTTTGAAATAGGTGCCCGCGCGCTTTATGACGAAGCGAACTGGCATATAAAACCAGGCGAAAAAGCAGGTCTGATCGGTGCTAACGGAACCGGTAAAACTACCCTGTTAAAGCTGATTGTAGGGGAAATGAAACCTACATCGGGTACCATTTCAATGGCTAAAGACCTTAAAATCGGCTATTTAAATCAGGACCTTCTCTCCTATCAATCTGACAAAAGTATTTTGCAGGTTTCCATGGAGGCCTTCGAACGGCAGAATGAACTTCACGCACAGATTGAAGTACTGCTAAAAAAGCTGGAAACGGATTATAGCGATGATATATTGCATAAACTAAGCGACAAGCAGGCTGAATTTGAAGCGCTTGATGGCTATAATATTGAGTACCGGGCGGCAGGAATTCTGGCCGGACTGGGCTTTGATGAGGAACAGCAACAGCGTAAACTATCTCAGTTTTCAGGGGGCTGGCGGATGCGGGTAATGCTTGCACGTATATTGCTTCAGGCGCCAGATATTCTTTTACTCGATGAGCCTACCAACCACCTTGACTTACCTTCGATTCAATGGCTGGAAACCTATTTGCAGGCTTTTGAAGGAGCTGTGGTAATTGTTTCACACGATCGGTATTTCCTGGATCGGGTTATTAATAAAACGGTTGAGTCCAGGAAGGGCAAGCTGAATGTGTATGCGGGCAACTATAGCTTTTACCAACAGGAAAAAGCTTTGAGAGAAGAAATCCAGGGAAACCAGTTCAAAAATCAGCAGGCTAAAATCAAGCAGGAAGAAAAACTGATAGAACGCTTCCGCGCCAAGGCAAGTAAAGCCAAGATGGTACAATCGCGGATTAAAGCGCTCGACCGGATGGAAAAGGTGGATGCAGTGGATGATGAAAATCCGACAGTTAACTTTAGTTTTAAATTCAGCAAACCTTCGGGCCGGCATGTAAAGACTCTTAAAAATATCACTAAATCGTACCCGAATGTACCGATCTTAAATAATACCGACGGACTGATCGAAAAGGGTGACAAGATTGCTTTAATTGGTGCAAACGGACGAGGTAAATCGACCTTATTAAGGATTATAGCGGGTGCTGACGATGAATTCGAAGGAACCTGTGAATCGGGACATAACGTTTCGCAAACGTTCTTTGCGCAGCATCAGCTGGAAGCATTGCATCTTGAAAATGAAATTCTTCAGGAGCTTCAGGCTTTTGCACCGAAGCATACCGAAACAGAACTGAGAACTATTCTGGGTTCTTTCTTATTTACTGGCGACGACGCCTTTAAGAAAATTAAGGTACTTTCCGGGGGAGAGAAATCGCGTGTGGCGCTTGCCAAAGCGTTGACAGCCGATGCCAACTTTCTTTTACTGGATGAGCCTACCAACCACCTTGATATACAATCGATCAACATCCTTATTCAGGCATTAAGACAATACGAAGGAACCTTTGTAGTTGTCTCTCACGACCGTTATCTTTTAGACAACGTTGCCAATAAGATATGGTATATCGAAGATCAAAAGATCAAACAATATCCTGGCACGTATAAAGAATATGAAGAATGGCAGGCCGGACGCAGGGAAAGCGACAAAGCAGATGCACGCGACAATAAGGTTAAGAAAGAAAAGAAAGAAGAAAAGGTAGTTGTAAAGAAAAGCCCGGAGAAAAAAGCTGCGGAGAAAAACACAAGTTCACTGAATAAGGAACTTGAGCGACTGGAAGCGGAGATTATTGCTACCGAAAAAGAAGTGGCAAACTGGGAGGCGCAACTTGCCTTGCCCGAGATTTATAATCAATCAGAGAAGCTTCAGGAGGTAAATAGTGCTTATCAACGTACTAAAAATCAGCTGACTGCCCTGCAGGAAAAGTGGGAAAGCCTTGCCGACAAAATCCTTGAGGATAATTAATATATGAAACAAAAGTTCGCGAAAGAATCGTTTACCGTGATGAACGAGTTGGTATTGCCCAACGATACCAATACGCTGAATAACCTGATGGGTGGCCGCTTGCTCCATTGGATGGATATTGCAGCTGCCATTTCGGCCCAGAAACATTGCAACCGGATTGTTGTGACTGCCTCGGTCGATAATGTTTCTTTTCGCGCGCCTATTAAGCTGGGCGATGTAATCACGATTGAAGCTCAGGTTACGCGTGCGTTCAATACTTCGATGGAGGTACGCCTTGTTGTATGGGCTCAGAACATCCCTTCAGGCACGAAGATCAAATCGAACGAAGCTTACTATACCTTTGTGGCGATCGACGGTAATTCACACACCATCGCGGTGCCGGAGTTGATTCCGGAAACGGAAGAGGAACAGAAAGTGTACCGGGAAGCGATCCAGCGCCGTCAGCTCCGATTGGTTTTGGCGGGTAAGCTGAAGGCGGCGGACGCTCACGAAATAAAGAATATTTTCGATTTCCAGGCCGACTAGGCCTCCCCGCTTCCTAATGCAAGAATGCGGTCGAACTCTTCGGGTTTTAAAGGCATTACCGATAAACGGCTTTGTTTTACCAGAGAAGTATTTTTCAATAGCTCGTCGGATTTTATAGTCTCGAGCTTTACCGGATTCGCCAGTTTTTCAACAGGAGCCAGGTCAACTACTACCCACCGCTCATCGCTGGTTGTTGGATCCTGATAGGCTTCCTTCACTACACGCGCCACGCCTACTACTTCCTTTCCTTCATTGCTGTGATAAAAGAGTACTAAGTCGCCTTTTTTCATGGCAATCAGGTTATTACGAGCCTGATAATTACGGACACCGTCCCAAAAGGTTTCCTTATCAGCCACGAATTGATCCCAGCTATATTTAAAAGGTTCTGACTTTACTAAAAAATGATTCATATCGGGGCATAAAAAAGAGATTTAAGAATCTCTTAAATCTCTTCAAAAATAATAAAATGTTCTAAATGTGAAATTTTAATGACCGGCGTGGCCGTCGATGCCGTGTGCATGGCCGTGCTTCAACTCGTCTTCAGTAGCCTGACGAACTTCCAGCACTTCAATATCGAAGTGAAGATCTTGACCTGCCATGGGATGGTTTAAATCAACCACCACTACCTCGGGGCTTACTTCAGTAACCTTCGCGCGGAATTGGTTTCCCTGGTTGTCTTGCAAAGGGATGATTTCACCTACCGGTGGAATTCCGGATTCTTTAAACATATCGGCAGGCAATTGAGCCATGGCATTTTCGTCGAGGTCGCCATAAGCGTCAATGGCTTTAAGCTCGAAGTCGATTTTATCACCTTTGCTGAGTCCCTGAATATTTTCTTCAAACTTAGGAAGCATCATGCCTACTCCGGAAAGAAAAACCAGGGGATTCGCCTGATCAGCCTCTTCTATAAATTCTCTGGTGCCATTATTTACAGCGTGCAATTTGTACGTTAGCGCAACTACGCTATTGGGTTGTATTGTCATCTTGTGAAGATTGTGGAGAATGCCTATCATCCTCCTGTTTAAAAATTAATTGTAATAGACTTGGTAAATTACTTACCGGTAAACTGCAGCTTTTGTTTTTGCACAGATACAGCTTATTGCCTGAAGTGATCCGCCCCATTAATAAGGGAAGATTTTCTTCAAGGCCGCCCAGTGTTATTTTGTTGGGAATGTAATGATCATCGAGCTTTGCGCGATTGTCCTTGTAATCCGGACCGGTTAACGCTATTTCGTTGACTCCATATACTTCTTCCAATAATTGAACGCCCCAATTTGAAAAGGCCGAGGGATAGGTTTTAACTTGCGGAAAAACATTTACCAAAACCTGCATTGCGGTTGAACGATAGCCTTCGTCATCAAATAACAGGCCTAACTTCAATAACTGACGAATCAACACCGAGTTGGACGAAGGAATAACATCGTCCATAATGTCTTTTTTTCGTGCTATCAGGTGTTCAGATGTATGAGAATTATATAAGAAGGCCGTATCGTCGGGGATCATAAAATCGCGCATCACCCTATCGGCCAGTTCTTTAGCTTTCTGAAGATAAGCAAACGTAAAAGTAGCTTCGTATAGGCCCGTCAAAGCCTCGATATAAAAGGCATAATCATCCAGGAAGCCCGGAATTTCTTTTCCTTGGTGAGGGGGCTGACGAAGAAGCTCGCCACGAATGTTGAATAATTCCTGCTCAATATACTTGGCTGCCGTGGCCGCCGAATTTAGGAAATCCTCTTCGTCGAAAACCCGGTAAGCGTCCGTATATGCTTTTATCATCATTGAATTCCAGGCACATAGAATTTTATTATCCAGGGCCGGCCGGGTTCTTTGCTCGCGGTAGCGGAAAAGCTTTTGCTTCGCTTCCCGAAGATATTCCTCCCATTCGTTGCTTGTGAAGCCGGCTTCAGCCGCCAATTTGTCAGCATCCATGGAAATTTTAAAGACGTTGGTTTCCTCTTCGATCCAGTTCCCCTTTTCGGTGACATGGAAATAGCTGCCGAATAGCGCAGCATCGGAACCAAGTGCTTCTTCAAGCTCGGCCTTTGTAAAGCAATAATATTTACCCTCTACATGATCGCTGTCGGCATCGAGGGAGCTGTAAAAACCTCCCCCGGGCGATGTCATCTCACGCTTCACCCAGGCAAGTGTTTCATACACCACCCGTTTGTATAAGGGGTCGGGACGCTGTTGGTAAGCCTCGCAGTAAAGGCTTACGAGCAAAGCGTTGTCGTACAGCATCTTTTCGAAGTGAGGAATATGCCATTCACCGTCGACAGAATAGCGGGCAAATCCACCGCCTACCTGATCGTAAATTCCACCACTGGCAATTTTATGAAGTGTAAAATGGGTATGGTCCAAAACATCCGGATCATTTGCCAAAACACCGTAACGTAAAAGAAACAACCAGTTGTTGGGAATGGGGAATTTGGGCACCCTATTAAATCCCCCCTCCTTCCGGTCGAACGAGTTTCGCCAATCGGCTACCATCTGAGTAAGGTCGCTCGCTTGAAAGGGCTCCTTCAATCTGTAAACCGGCAGCATATCGCTCCGGGTGATGCCTTCTGTAAGCCGAACCGCATAATCGAGCGCTTCGTCGGGTTTCTCGCGCCACATGGCGGCGAGTTGAAGCAGAACATTTACCCAATCTTGCGGAGGAAAATAAGTACCCCCGTAAATGGGCCGGCTGTCGGGCAAACATATCGCATTCAGCGGCCAGCCGCCCTGCCCTTTCATAAGCTGAACAGCCGTCATGTAAATCTGATCGATATCGGGCCGCTCCTCTCGGTCGACCTTAATACTGATAAAATGTTCATTCATCACCGCGGCGACCTCCTCATTTTCGAAGCATTCACGTTCCATGACATGACACCAGTGGCAGGCGGCATATCCGATACTGACGATAATTAACTTGTTTTCTTCGCGAGCCTTCGAAAGCGCTTCCTGTCCCCAAGGGTACCAGTTGACAGGATTGTTTTGATGTTGCCTGAGGTAGGGCGACGACTCACTTTTTAATCGATTTGGCATATTCTATATAAATGTACTATTTTGTTCTAAAAATTAAAAATTATGACCATTACCCACATCGATATTTTCAGATACAGTATTAAGATGACCCCCTTTCGAATATCGACCGGCGTGATGGATTATGCGCAGAACGTTCTTATACGCATCCATACAGATGAACAACATTACGGTTTAGGAGAATGTTCTGCATTTCCG
>DAIRDA010000130.1:0-3675 GCA_036796375.1 Albibacterium sp.
GTTCGTTATGTTAAGGCAATGGCACTCTTCAATGCTGCTAAAAGAGAATCTCTGTATTTCACAAAGTTTTCTTCGCGATCGGCTTCTTCACTCAGCTTTAAGGCACGCTTGAGCGTTTTTACTTCTTCTAATTCGTTTTGAAACTGGCCGGTGAACGTTTCAGGATTTTTGTTTTTTAATATTCTGATGGTGTGAGAATATTGCTCAAAAACATCTGTGATGATGGCCAGACTCTTATCGTCGTAATGTGTTAAACCACTAACTTTTGTCGACAGCTTCTCAAACTCTGCTCTTTTTTTTGCGTAACCCATATGTTTATTTTGCTTTTATTTTAATTTAATCGGTTCACCATCAATAATTTCGACCTGCTTACCCATTTTTTTCTGTATGATGCCGAAATGGTCGAGTTCGCTGGCGCTTACCAGTGAAATGGCATCGCCTGGCGATTCGGCACGTCCGGTCCTTCCAATGCGGTGGATATAATCTTTTGGTGAGCGCGGCAATTCATAATTGACCACGAAGGGCAAGAAGTTAATGTCAATTCCCCTTGCCATCAAATCGGTGGCCACCAATACGCGTAGTTTGCCGGATTTGAAATTTGCTAATGATTCTGTACGGGAGCCTTGACTTTTTTTACTGTGAATGGCCCTCGCTTCGATGTTGTTTTTATTTAATTTATGCACGATGGCATCAACCTGATACACGGACGATGCAAATACCAGTACCTGTTTCATTTCGTGATGATTGATCAGGTAGCGCAGGAAGGGGCCTTTCTTTTCCTTGGAAACGATATAGGCCACCTGCTTGATCAGGTCGAGCGAATAGTCCTCTGTTTCAATTTCAATAATAACGGGCTCTTTCAGCAAGTCTTTATGAATGCTCTGTAAATCTTTGCTTAGCGTTGCTGATAATAGGATATTTTGACGTTTTCGCGGTAGAAGCGCAATGATTCTATCCATGTCTGCTTTAAAACCTAGATTGAGCATCTTATCTGCTTCGTCTAATACCAGGGTTTCTATAGCGGAAAGATGAACCGCATTCGCACTGAGGAGCTCTAAGAGCCTGCCTGGAGTGGCCACGAGTACATTGATGCCCTGAAGAGCCATCATTTGCGGATTGATAGATACGCCGCCGTAAACAGCTAAGGTTTTAACAGGCTGCGGCAGTTCTTTACTAAAGGCTTTAAAAACGTCCTTTACCTGTTCCGCCAGTTCGCGTGTAGGTACCAGAACCAACACATTGGCATGTCGGTTTTTAACAAGCGATGTTTTCTGTAAGTTCGTTAATATTGGCAAAACATAGCCAGCGGTTTTCCCCGAGCCCGTTTTAGCAATGCCTAAAACATCGTTTTTATTTAAGATGGCGGGTATACACTTTTCCTGAATAGGAGTAGGTTCTTCGAAATTCTGATCAGCCAAGGTTTTTAATAAAACACCAGAAAGACCAAACGAACTGAACGGCATATGATTTTTAATTTTTTGTGTAAAAGTAAGTAAAAATTGGGTTTTATTTTAAAATAGTACCTTTGGGCCATATGTCTTTAGATAAACTAAAACTAAGTAAGGTCCTTCACTCTTCGATGACTGAATTGGGCTATACCACACCCACCGAATTTCAGTCGAAATCCCTGTCGCGTATTATTGGCGGACAAAGTTTTATAGGCATTGCTCCTGAAGGCTCAGGGAAAACGACTGCTTTTGTGTTGGGCGTTTTGATGCGTTTAAAGGAATCGCTGGATGAGGCTCCGAAGTTTTTGATTCTGACTCCAAACGAAGAAAGAGGGGCTGAAATTGTCGAGAAGTTCCTGACGATTAGCCAGAATCGGGATCTTCACGTGTTAATGCTGTCGAAGAGCAGAAGCATGAATGAAGAGGTGGATGGCTTGTACCGGGGGACTGATATTGTGGTTGCCACGCCCAAACGTGCAAGGGAGGTGTATCTAAAATTAGGACTTAACCTAAATCGCATTCAAACCTTTATTATCGACGATGCCGAAGAAATTATTCGGCTGGGTATGCAAACACCCCTCAAAGAGCTGGCCCGAAGCTGCGGCAACGTACAATACCTCGCATTCAGTACTGTGGAGGATAAAAAACTTCATTTTCTGGTGGATGACTTTATGCCTTTTGCGCCGGTGGTACTAAGCGGGAGCTAATTTCCGCATTAACTGACAAAACTCGGCGAGGACCATCGCTGTTGCTCCCCAGATTTTATGCCCATTGAAATTCAGTACGGGTACTTTTAGGCCTTGTGTGATAGGGAGTGCTTCCATCTCAGGGTTCTGGCTCAATAGAAGTATACTCTTCAAGGGGAACTCAATATAGCTGGATGCTTCCGAGGGCTGCAGATAGAATTCCGGTCTTCTTCGGGTATAGGAAATGAAGGCATGGACGTAGAAGTTGCTTGGGGGTACGTATACCGGAGATATTTCCCGAACGATGCGGATATCGTCTACGCTAACGCCGACTTCCTCAAAGGTTTCACGGGAGGCGGTATGGAAGAGAGAGGTGTCTGACGGTTCCTTTTTTCCGCCGGGCAATGCGATTTGTCCGCTATGTTTGTCGCGTATGTTTTCACTACGTACGATGAGCGGGAAATACCATTCATTTTCTTTAAGATACAGAAGGATGTTGACCGCTGCGATTTTTGGCTTCTGCAGCATGATTTCCTCATATGCCAAATCAGGCCGAAAGGGAGGACTGAAGATGGCATGTGCTTCAGGAACGAGTTCGAGCTGCTGTATTTTGCTTAATAGTTGTAACATCGATAATGAATTTTTACACCTTCAATAGCTTCCCGAGACTTCAAACAGTTCTAGCGATTAATAGGGTTTGATTTCATAGGGGTTTGTCATTCATTTCCTTAGCTTTTCTACCTGCATCGCTATAAATTGAGGCAGATAATTTGGCGTGCAATTTTTAGAAACCATTTCACCTTTATACAGCCCCGTTCGTTCGCCAAGACCGATGCATCTGGAACGATATTTTTCTTCAAAAATTCCGATTTGGGCCGCTGTGAAATTCATTGCCCATTGCACTTCCGGTGTTTCGTTTTCGATGTGATTTTCTATTTTTGAAAGCAATTCTTCACTGTTTGACGGCGGAGTTTGCCCGGTCCAGCGCAGACGAGCTTGATAATACCAGAAGATTCGCCTCTGCAGGGGCGATGGACTGTTCTCCCAGCTTAGCATTAAGGCGATGGTGCTTTTGTCCTTAGAAAGCTGATTGGCCATTAACCAATCCATTAATTGAAGTTTTTCGGTATAGTTGTGTTGCTGAATGTCTTTATCGAGGCGATCAATAACTTGCTGAGTAAGCTGCTTTTTGTCCATGATCAGGATGGCCAGCTGCCGGGGCAGAAATTTCTGTGTTGACCATAACTCCATGGCCAGCTCGTGGTCTTTCTTAATCGTTCCCGCAATCTTCCGAATGTCGCCTAGCTTCGAGGTCGTATTTATTTGAGCCAGGATGTTCTCTGCTTTGGGTGAGTGTTTCATAATAATTGAATGCTTCATAAAATTACTCAAAATTGTACTCTTAGTGAAGTGCTGAGTTGTTTAATAATTCGTTATGCCCTCGTTTAACACTCGTTTATACCAAAGAGGGTAATGACTTGGTATTGGCTTGGTTTTAAGAAGCGTATAGAATGCCTGCGAGCGGGTTAGTATCCTGTTAT
>DAIRDA010000130.1:3775-6226 GCA_036796375.1 Albibacterium sp.
GGCTTGGTTTTAAGAAGCGTATAGAATGCCTGCGAGCGGGTTAGTATCCTGTTATTAACGGGTGAATACCGGGTTAAGGAGGCGTTTGGGTAAAACGAGGTATAAACGAGGTATAAAGTAGGGCATAAGAGAAGCGAGAAAATTTTCAATATATTTTTACAGCGACACGTTATGTCGCTGTAATCACCTACTTTCGTTTCAACATCAGAATCAATTAAACCAAATCAAATGGCTAAAGGTTATTTATCACGCTACTCCATCATCTTACGGAAACTTAAAACGAATGCGTACTGCTCTTTTGCAGAATTGGAAAATTATATAGAACAAGAAGTTGACCATCTTCGAATGGTTGACGACCGCATTGAAGTGGGTTTTTGTAAACGGACGTTGCAACGCGATATAAAGGATATACGCGATAATTTCGGGATCGATATAGAGTACTCGCGTGCGCATAAAGGATATTTTATCAATCATACGGATAGGGCAAACCAAAGTTTTCAACGAATGATGGAGGCGTTTGACGTGTTCAATACGCTGAACCTCACTAAAAATTATACCCCGTTTATCCATTTCGAGCAGCGCCAGCCGCAGGGCACGAATAATTTGCAGGGGATTATGCATGCCATTCAAAATCGTGTGAAACTGTCTTTCAAGTACCGGAAATTCTGGAACGAGGAGATGACTGATCGGGTAGTGTCGCCTTATGCATTGAAGGAGTTTCGTGACCGTTGGTACCTTTTGGCGATGGATGATAAGGTTGAAAAAATCAAGAGTTTCGCCCTGGATCGGATCAGCGCATTTCAGATAACGCAAAAGAAGTTTGTAGCAAGTGAAGCGTTTGATGCAGACCGTTACTATCAGCCCTTCTTCGGCATTATTAGTCCTGAAAATGTAAAACCTCAGCCGATCATCTTATCTTTCAAGGCCTTCCAGGGAAAGTATATCAAGTCTTTGCCTTTACACCAGAGCCAGGAAATTATCGTGGATAACGACGACGAACTTCAGATAGGACTGAACATGTGCATTACGCACGACTTTGTAATGGAGCTGCTGTCGTACGGCAGCAACCTGCGAGTGATTTGTCCGCTTAGCCTGGTGGAGGAAGTAAAGAACGCCCATAAGGCCGCGTACGAAACATATCTCTAAAAAGGCATGAGCTACTTTTACAACTTCAACCGAGTAAATAACCAAAAGAACCGATATATGACACTAGCCATTGAAAACCTTATTCACCGCAAGCCAAATGAAATAGAAAGAGGAAAGGACTATCCGCCGATTCATGTGCCTGAGATACTGCGAAGCGGCGTGAATCTTTGTGCGCGTAGCCTTTTTATGGCGCGTTTCAACGAAATTCCGGATACGTCGCATGAGAAAGATATTGATTGCAAAAAGGCTGTGGAGTGGTTCTCTGAGAACCACCAGGCTGAAATATGGGATACGCATTTCAGCATGCGCTATTTAAACGAAAACCAAAAGAATGCTGAATTGGACGATGTGTTTTACTTTTTGTATGAAGATCTGATCGTCAATTTCGACACGGCAGAATCGACCGTTCGTTTCCTGTTCAGGAAGACGCCTTATGCGGTAGTGGATCGGATAGCTCAGCAGATTAAGAAAATGAGGGAGCGTAAGCATTTAAAGCCCGAGATTTCGATTATTGTGCGCGGCCGGATCGGGCTCGATGTTCAATCACTGGATCTGAAAAAGACGAACCTGAAACTCAGCGATAATTATAACGAAGACTTCAAAGAGGTTCACGAGATTATTCTTCGGCGATTGAAGAAGCAGAATGATAAGGGACTTGTAATTTTGCACGGAAAACCCGGTACGGGCAAGACGTCTTATATTCGCTATTTAACCTCTGTAATTAAGAAGAATATCATTTTCATGCCGCCGAATATGGCATCAATGATCACCAATCCAGACCTTATCACCTTGCTGATTGGTAGCCCAAATTCCATTCTCATCATTGAGGATGCAGAGAACATCGTGATCGACCGCGAGCGCGATGGCCAGTCGCCCGTATCTGCCTTACTCAACCTTTCCGACGGGCTTCTTTCCGATTGTTTAAACATCCAGATTATTTGTTCTTTTAATACCGATATCTCGAAGGTTGACAAAGCCCTGTTGCGAAAGGGTAGGCTCATCGCTAATTATGAATTTAAGGAACTGGCACTTGAAAAAACGAGACGCTTATCGGAGAAATTAGGCTTCGCATCTGTAATTAATGAACCTATGACACTCGCGGATATTTATAATCAGGAAGATAAAAGTTTTTCAACTGAACCTCAGCGAGCTATGATAGGGTTTAGGAGTGGGAGGTAAATGCAGAATCTCCTCTAGCTATTTTGGATCACCATGTTTACCTTTACCCCATGAACACAACCAACACCTTTACTGCAATTGATTTTGAAACTGCTCAGGGAAAACGAAATAGTATTTGCCAGATAG
>DAIRDA010000131.1:0-6215 GCA_036796375.1 Albibacterium sp.
GCTGTTCGATGATTTCCTCGAATAATTGCTTTTTCTCTCCGCTATTCATCGCATCTAATATATTGAAATCATTTTTCCTGTTTCCTTTGTATGCTTCATCCGATTATTCGCAAGTCAGCTCAGAAAATCACAATTACTGCTGCTTATTTTGCCGGTCACAACCGAAAAAGATTATTTTTGTATAAGCCCGCTAACCGATTACCATTTATTGCGGCATACTTGATAACCTGGAATCCTTAACCATGATGCTGAAATTCGGAAGCCGACTGCTTTTTATCCTGTTTCTCTTCTTGTGCACTGAATCGTTCGGGCAAGAAACCTACCTGATTTCCGGGACCATTGTCGATGAGAAGCAAGTACCGATTAACGGTGCTACGGTATTCATCAGCGGTTCTAAGAAGATGACGGCAAGCGATCGAAATGGAAGGTTTTCCTTTGAAGGAATACTACCGGGAAACTATACGCTCTCGGCCAGTATGCTGGGCTATAGCACGCCCTCGCACGCGCTAGCCATCCATAGCCAATCGCTAAATGTCACCTTTATCATGAAGGTGAAGCCTATTGCATTAAATGAAGTAAAGATAGGAACTAACGACGACTGGAAGAGGCATTACGCCCTGTTTAAGGATCAGTTTCTGGGTACCTCGGGAAATGCAAAGCACTGCGTTATCCTCAACCCGGAGGTAATCAGCTTTAGCAGTCGGAAGCTCGGAAATTCCCATATTGAGCTGGAAGCAGATGCGGACGATTTGCTGATTATAGAAAACAAGCAACTCGGCTATCGAATCAAATACCTCTTAAGAACATTCAATTATAATCCGAAATCCAGCCTTACGTTCTACGACGGCGACAGCCATTTTGAGGAAATGAAAGGAACCGAAAAGCAGAAAAAGACCTGGGCAACGAACCGGTTGAAAGCCTATCAGGGGTCGCTAATGCATTTCCTGCGATCAGTATACGCTCGGAACGCACTGAATGAAGGTTTTATCGCCAATCAAATGGTTAAAAGCAGCAATGTCTTTGATCCGAAGATCTATATGAAGCCCGACCCTGTCAACTTCGATACGCTGCTGAGACCTGTCGACAGCTCCTTTGTTGCGTTTACGTTTACCGGGCTCCATGTCGCTTATGACCCCAAAAAAGCTTCCCATCTGGGGGCGCGTAAGTCAGCGTCGGAGACTCGAACAAATGAAAAACAGCCTGCGAATCAGGAGCCAGAACTGTCGCCTATGGATCAGGCCGGCAAAAGCTCGCAGTTGATCCTGCACCTGGAAGAAGCCGTCATTGATGAGCGGGGCAGCATCTTGACTGGCTATAAAACCTTTCTGATTAGAGGCAATTGGGCAAATAAGCGAATTGGAGATCAGCTGCCGATGGAATATCTCACACCGCTGATATCTGATTAAAATGCTGCCCGGAGCGGTCATGGCATTCGGGTAAGGCCAAGAACAGCACCGGCGGGATCGCGTATAATAGCATACTGCCAATCCCCAGCTTTGTTTTTAGACTCTTTACCACCGCTCCTCCAAGATCTTTACAGCGTTGAACACTGGCTCCGATGTCGCCAACATTCACATAGGTGATCCATTGCGGGGGAATTCCAATATTCGAACCCCGATGATGACATACGCCCCCCACCCATTTGCCCTCAGCATCTTTCATCACATAATCATTGTAGGAACCATCATCGTCTTTCATGGCCATGTCTTCCACCGTCCAGCCAATAACATTCTGGTAGAAATCGCGAATCTCCTCTGTTCTTTCAACGGTCAGGTCTGCTGAGACGATTGCACCGTTGTTAAATGATTGATGTTCCATATTGATTATCAGTTGATTGCTTCCCAAATATCGAGATAATTCCTTTAAATCGACTAATTCTTTTCATATGAAATAGCTCCGGCGCTTACTTTACCTCACCATGCTTCTCCAGATAGAAACCGTAGGTGTATACGTTATACGGAAGTATCCACCTCGCTAAATACTTGGAAGCAAAACTTCCGATCAGGAGCGGGAAAAATAATTCATATCCATTGGGCACTATGTTGCAGACCAAAATCAAGGCCGTCAGCGGTGCATAGATGGAGGCTGATAAAGTAGCGGCAGCGCCTACCAATGCAAAGTTGAGCGGAACCAGTTGCATCCCGAACTGCGCATTGCAGAGCTGCGCAAATAAAAAACCTAAAAATGCACCGGCAACAATACTTGGCGCAAATACACCTCCATCTCCACCCGCACCCAGGGTGAGAGAGGCTGCCAGCGGTTTAAGCAAAATCAGTATTGCTAAACTCAACCAGGTGAATGTTCCTGAATCGTTCAATAAATCTTTTAGTCCGTGATAGCTATCACCATACAAGGCCGGGAACAGAAAAATGAAGATACCGACGGTTACAGCGCCCAGATTTACCCGCAGAAAATTGTTGTTTATATTTCCAAAAAACTTTTTCAGCCGGGTCACGAGCCACGTAAAATAGACGGACAATAAACCGCCCATCAGACTTACAACCAAAAAAAGAGGAATGGCATAGGCATGCCAGGTATCGACCTGAAAGGGCAGCAAAGGTTTGTAGTCCATCAGGACAATAAAGCCCCACGACAATAAAGCCGATGTACCACAACTGATAATGAGTGATTTACGCAACTTTCGGGAAATCACTTCCAATGCAAATAAAAATCCGGCGAGCGGACTGGCGAAGAGTAAGGACACTGCCGCGGTAACTCCTGCACAGATCAGCTCCCTTTTATAAAGTTTAGCGGTGAAGTGCTTGGTATGGACCATATTTCCTACTGTAGCTGTTGCCACTACCGAAGAAACTTCGATCCCGGTGGAACCCCCAAAAGCCACTGTAAGAAAACCGTTAATCAAATGCGATGGAACTTTAAATGCAGGAAGATGATCTTTCCGATGGTCGAGCGTCTTATAAATCTCTGTGATTCCTTTATTCTTCCTGCCTCTGAAAGCAATTTTTCTTAAAAAATAAATGGCCGTAATGCCGATCGTCGGGAGGAAAATAAATAACGCTGTTTGACTTGCCGATATCTTTTGAAAAATTTCATGCTGTACATGCTCGGTAAGATGTTGGGTCAGATAGATCAGTGCCAAACTGCAAATGCTCACCAAAGCGGAGGCTATTACGAGTCTGAAAAGGTTATGATATGTTATTGTCTTTCTTTTCATGGTTCTTTGTCGAACGTATTCTTGAGCTTGTGAGAAAGCTGTCTATACCACATGTCGCCAGAAGACCGCGTGGTAGGAATATCGTGCAAAAGTACAGCTTCGAAAAGCTTTCGGGCAACATTTAATTAAATAATCGGTGGACGGTAACAGCCTCACTTCATTTTCATCAACACCTTCTCGAAGGTGTTGATGTTGCGCGATGTAAAGGAATTCTTCAAGTTCCTCCGGCCCAGTATTTTACCGAACTCAGACTCCAGGGTGTTCCCTTTGGGAACTTTCCAATAAAAGTTGGAACCGATGATTTGTGCCTCCTCCCCTGCTGCTTTTTTTGCTTTGTCGAATTCTGACATCAGCAGGTTCTCTATTCCATCGATACCGACAAAACTGTAAACGTGATAATGGGGGTCCGCACGAAAGGGATTGTCGTTAAAAATCACTTCAACGCCTTCTATATCTATGACAAACAGGAAAGCGTCGTAGGAGAAATGATTCGACATAGCTTTTTCAAGAAGCAGTTTAAGCTCGTCTTCCTTCTTGTCCGACGTAAATAGGATATTTCCGGAGGCTAATACGGAAGAGACCTCGTTAGCACCAGCCTGTTTAAATACAGAACAAACCTCTGCCATTTTCATATTGGTACCCTTTACGTTTACCCCGCGAAGGAACGCACAGAACGCATTTCCGTCACTGGAAACAGGTTCTTTACTCTTCATTTAGCGCAGGATTATCGTTTCGGTTGTGTTCCACCCAGACCAACTCAGAGGTGTCGTATCCGATTTCCTCGGCGATTTTCAGATAATTCGCTTTTACGTCGTCGGGGATGCTCTTTGTTCTCGATAGAATCCACAAATAGTCCAGGTTTTTTCCTGCTACCAGTGCGTGCTGATAATTTTCGTCTAGGGCTATTACATTATAACCGGAGTAGAAAGGGCCGAAAAAACTCACTTTTAATTTTGCGACGTCTTCATCGCCACGAAATTTGGCGATACCTTCCGCTATTTTCCATTTGTCTTTTTTATACTGATAGCCACTGTTCACTACCACTACATTGCCTTTATCATTCAGACTGTATTGAGCGGATACGTTGTTGAGCCCCTTTTCAAACCGGAAATCGAGGCGCGCTATTTCATACCAGGTGCCCAGGTACCGATCAACCTCGAAGTTTCTGACAGCCTTTGCCTTTTTGGGAATAGAAGCGCAGGAATTCAAAACAGCAAGAATTCCCAAAGAACAGGCTACTAATAAAACCTTATTTTTTGTTTTCATCGGGTGTATGTTTAAATCGTTTAAAAAAATAAAGTACCAAAAGAAATTGTGTGTATCCGTAAACCGCATCTTCCACTGGTATCGTCAGCATTCGTATCCCCAGGAAATCGCCGGGATTATAGTTCACAATCGGTGATTCCAACCCGGTTCCGGTCAGAACGCCATTGACAGGAAAAAAGCCCAGCATCAGAACGGTATATACCAGGGATGCCTTGCCGATCCAGTCGGCCCGCGCAATAAAATGCAGATAGATTAGGGTGGCCAGGGTAGCCACAGCTGTGACCAAGGTATACACTTTGTCGTAATGCAGCAGCGCGATCACCGAGCAGCCGATCACACTGACAAAGACAATGATATTGTTTAAACCCGAAAGCCAGTCGAGCTTGAAAAACTTTTCAAAGCAGTAATAGGTAAATACGCACGAAAAGGGAATAAAAATAAAGAAAAGCCACTCTTCAAGGGGCAGTCCTGCGATCACGAGTCCAAGCGTATAATCTGTATTGAACCACCAGACCCCCTTTGAAGTAAACCATACGTCCCAGGCAATAAAGGGAATGGCGACTAATACGGCGGCTTTAATAAAGGGAACAAAATATTGATTAAAGCGGAGTCGCCTGTCGAACGATGCAATGAAACAGATGATGACCGTAAAAAACAAAACCGAGGCATATGTTAACGACATCATTTTTTTGAAGAATTAAAGTACATTCTGAAATATTCTAAAGGGACATATAAAAACCCAAAACACTCTCCGTCTTCTTTCCCAAGGTGCTTATGATGTTGTTTGTGCGCTCTGCGAAGCGCTAAAAAATAAGGGTTTGTCGTTTTCGACATGAATTTGATCCGCTGATGGATAAAGATATCGTGCACGAAAAAATAGGCCATCCCGTATAGCATAATACCCAAGCCAATGAAAAACAGGTAATTGAAGTCTTCAAGGGAGCCGAAATACATCAAGGCAATGGTTGGGAGTGCAAAAATGACGAAGAAATAGTCGTTCTTCTCCAGGACACCTTCGTTGCTGTGGTCGTGGTGATCTTTATGCAAGCCCCACATAAAACCGTGCATCACATATTTATGGATAACCCAGGTGGCGCCTTCCATCATAATAAATACCCCGAGTGTGATTAAAAAATTCATATGCGAATTAATAGTTCTGCGTTACTCACAAAAATAGGGAAAAGTAATTCATAAATATACCTTACCTTTCGCAAGTCAGCATCTTTTCGGGATAAAAAAGTGTAAAAAGGTATTAATTATGGCAAAAACAGGATTACCCCAATACAGGGGTTTTAGTTGCCCGCTTTGTTGAACATCTTCTCTAAAATTCCATAGCGGAAGTCGAAAATCTGTGCCAGTTTATTCTTGACGAATATTCCATGGGCAATTTTCCCGAATATCCCAAAAGGGAGTTCGTAATCCACGGTATCTTTTATCAGCACACCCTCACTGTTCGGGATGAATTCGTGAAAGTGATTCCAATATTTGTATGGACCTTTCTCTTGAAAATCGGTAAAGCTTCTTTTCAATGCCACCTGACTGATCCGTGTTCTCCATTTCAACGGAATCTTTAAGATCGGCGATACGGTATAATCAATGATCATACCTTCATAGATCTCTTCATTGTTGTAGGCCGACAAGGTTATAAAGTTCATATCGGCCGGGGTGATTTTGGCAAGATTAGCGGGAGATGAAAAGAATCGCCAGGCGCTATCAATATCACAATGCAATTGTTGTTCTCTGTATAACCGATATCTCATAAACGAACCATTAG
>DAIRDA010000132.1:0-6158 GCA_036796375.1 Albibacterium sp.
ATATGGATTTTTAGTGGATTCATAGGCTATTACTTAATCTCCCATTAATCGAAATGCATGCCAAAGTGGTATAAATAAGGAATTTAAACATGAGCTTCCTATTCGTTTCGGTGAACGGACAATTGCCAGCCGTTTAACGCACCGAGAGGGGACTTTTTAAATTACAGTAATTTGTAACATTAACAATACGATTATAATTAGTTACTTTTTGTTTGCTTTCTTCCATAATCATAGTAAATTAGAGAACCCTTAGCGGATATTGATATTTAAACCGAAATCTTTGATGAATTTTAAAATTCTTTTGTGTGTTCCTGCAATATTATTAAATCTGGACGCAGACGCCCAGACTAAAAATGCTCCAGATGGCCATAAATCGTATACACAAACCATTGATGGAACCGACCTGAAGTTCACGATGGAGGCGATTCCGGGAGGAACTTTTAAAATGGGAAGTGAAAAGGGAAACGCAGATGAAAAACCGGTTCATGAGGTTAAACTCGACCCTTTCTGGATGAGCACCTTTGAGGTGACCTGGGACATATTCGAACCATTTTTATACCGCGACCTGGAAGCCACCAGAAGCCAGACAGAGATACCTCCCGAGGTGGATGCGGTAACCAGGCCTACAAAGCCTTATTTAGACATGACATTCGGAATGGGCAAAGAAAATTTTCCTGCTCTGGCAATGACTCAGTATAATGCAATTCAATTTTGTAAATGGTTATATACACGAACAGGGGTATTTTACCGGCTTCCTACGGAAGCAGAATGGGAATATGCCGCGCGCGCAGGAAGTGAGACAGCCTATTTCTTTGGCGATTCGCCAGATCAGTTGAAAGAATTTGCATGGTTTGTTGAAAACAGCGGTGAAAAAA
This sequence comes from Albibacterium sp., assembly GCA_036796375.1. Classification (GTDB taxonomy): domain Bacteria; phylum Bacteroidota; class Bacteroidia; order Sphingobacteriales; family Sphingobacteriaceae; genus Albibacterium. The sequence goes on from DAIRDA010000132.1 coordinate 876, forward strand.
CAAACCAGGTGGGTCAGAAAAAGCCAAACCCCTGGGGACTTCACGATATCTACGGTAACGTGGCGGAATGGACGCAAGATCAGTATATCGGTGATTACAGCCAGTTTGCTGGTAAGCTTTCCGTGAATCCGGTGGTAGAGCCAACGATGCTTTATCCGCATGCCATACGGGGTGGATCATTCGATGATCAGGCAAGCAATCTGCGATCAGCGGCGCGTATGGCCTCAGATCCTGCCTGGAAACAGATCGATCCGCAGATGCCAAAAAGTAACTGGTGGATGCCGGAAGCACCTTTTATAGGGATACGTTTGGTACGGCCCGCAAATCCTCCTTCCAAAGAGGAAATCATTGCCTATTACGACAAGGCACCAATTGCTGATTATTAACTGTTATAACCCTTAATACTTCAAATATGAAACACACACACGATCGTCGCGATTTTTTAAAATCGACTGCCATGATTGCAGGCGCTACGGCCATTACAACAGCACCCTTGGGTGTATTTGCCTCAAACGACGATACGATTAAAATTGCGCTGGTAGGATGCGGGGGACGTGGAACCGGCGCGGCTGTTCAGGCACTCAGCACGAACCAGAATGTAAAAATCGTTGCCTTGGCAGACGCATTTAAAAATCGCCTGGATGAGTGCTATAATATCCTGGCAAACAGGTTTAAAGATAAAGTGGACATACCCGAAGCAAACCGTTTCGTTGGTTTCGATGCCTACAAAAAAGCAATCCCGCTTGCGGATGTGATTCTTTTGGTGACTCCACCGGGATTCCGTCCGGCTCATTTCGCTGAGGCTGTAAAGCACAACAAACATGTATTTCTCGAAAAACCGGTAGCAGTTGACGCTCCTGGAATTCGTCAGGTACTGGAAACAGCAAAAGAAGCCAAGCGAAAGAAACTAAACGTGGTGGTGGGGCTGCAAAGACGTTATCAAAATAACTACCGCCAGACCATTCAGCAGCTTCAGAATGGTGCAATAGGAAAAATCCATAGCGGACAGGTTTACTGGAACAGTGGTGGCGTTTGGGTAAACCCAAGAAAAGAAGGAGAGACTGAAATGGAATACCAGATGCGTAACTGGTACTATTTCAACTGGCTCTGTGGCGACCATATTGTGGAGCAACACGTTCACCAGTTGGATGTAGCCAATTGGGTCATTGGCGGCCACCCTGTAGCTGTTCAGGGAACAGGAAGCCGGGCCTGGCGGACGGGTAAAGACTATGGTGAGATTTACGATAATCATGCGGTGGAGTTTACATATGCCAATGGGGAAGTGATTTACAGTCAGTGCAGGCATTTTGAGGGAACCTCGAACCGTGTAGACGAAACATTCCAGGGAACGGGAGGGAAGGTCTATCTTTCAGCGTCGAACACCGGAATTCTATGGGATGCCAATGGCAAGGAAATCTTCAGACACCAGGGCAAAGGGGATCCTAACCCATACCAAACGGAGCACGATGAACTATTTGCAGCCATTGCAAAAGGAGAATATAAATTTGAAGATGCCGAATATGGTGCGATCAGCACGTTTACCGGAATTATCGGCCGTATGGCAACGTATTCAGGTCAGGTATTGAAATGGGATGAGGCGCTGGCTTCCAATATCAATTTGATGCCCGATACGTTAAGTTGGGATGCTTTACCAAAAGTACTGCCTGATGCAAATGGTTTGTATCCGGTGGCGCAACCTGGAAGAACTACTGTCATCTAGTTTGTGATTATCAGGAAACCGTTCTTTTATCTTTTGGCATGTTGCTTTTGTTCGCTGGCTTTCCACGAACAAAAGCAACAGTCATTTTCCATCCAGGGGAAAGCACAGGGCACGACCTACGCTGTGTTATATTCCGATCATTACGAGAGCATCCGAAAGGCTGAGATTGATAGTATTCTGAACATTATTGACCAATCGATGTCGCTGTACGACAGTACTTCGCTTATTAGCCGGATAAACCGATCATCCCACGGGGGCCGAATAGACCGTCATTTTCACGCAGTTGTTAAAAAGTCGTTTGAAATCAATAAGCAAACACATGGTGTTTTCGATATAACGGTTGGTCCGCTGATGAAACTTTGGGGTTTTGCGGATACTGACAGTCCTAACCTGCCGGATAGTACGGCCATTGCGAAGATGATGCCCCTCATTGGAATGAAGCACCTACGGCTTCGTAAAAACCGTTTGATAAAAAAACAGCCCGACGTTCAAATTGATCTTAACGGAATAGCACAGGGCTATACGGTCGACCTTCTGGCCAGCCATCTGCAAAGCAGGGGTATAAAAAACTTTCTTGTCGAGTTGGGTGGCGAGCTTCGGGTGGAAGGAAAGAAAATTAATGGCGACGACTTCACTGTGGGAATTGAGCGGCCGCTCGATCAGAAAAATGACCGGTCGCACATCAGACATCATGTTGTGATTCGTGGGAAAGCATTGACCACTTCAGGAACGTATCAGAATTATGTAATGCGTGGGAAGGAAAGACTTAGCCATATTATGGATCCGCGTACCGGGCATCCAATTCGCTCGGATATCATTTCGGTGACGGTATTAGCTCCCGACGCGATGACAGCCGATGGGTATGATAATGCCCTGATGGCGATGGACCTTAAGGAAGCTATTTCTTTTGTTGAATCTTTTTCTGAACTTGAGGCTTATTTTGTCTATAAGAATCCAGATGGATCACTTGCCGATACCATGACCCAGGGTTTCAAACAGATCATTAAAAACAATCAATAATAGATATGAAAAGAGGAAAATTCATTCAGAACACGCTTCTTACAGCCGGGGCTATGGTAAGCGGTTCGGGCCTGAGCAGCTTTGCACAAGAACGCGCCACGCAAAATGCTAACGGCCTTTTCAGAATGAACTACGCACCGCATCATGGACAGTTTTCCAACCACGCCGGTAAGTCGTTCGTCGATGAAATAAGATTTATGTATGATCAGGGCTTCCGCGCCATTGAAGACAACGGTTTTCTTCATCGGTCGGTTGAAGAACAGGACGCGATTGGTTCCACGCTCGGTAAACTGGGAATGACAATGGGTGTGTTTGTCGTCGATGGGGGTGATAACTGGAAGACTTCCCTGACCACCGGGAAAAAGGAATTCCATGATAATTTTATCAAAGCATGCCATCGTTCTGTTGAGGCGGCGAAACGCTGCAATGCAAAGTGGTTAACTGTAGTACCGGGATTTTTTGATCGATCTAAGCCGTTGGGAATACAGACAGCCAATGTGGTTAATACGCTGCGTTATGGGGCTGAGATTTTTGAAAAGCATGGTCTGATTATGGTGATAGAGACATTGAGTGATACGCCCGACCTTTTGCTGCAAAAGACCGACGAGACGTACCTGGTTTGTAAAGCGGTAAACAGTCCTTCCTGTAAGATTCTTTATGATTACTACCATATGCAACGTAATGAAGGAGACCTGATAAAAACGATCGACCGTTGTTGGGATGAAATTGCCTATTTCCAGATTGGCGACAATCCGGGGCGGAATGAGCCTGGTACGGGCGAAATAAATTACAAAAAAGCCATGGAGCATTTGTTTAATAAGGGTTTTAAAGGAATTGTTGGGATGGAACATGGGAAGTCGGCCGAAGGTAAAGAAGGAGAGCTGGCACTTATAGCCGCCTATCGGGAGGTTGATTCCTTTTAACAGTTACCTTGTTAAATTTAATAAGCACAGTAGGTTTTCAGGAAATAATCCTTTACATTTATTTAATAATACTAATTCAATTCATTTAAACCCATTTTTTTAATTGAAACTATATGAACGCGAGCATACGCATTAAACTTTCATTTATGATGTTCCTGGAATTCTTCGTCTGGGGAGCATGGTTCGTCACCCTGGGAACCTTCCTTTTTGGAACATATAATGCCTCAGGAACCCAGGTCGGTACCGCCTTTTTAACGCAGTCGTTTGGAGCCATCATTGCACCATTTATTGTGGGGATTATTGCAGATAAATATTTCCCTGCACAACGAATTTTCGCTGTACTGCATATTATCGGTGGGATCTTGCTTTGGATGGCCGGACAAGCCGGTACATTTGATGCTTTCTTTCCGATCATCCTGGTATATATGATTTTGTTTATGCCGACGCTGGCATTGGCGAACTCAATTGCGTTCAGGCAAATGAAAAATACGGAAAAAGAATTTCCTCCAATCCGTATTTTAGGAACGGCCGGATGGATTATCGCTGGTTTATTGATTAGCTATCTGGCATGGGATAAGCAGGATTCCGGTCAATTGAGCAACACCTTTGTAATGGCTTCTGTTGCCTCCATCGTATTAGGGCTTTTTTCGTTCACTTTGCCGAATACTCCGCCAATGAAAAAAGGGGAAAAAGTATCTGTTGGCGAACTTCTCGGCCTGGACGCTATCCGACTACTTAAAAACCGGTCATACCTTATATTCTTTCTGTCATCCATTGCCATTTGTATTCCGCTGGCATTCTACTACAACTTCACGAACGCGTTTCTGACAGAGGTAGGTGTTGCCGCCCCAACGGCAATTCAATCGTTGGGCCAGGTTTCTGAATTCTTGTTCCTGTTGGTTATGCCTTTCCTCTTTGTACGATTTGGCGTAAAAACGATGCTGGCTATCGGTATGTTCGCCTGGGTTCTGCGTTATCTGTTCTTTGCATATGGGGACGCTGACGCGGGATACTGGATGCTAATCGGCGGCGTGGTTCTTCACGGAATTTGCTATGATTTCTTCTTTGTTACGGGTCAGATATATACGGACAACCTGGCGGGTGAGCGCTTTAAATCGTCGGCTCAGGGAATGATCACCCTTGCCACTTACGGGGTAGGGATGCTCATTGGGTCGTTGATTTCGGGTCCGATTGTCGACAGTTATCTGAATGCCGATGGAAGCCACAATTGGGAGGGAATCTGGGTGGTGCCGGCAGCGATAGCAGCGGTTGTAGTAATCCTGTTTTTACTTTTCTTTAAAGATCGAAACCGAAAACAGGTGGTGATGGAAAATGAATTTATTACAGAATAATTAAATTAATTATGGCAAACAACACATATGATGCAATCGTCATCGGCTCAGGAATAAGCGGCGGATGGGCGGCGAAAGAGTTGACGGAAAAAGGCCTGAAAACGATTGTTCTTGAACGGGGCTGGAATGTTGAACACATTAAAGATTATCAGAACAATACAAAGGACCCCTGGGAATTCCCACATCGCGGCGGAAGAACCCAGGAAATGATTGAAAATTACCCTGTTCTGAAGCGGGATTACCCATTGAATGAAAAGAACCTGAAATT
>DAIRDA010000133.1:0-6114 GCA_036796375.1 Albibacterium sp.
GACGGCTTGTATTTCGACAATATCAAAACGGCCGATGAAAGCATTGGCGAGGCCATATATTCTTACAACACCGGAACGATGCTTCAGTCGAACGTGTATCTCTATGAAATAACGAAAGATAAAAAGTACCTGAATGAAGCGATTGCGCTGGCCGATAGCTCGTTGGAGTATTTCTATTCAGACGGTGAATTTAAGGATCTGATTTGGTTTAACGCGGTGCTGTTGCGCGGCTATCAGCACTTACTGAAACACCACGACGATATGAAGTATATTCAGGGTTTCAAGACTGCACTGGATAATACGCTGAGGGATCATAAAAACGAAGGGGGCTTGATGACCAATGATGGGTCTGAACGCAACCTGGTGGAGCATGGCGGAATGCTGGAAATTCTGGCGCGCTTTGCGGTATTGGAAGATCAGTACAACCTATCGGCAGCTCAATAAATAGATCAATATATCATGATGAGCACCTATAAACGAATCCGTTTACCTGGCCTGTTCGTTGTCCTTGCCGGTTTGCTGACCGCTTGCCAGTTATCGTACGTGCAGAAAACGGAGAGAAGATATCCCTCGGTAAAGAAGGAGCGGGTTGGCGCGATTGGTGGGCAGGATGTATTTGCCTTTACTTTGTCCAATGCATCGGGCGTGGAGGTTCGGGTGATGACCTACGGCGCCACCATTACGGATATTGTAACACCCGACCGGGATGGTGAACGGAAAAGCGTGGTGCTCGGACTGGATTCACTTTCGCATTATGCGGGCTGGCAAAACTCTTTGATGGGATCGACGGTTGGCCGGGTGGCCGGACGCATTGCAAACGGGCGTTTTTCGCTCGATGGACAGGAGTATGTGCTCACTTCGGATATTCACGGCGGGCAGAATGGGTTTGATAAGCGGCACTGGGAAGGAAACTCGACCCGCTCGGGGGGCTTACCAGCCGTGGAAATGACGTACTTGAGCAAGGATGGAGAGGAGGGATATCCGGGCAATTTGGCGGTGACGGTGACCTTTTCCTTGAGCAAGGACAACGAGCTGGTGATCGATTATAAGGCGACGACCGACAAGGCGACGCCGCTGGTGCTAACCAACCATAGCTATTTCAATTTATCGGGTGGGAAAAGCAAGAATGCACTGAACACTGAATTGACGGTGTATGCCGACCAATACCTGGAATACGGCGATGGCAGTATGCCTACGGGTAAGATCGGAAACGTGAAAGGTACGCCCTTCGACTTTAGCCGGGCGAAGACCATTGGCGAAGAGATTGATAAGGTTCAGCAGCATACCAGTGGTTATGATGTTACCTTTGCCCTTAGAAACCAATCGGGCAAACTTGCGCTGGCTGCCCGTGCATACGAACCCTTGAGCGGGCGCGAAATGGAAGTGTACACTACAGAACCCGGCATGGTATTTTATTCAGGAAATTACCTGAGCGAGAAGGTAACTGGCAGGGACGGTGTTCCTTATACGAAGAACGGCGCCTTCTGCCTTGAAACCCAGCACTTCCCAAATTCTGTACACAATCCATCTTTCCCCAGTACAATTTTACGGCCCGGCGAGAAATTTCATTCTCAAACGGTTTATAAATTTGGGGTGAAGCGGTAGGGAAGTTGCGCTCAGCGAAGCCAAAAGGGCTTCTGTTTGTGTGCTAACGGTAAGAGTATCTTTAAATTAACGTTATCAAAACCATTTTGTTTTAGAATGGTTCCAATTAGGCAAGGTATTTGCTTTCACGCAAACGATTGTTTAATTGACAAGATATATGACACTTCCTTCCTTACCCCGTAATAATTATATTCGAGATTTCCTATCAAAAGATAAGCATTTGCCTCACTGGCTTATTTTGCTTGCGGATATGCTGATTATTTATTTCGCCTTTTCGTTTTCATACGTACTGGTTAATTTAGCGAACATCGAATTGGTTGAATTTAGCCAATATTTGCTTTATACAGCGACTTTGTGCACGATCGCGCTGCCGGTGGTATATTTCAGCAAACTGCATACGGGCTTACTGCGCTACTCAAACGTGCGCGATTTATTCAAGATATTTTTTACGACGGCGATTTTCTCGATGATATTCCTGGCGGTAATGTTCTCGTTCGGGAAAGGCATTATTGCGGGTGAAGGGACGAAGCTGTATTTAAATGTGATCATTAATTTCTTCGTGACGGCATGCTTGCTATTGGTTTTCAGGATTTCAGCCAAGAGCATCTTCTTTGCATTAAGCCGTAATTTCTCGGATAAAAAAATTCACCGGGTGCTGGTATTTGGTTCGGACAAGAATGCCGTGCTGTTGAAAAATGCGCTGGAGAACAATAAGGAAGAACTTTACCGGGTATGTGGCTTTATCGACGAAGATACAGCGCGTGTGAACAGTTACCTGGAAGAGAAAAAAGTTTTTCATATTTCATCCCTGGGGGCATTGGTGCGTAATAAGCGAATTAAGGAATTGGTTGTGGTGCAGGATACGCTCGAAAAAGACAATAAAAAGCGTTTGATTGAGGAGGCAGTGCAGTTGGGCATTCGCGTGCTTACAGTACCCCCGGTAAATAAATGGCTATCAGGAAACCTGGGCCAGAAACAGATTCAAAAATTAAAGATTGAAGATTTACTGCAACGCGAGCCGATTAAAATTGACTCAACTTCGGTAAAAAATGATATTCGCAACAAGCGTGTACTGATTACCGGAGCAGCCGGTTCGATCGGGTCGGAGATTGTACGTCAGGTACTGACGTACGAACCTAAGCTATTGATATTGTGCGACAATGCAGAATCGCCACTGCATGCCATGCAATTGGAGATTGAAGAGAACTATCCGGGTGCAAGGGTAGAGCTCTTTATTTCGGACGTGCGCGATCACGACCGGATGCAGCATCTATTTAATAAAACCAAACCGCAGATTGTATACCATGCCGCCGCTTATAAGCATGTGCCGTTGATGGAAAACAATCCCTTCGAGGCGGTAAAGGTGAACGTTGGCGGAACCAAAAATGTAGCTGACCTGTCGGTACGCTTTGCGGTTGAGAAGTTTGTGATGGTATCGACCGACAAGGCTGTGAACCCTACCAATATTATGGGGGCCTCCAAACGCCTGGCAGAAATCTATACACAGTCGCTCAACGAATACCTGAACAGCGAAACACGTTTTATAACCACTCGCTTCGGCAATGTATTGGGATCGAACGGATCGGTGATTCCACGTTTCCGCGAGCAGATTGAAAAGGGCGGACCTATCACGGTTACGCATCCGGATATCACCCGTTATTTTATGACCATACCCGAGGCTGTGCAGCTGGTACTGGAAGCAGGAACCATGGGCAAGGGAGGCGAGATCTTTGTGTTCGATATGGGTGAACCGGTGAAGATTGTAGATATGGCCCGCAAAATGATTCAGCTGGCTGGCCTGCAAGAAGGAAGGGATATTGATATTACCTTTACTGGCTTGCGCCCGGGTGAAAAATTATACGAGGAATTGCTGGCTACTTCCGAGCTGACTGTGCCGACGCATCATGAAAAAATCAGCATAGCAAAGGTGCGCACCTATCCATTTGAAAGTGTGAGCGCTTCGATCGAGGGCTTGTTGAAGATCAACAAAACGCAGGATCAGGAGCGGATTGTGAAAAAAATGAAGGAGATTGTTCCTGAATTCAAAAGCAAGAACTCCGTTTACGAAAAACTGGATACTGTTCAGAAGACTGAATACAGGAATATGGAAACCATGTCTTAATCCGGATCCTCTTCCTTTATTTCTTCAAAATCGGTGTTCAGATAGGTAAAGCTGGCGACGGCCATAATGGTGAAGCCTCCGGTTGTGAGGCCGATAAGCGCGGCGAGCATAAAACTATCCCAATAATGCTTTACCAGCAGGGCGGGTACCACCACCCCGAGAAAACCTACTACAAATCCGAAATTCCATGATTTTATATGTACGGGTCTCAGTTTGGAGTCGCAGACGGGGCATTGCAGAACATGCCCCTTGTTGAATCGAAACACCTCTTTGAACGGAAGTTTATTCGAGCAAACGGGGCATGTAAATTTGGTTGTTAAGAATCCATCCGACGCCATACCTTTTCGCTTTATTCAGCAAAGGTAACGAATAGGATGGAAACGTCGGTGTTAGTCGTCGATCCGTTTAAACTTTCCTTTGCTGTCAAACTCCAAATCGATACCGCTGGCTAGCTCCACGTCGTATTTGCGTGACGACCGGGATATTTGGACGACCTGATTGTTAGGGAAACTTTTGCTTATGTATTGACGGATATTATTGGGAATGATGGCTTGCGGGACAGGCTGCACATCGGAATCGATCTCTGTCCAGTTCCCCTTGCTGTCGAACTCAATTTGAGTGCCGTCGGCAAGGGCTACTTTATATTCTTTCGAAGAGAAAAACTCATCCTCCTCAATAACGTGCGCGACGTTCTTAGCGTCGAAATGCTTTTGAATGAACGCCTGTGCCGTTTGTGGCAATTGATTCAACTGAAGAATCTTTTGCGCATGCGCATCGTTGGCCGTCAAAGCCACGGCGGCGACCAGTAATCCGGTAACTATCTTTTTCATTTTATCTTGGTTTTGATGCATTCACATGATGATAACCGTTTTGCGAAGAAAATGGAAGCAAAAATTTGTAAAAAAATTGTTGATTGATGTTGTACCCGCGGGATTGCTCTTTAGCGGAGAGGCCTTATAAGCCGCTCAATTTTCAGTGCCGACCGTTAAGCAATTCACAGGCTTATACAGACTCGAAGCAAAGAGCAATCACAAAACAAACCGAGGTCTGCACTAAGTAAAAGCTAATTCGTCCACTGAAAATCCATTTTTGGCTGCTCCATCGAACGCTGCAGAACCTCTGCTGCTAAATCAAGAATCGCTTCCATGGCCTCATAATCAATCTTCTCAGCGTCGTCGCCCGGCTTGTGATAATCGTCGTGCCCTCCGGTATGAAAGAAAAGCACCGGTATGTTCTTTTTATAGAAGGAGGTCTGGTCGGACCCTCCGTTGCCATCTTTACTGGTGAAAAACTTAATCGAACTTTCGATGCCTTCAAAAATTGCGGGGAAAGCAGAACTGGTTCCATGACCAATGATGGCAAGTCCGTTTTCCTCCTGATAGCGCCCAATCATATCCATGTTCAGCATCCAATGGATGTTTTGGAGCGCGACGGTCGGATTTTCCGTGAAGTGTTTAGAGCCTATCAGTCCTAACTCCTCAGCACCAAAACCAATAAATAATATGTTGTAGGGCTCCTTTTGGCTATTGCTACTGAAATGTCGTGCCAGCTCGAGCAGCCCGGCAACGCCTGACGCGTTATCGTCGGCTCCGTTATGTATCTGACCGATTCCGAGCGAGTCTCTTGAACCGCCAATGGTGCCCTTACCCAGATGATCGTAGTGAGCACCTACGACAACGGTGTATGGAGCGTCGTTGTCGAGAAAACCCAGCACATTGTCCGACATTCGGATGGAGTCGGCCACCTTTACTCGTCGGATTCTGGCTTCGAACGACTGCCGATATCCTTTGTCGCCCAAGGGTTCGAGACCATATTTTTTGAAGTGCTTCTCAATATAATCGGCCGCTTTACGCGATCCCTCTTTACCGGTCTCCCGGCCCAGCATTTTGTCGGCCGCCAGAAAGCGTATATGTTTTTGAAGATTTTTGGGATTCGTTTGCGCATGGGCGGGCAAGGCAACATACAGCAGACAAGAAAACAGGAGGATGCTTTGGATTAAGGAGGATGTTCTCATGTTCCAAATATACGTATCTGATCAATTTTTTTACCTATCATTAAGTATTTCACGCTCATGCATTTTGGGATAGATTTGCCTTATCAGATATTAAGAGAAGCACGGATATGAAGACAATCAATCGTAAAATTAACACATTGATTCTACTGGCGATGATGGCACTGTCTGTCGTCGGAGGATGCGGAAAATACGGCGAGTACGGCCCTCAGGGCGAACCGGGTGCAAAAGGCGACGCAGGTTTAAAAGGAGCGGATGGCTCAACGATTCTGAACGGGGAGGGTGCGCCCATTGCCTCGCTGGGAAAAGAAGGTGATTTTTATATTGACGTGAAAGCGGCTCAACTGTACGGTCCGAAAACGGCTTCAGGCTGGAA
>DAIRDA010000134.1:0-6075 GCA_036796375.1 Albibacterium sp.
TGCCATGGTGATTTTTTGGAAACACTTGAACCGCAGCCTTTCTTACACCCGCCGCAGGATGCTTCATGGCTGCTTCCAACGCCTGCGTGACCGCTACGTTTGATCCATCGGTTGCGCCCAGGCCGTCGAGCGTCCAGATAGCATGAACGGCCGGGCTGTTCAATCCAATCTCGTCTACCTGTTGGTTGGCAACAATTTCCAACAAACCAGGAACCGCGTTCTGATTCTTCGATTCCACCAAAAGCCGCTGGGCATGCATCCGCCACAACTTATTGTCGCTTTTCAAACCAGCAAGCAAGCCAGGCAAGTCTTCCTTCGAAAGCTTCATTGGTGCCACATTTTTTGCGCCTTTATAGACAATACGATAAATACGACCGTAATCCTGATCGCGCAGCGGGCTGTTAAATGCATTTCCCTGGCCGTGAGGCTGGTCTTTAAATGGCAATACAAATTCCGCCGGCGCTTGTGCAGGCACAAAAACGTTGTGCTGAATAATAAAGTTATACCAGTCGGCCACCCATACTGCGCCGTCAGGACCAACTTCTGCTGCTACCGGACCGAACCATTCGTCGGAACTCGCCAGCAGGTTCCAGCCATCTTCTTCTTTAAAGCCGGCGCCGTCAGGCTCTATCACCGCGTTGTGAACCAATCTCACGGTCGGTTCGGTAATAAAAGCCATCCGGTTCCAATACTCTTTTGGGAAGTTCCGGGCAGTATAGAACTGGTGTCCGGCAGCCGAGGTAAATCCTCCGACCACGTCCACCTGTCTTAAATTAGGTGTCATCGCATGCAAATCGTAGTGACCGTCAATTTTCTGTACGGCAGAAATATGAGATGCATCGCCGCTCTCCGGTAGTTTGTACCGTAGCATGTCTTGAGGCATCGAATAAAATGCACTGTGGGTATTATTGGCTGTAGAAATAAACACGTTGTTATCCTCCGTCATGCCAAGTCCCCAGGTATTATTGTTCGTACCCGCCAGATAACGGAAATCCGATCCATCCGGATTGAAGTGATAAACTCCCTGAGAGAATTTCGCTTTCTTTCCGTTGATTTCACCATTGAAACCCGCGTAGCCGGTTACGCCCCAGATCTTGTTATCAAAACCGTACTGAAGGTTAGACGGACCAGCATGCGTGTCGTTTTTCGCCCAGCCTGTCATAATCACTTCTCTCACATCCGCCACATCGTCGCCGTTCGTATCCTTCAGGAAGACAAAATCTGGCGCCATCGACACAATCACACCGCCATTGGCAAAGACCATGCTCGTAGGAATATTCAAGTCGTCAGCAAAAACAGTAAACTTATCTGCTTTTCCATCGCCGTCTGTATCTTCACAGATCGTAATACGATCATTGGCAAGTCCGTCGGTTTCTACAAACGTGTTCGGATAATCGACCGACTCCACCACCCATAATCTGCCCCGCTCATCCCATGCCATGGCAATCGGATTAGTAATGTCCGGCTCAGATGCAAACAGCTCAATATCAAAATCGGATAGAACCTGTGTCAATTTGTTCGATTCTCCCGGAGCAAGTGCTTCCTGCATTTTCGTTACCAGGTGGCGTGCCGTGAAATCTGAAATCGTATCTGTATCGTAAATGTCTACATCCGGAATATTTAACGCCTGCGCACCCGCTACTGCACGATCGCCTACTGCCCAAAGAACTCCGTTTCTCACCAAATCCAGAAAACCGAGGTTTTTCCAGGTACGGTCTTCATGTCCGTAGGCGGTATAAAAGACACGTCCTTTACCCTGATTACGTACCCAGGTATACGGCTCTCTTTTGTCGCCCTCCACTCTTTCCATCAATACGGTCATATCCGGATTAAGGTTTTTATGTACGTAGGTTTCATCCCAAGTCGTAAACTCCGTTAATCCTTGCATAACCGGATGTTTCGCGTTTACAATCGTTCCCTTGAAATCACCTTCGCCGTGCGAATCAAACTGCCCCCCAATGGCCTGAATATACCATTGAGAATTCTTGAACGATCCAGCCGCAGAATGCAAAGGAATCAATCCTTTCCCTCCCTCTACGAATTCCTTCAACGCAGCTTCCTGTGAGGGTGCTATAGAATCGTGATTGGCGTAAATAATCAAACCATCGAACTTCCTGAGGTTCGATGCGTTCAAATCGTTTAAGTCGTCGGTATAGGTAAGATTGATTCCACTTTTGAAAAGCTTTACCGCCAACCAGGGGGCATACTTATAAGAATCGTGGTGTTGGCTCTTGTGCCCAAGGAATAAAACCTCGATCCTTCTGGCTTCCACTGGTGTGCTGTTGCCGGTGGCACCCTCCGTGTTTGTTACTTTCGGCGCGCAGGCACTGTACAGAACCAGGCACGCGAGGAACAAGGCGATGGCCGTGAGATACTTTTTTTGTTGTTTAAATGAATGAAGCATGTGTTTTAGAAGTGTTTGTGTAAAAAATCTGCGTTTATTTTTCGTGGGCTTGTAATCATATATAAGAATGGTGACTTGGGCTAGTTCGCAGTTAATGCATCTGTAAAACTCACGATACCATTGCAAGCGATATCTTGAATAAACCGGCATTCGGACGCCCTCATCCCGGGAGCAAATACATTAACGGTAAATAAAACCTTATAACAAGAGGATAAAATTCTTTTCATTTGGTTAACTGGTGGTCTAATGGTTGTCCTAAGCTAAAAGGATTTAGGCGATTTTCAAAACTAAATGTAAGTTAGTATAAAATTTTATTTTTAACAGGGTGTATCTTTTACAATATGAAATTTACAAAAGCGCTCCAACCCTGACCTAATTATTTTAACTTTAGGTATGAAAACTGTTAGTATTTTAGTTCTCGAGACATGTATACCGGCTTCGGTTGTCGACCCCCTCTATATGTTCAATGCCGTGAACGAATTTTATAAAACCGCGGGCCTGCCCCCTTTTTTTAAAGTTCAGCTTGTAGGGCTACAAGAAAGTGTTACGTTGAATGGCGGCCAGATCACCATCCGACCGGATGCATCATTGGCGGAGGCCGAGGAGTCGGATCTGGTGATCATCCCTGCTATCAGCGGTGATATTAAAGAAGCGCTGACCTTGAATCAAACGTTCATCCCGTGGATTAAGGATCAGTATCATGGTGGTGCCGAAGTGGCCAGTTTATGCATCGGCGCTTTCTTACTTGCCTCAACGCAACTGCTCAACGGAAAATCATGTTCTACACATTGGCTTCACGCAAGCCACTTCAGGGAGCTTTACCCCCAGGTGCACCTGATTAGTGAACGGGTGATCACTGATCAGGCCGGATTATATACCAGCGGGGGCGCCACCTCGTACTGGAACCTCCTTCTGTATCTTGTTGAGAAATACACCAGCAGAGAGATGGCCATCACCGCTTCCAAATTCTTCCTTTTGGATATCGAAAAAACCAATCAGCTTCCTTTCACAATTTTTCGCGGACAAAAAGAGCATGGCGATGACCTGATCCTTGCTGCGCAAGACTATATTGAGAAGAACTTTGCTGAGAAGCTTTCGATCGATCAACTGGCCGACCGCTACCGGCTTGGCCGGCGAACGCTGGAACGGCGGTTTAAAAAGTCGACAGATAATACACTGGTTGAGTACATTCAGCGGGTGAAGATTGAAGCTGCCAAAAAACAACTCGAAACCGGAAGAAAAACGGTCAGCGAAGTGATGTACGATGTCGGGTATACAGACAATAAAGCCTTCCGGGAAGTTTTTAAACGATACACTTCCTTATCGCCGGTCGATTACCGCAAAAAATACAGCAAGAGTTTAGAAAAGTGAATATCGCACACCCAGGAACTTCAAAAAACGTCTCAGATACAAATTTTTCATATTCGACTACCAGGAAGCGGTATAAGAATCTATATAGCCAGCCCTGTTTTCTAACCAGGCGCGTAGTTTGGCGACGTCTTGCGCAAAGCCATTTCCTCTTTTCCAGAGCGAATAGTCCCTTTGCTGCGACTCACTAATCGTCTCCGCATATTCGGTTACATAGGTAAGAAGCTTCGGCAAATGGTCGGATCTGAATTCGTTCCAACGCTGTCTATACAATTTCCTGATATCCGGGTCTTGCAGTAAGCGGGTGAAGAATGCGTTTCCCGAAGAGGGACGGTTTGACCAGAACAGCGGGTGACTGAACGAATCGAAATGCTTATTACCCTGTTCATACCCATAGGCCCAGTCAAAGTCCCACAAGGGCCCCATGGTATATTTACCGCCTTTAGACTTATGCATATAAATGCTCTTGGGATGATTGATCTCCTCGTTATCGGTCAGGTTATAGATGATCAGGTATTTCACGAGCGACTCCCGATCGATCTTATCCTGGTAATCATTCCCCGGAAAAGAAGCATCTTTCACCAGCTGCTCCATTGCTTCAAATTCCGACTGTATCTTTTCAAGCTCGGCGTTCGCCTCCGAGGAAGAATAATCCTCCAAAGCAGGATATTTTACCATAACAGGAAGGTTATAGCCGGAAGAACTAAATTTAAATGGCTCATCGAAATACGTATCCAGCTCGAGCAGCACACCTCCATCTTTTACGGCCACCCGGTTTTCATGAACTTCCACCTGTTCCGTCAGGCTGTAACTGCCCATATAAACCCCGTTAATCGTCAGGTCGACCGGAACGATGGTATTGGTATACGGCAGCCCGATTAGTTGCCCCGCCTTCATCGCCACGGCATTCAGCATCAGCGTTCCATCCAGGTAGTTAGCCAGCAGGACGAATTCTCTGGCTTCTTTAAAGCCCAGCAAGCTGGCTTTTTTATCCAATTTTATCTTGTAAGGCTTTTTATCGTATCCCCAGGTCGAATTACCCCGTCCTTTGATGCGGGTTGAGGCTTCGAATGCAGCATAGTCGCCTATCGCCTCCACCTTGATATCGCCGTCGAGGTAATCCTTCGTCAGCACAGGTACCCCTCCGTCTGTCTGAATGGATATCCGCGCAACCGCCATGGCCGCCTGAGGCTCTTCCGCTACCGAAGCTTCAACCTTGTAATTCCGGGTGCTTCCATCTTCAGCATACACCACATAGGTGATTGCCTTTGAAAAATCATTCGCTGTTTCGCCCGACTGCTGCTCCGTGTTCCCAATAAGCACTTTCTCACCCTTAAACGTAAAGGTAGCCACCAGGCCATTCAGCGCAGTGCCCGCAGGCACCTGAAACTCGATCTCACTCTCTCCCACTTCCGCAACCACCGCAGTTTCCAGACCGGCATTTGAGGCAGCCTCCAGCCGGAAGGTCAGCAGTTCTTTTTCCGTGCTCAAGGAAATCGATGGCGCGTCTTTCTTACAGGCAGCGAAAACGCTGATAAAAGCAATCAGCAGGCCTATTTTTTTAATATTTTTCATAACTCCGATTTAAGTTCACTTCATCTGGGTTCGGTTAAACTTGTAGATATAGCCGAGCAAGAAATATTGCTTTAGCGTATTTTGCTGGTAAAAATTGTTCGAATTATTATAAGAAGAAAAGTATATGCTTGCATTTTGGTTCAGCAGATCAAAAACCGAAAACTTCAATTGGCCTTTCTTTTTCATATCGTAATAAAGCGACATATTCACCAGGTTCATATTTACATCATCACCAAAGGAGGCGTTCTGCATGACTCGATTATAACTGGTTTCCAACGTAAAATTCTTTACACTCGTAACACTCAAACCAGCTGTAAAACTATGGGAAGAGGACGTACGGTTCTGAAAATTGGGGTCATCCACCGTATTGAAATTCCATCGATGGCTGTAGGAATATTTTGGAGAAAGGGCAATAAGATTCTTCCAGGAAAAAGTAAGTTCATTATCCAGAGTGGCACTCAAATCCGAGCTTTTATTGGCGATTCCATTTTCAGTACGATAATTCTCATACATATAGGAATGAAGGTTTTGTCTGGATCGCAACATCCAGTCCTTCGAAATATTGAACTGCCGGGAATAGTTTATTCCCAGATTCATATTTATTGCCGCCGGAGCGATGTAGGTATCTCCTTCGTATCGCCCTGTACTAAGATCACGGTTATATGAATAGCCGAGTGAATAGCTTTGACGACTCACGGAACCGTACGTATATAATTGAGTACGGTAGT
>DAIRDA010000135.1:0-6044 GCA_036796375.1 Albibacterium sp.
TCCGGGTTTTACATCCTCGTCGGGATAATAGAAAACACTTATTTTCCCCGAGTCTTCCAATATCGCGACGCGGACCTGACCCAGGTGATCTACGTTTTGGCCGCGCAGCTCACCGAAGAATTCATCCGATCCCATCTCGATGCCTTTGATGCTTTCCAGTGTCAGGGCGCCCTCGCGAATGATATACACTGGTTCGCCTTCCAGAAGCAATTCTGCCTTGGGGTTTTTCTCGATTAAAAAAATGATTAAACGGTATACGATCAGTACGATAACGAAAACGGCCAGTGCGTGAAGGATGCCTACGTCTTCGTAGAACATCGCGTCGCCTGCTGCAGAGCCCAGGGTGATGATCATCACCATCTCAAAGATTGAAAGTTGCTGAACGCCCCTTTTCCCGGTTAGGCGCAGCACAAGCACCACCCCCAGGAACATAATGGGTGTGCGAAATAGAATCTCAAAAAAGAAGGAAGGGGGATGATCGCTAAAAAAAATTCTATGCCAGTCGAATTCCATGAGGTTTTGCTAGTGTGCAGTAGTACCGACCTGAAACTGTCGGATTTCTCCTTTCTCCCAGGCATTGGCCGCGGGATCTACAGTTGGCATGGGTATGTCCTGACGGTTCTTTTTCTTTTCTTCAGTATTAACATTAAAACGTTTATCTCTTTCAGCCACCAATTCGGGTTTTATCTGTCCGTCTTTGGTGAAACCCATCATCAGCATCGGACTTCCGTAAGGAACTTCCTTTCCCTGATCGGTATGCCAGGTATGGATGGTTTTGCCGTAAGTGGAAACGAGCTTCTCCATGAGTTCATGTTCAGCAGCTTCAGGAATTCCGGGAGCAATAAGCGTACCCGATTTTACTTCATGGTGATGGCTGTGCCACAGTTTCTTTTCCTCTTCGGGTAGCGTTGCGAAGAGTTTGGCGGAAATGATATACTCTACGCCCATAATCTTGGCGTCTTCACCGTTTCCGTCGAAAATAATCGCCTGGTGGAAGTCTTCGTTAAGTTGAGTAACGTAATGATGAGCCTCCATCTGCCCATCCATATTGCCATTGTAAAAGTGGAAGCCGTCCAGATACATATCCATCTTTCGCAGCGGTGTTTTGTCCTGGAGGAGGTCGGCGCCAACCTCCAGGACTTTCGACTTCGGGCTTTTTTCCACACCGGGTGCTTCTACGTTCGAACCGGTATTCTTACCGCCGCAACTGCTCAGCAGTAAAAACGCGCTGAGCACTCCAATAGCTGCAACGTTGCCTATAGAACCAGATACTTTCATATGTGGCGTTATTAAACTGCCAGACGGGAGATCGCCGGAAGTGGCGGCACCGTGGCATATGTAGTCAAAGATTTTTTCAGTTGTTTGCGGGCTACGTGTATTCGGGTTTTTACCGTCCCGATCGGAATCTGGAGATGATCGGCAATTTCCTGGTATTTAAACCCTTCGAAATACATCGTGAACGGTGTATAATACTCTTCCGGAAGCTTGCGCATAGCTTCACCAATGTCGTCGAGCACAAACTGGCTGACGCCCTGATTCTGCGTGGCACTGTATAACAGGTTTTGCGAAGATATTTCATCGCTTTTGGTAACGGTGCTGCTGATGCGGACCGATCGGCGGTAGTTGTTGATAAATGTGTTCTTCATGATCGTATAGAGCCATCCTTTCAGATTCGTTCCTTCTTTAAATTTTTCATGATAAAGCATTGCTTTCAGAACGGTATCCTGCACCAGGTCGTCTGCGTCCTGTTCATCGCGGGTGAAATGTAGTGCGTACATTTTTAAGGCGGCTGCCTGGTTGCTTACCAGGGTTTCAAATTCAAATCTGATCATTGTAGTAGGATTTAGGTGTAATACATTCAGGTCACATGTTCGCGCAGTTGAAAATATATTTTAACTTATTATTTAAAAACATTCATAGTAGAATAAATATACACAATATGATAGCGGCAAAAAGCTGTCTGGGCCAAACCCGTATTTTAAAACCGAACTTTGGGTGTTTAACGCTTCTCATTCTCGTAGTTCTACCCATATTCTCGCGCCAACAGGTATTATTCACGCTGATTATCAGGCGGATTGATATTGTCGTTATTGACATATTTACCATGATCAGGAATAGCTCTCTCTTTAAAGTCGCGTACCAGTTGCTGAAGGCCGTCGCGAAGCTCGTCGCCTTCCATGGCTTGTCCATGCCCGGCAATAACCAGGTCGGGCTGCAGGTCGGCCAGACGCTTAACCGACTCCCAGGCCGCATGCCAGTCGGTCGTCAAATAACGGGGCGGCCCGTTGACCTCTTTCTTTTGAATGAGCACTTTATAAAAAGAATCCTGACGAACGGTTACAAATGCATCAGCAGCAAGCAAAACGCGATCGCTTTCTCTGAACAAGGCTATTTGTCCGGGTGAGTGCCCGGGCGTATGGATCCATTTCCAATCCGGAAGATGAGGAACGCTGCCGTCGAGCGGTAAAGGCATGAGCGCCGGCCGGATATCGACCGGTTCAATCGGGTAAATCGACGACATCTTGGCAAGCAATCCGCCTTCGACCGTCGGATCCGGTTCGGGGTAGCTTCTCGCTCCGGTCAGAAAGGGTGCTTCCAGCGAATGAGCAAATACCGGAACCTGCCATTTTTCAATGAGGTGGACAATTCCACCTACATGGTCGAAATGGCCGTGAGTTAGTATTATTGCCTGCGGCCTGGTTCCTTTTCCATATCGATTCTCAGCGATGGTAACGATCTCGGGACCGCACATCGGCATTCCGGCATCTACCAAAACCCACGAATCGCTGTCGCTCGCCCCAATCATGATCACGTTTACGATCTGGTTGGTATAATAATAAACATCGTGGCGAACGGCCGTTCCGGAGCCGCTTTTCACGGAACTCATCGGAATGTATTTGTTATCTTCTGATTGGTGCATTTTATTTTCCATATTCGTTGCGTTTAGATTAGCTTTTTAAAAACACATGCCCGGGTGCAATTGATTTCAATAAATCCCAATCGGGTATTATCCCGGATTAGTTGCAGTATTAAACTGGCAAACAGGTATTTACCCCTGACACAGAAACATCCTCTTTGTTCAGGCGTTGAAATAAAAAAAAGCGTATGAGCACACCTCCGGAACACCCAAACTACAGCCTGACCAAGTTTACCGAACGAAAGTATACCGACGACGGCCAGATCAATCCGCTTCCCAGAGCGGTCATTCGACAAAACTCTTTCATATTGTTGGATGGTGATTGGAAATTCGCGCACGACGAAGCGAATGTCGGACTTCGTGAACGCTGGTATCTCGGCCACGCTTACACCGAGCGGGCAAACTGGCCGGGAAGCGTCGAAACTCACTTGCAGGCAGATCAAAACAACGGTCGGCGATGGCATAACCAGGTTATTGCCTGGTATGAACGCGAATTTCCGATGCCCGACATGGAAGAACCAGACGCGCCATCGCTGCTTCAGCTGACCTTCGGAGCCTGTGGCTACGAAACCCGGGTGTGGCTAAACGGGTTTGCCTTAAAAACCATTGAGGGAGAAGATGTGCATAGGGGTGAATATACATCCTTCTCTTATGAGCTTGACGAGTCGATTTTGCATCCCAACAACCGGATTACGATTCGGGTGATGAGCACCATGGACGCCGATACCCCGCGTGGAAAGCAGGAATCATCCGTTTACAAACGGGGCGGGATCTGGTACCAGACATACACGGGTGGTGTAAGGAGCATATGGCTTGAAACGGTCGAGAAGAACCGCCTTCGCTCGCGCGTAGGCGCTATCAGCCTGATTGAGGCCAACCTGGTACGCTTTAATCTGACCACCCGGATACACGATCCTGGACATTACATTATTCGCCTGAACGTTTATAATAGAAAGCAAGACAGCGGACAACCGATCGCGACCGACGAGTATCCGCTTATGTTGGAAGCCGGACAAAAACAGCAGCGATTGGTCATCGAAATCCCCGACGCCCAACGCTGGTCGCCCGAATCGCCGCACCTTTACAGGCTGGTGGCACAGTTGATCGATGAAAAGGGCTACGCGGCTGAAATCGAATCGCAGTTCGGTTTACGTAAAGTCGAAGTCCGTGGCAGCAAAATTTATCTGAATAACCGGCCGATATACCTGAATGGTATTTTATATCAACCCGGCGTAGCCGACTATGAACAGATTAAGCGGCATATGCATGCCATGAAGGCGCTTGGCTGCAATCTGGTGCGCATTCACATTGCAGGGGTCGATCCGCGCATTTACAACCTGGCCGATAAGCTCGGCATGATGCTTTGGCTGGAAGTGCCCAGCCCCCATCAATCTACCAAAACCAGCAGGCAAAACCATAAAGACGAACTTATGCGAATGCTCGCTCTGATAGGCACGCACCCCTCGGTTATTATCTGGAGCTTATACAACGAAGACTGGGGAGCTCAGGATATCGCAACGAATGAAGACACACGGCAATACATTATGGATATGTATCATTACATGACGATTGCTTACCCGCAGTTTTTGGTAGTGGATAACGATGGCTGGCAACATATCTCGTTCGAAGGGCGATTGAAAAGCGATCTGCTGACCGCGCATTTGTATACCGATCAGCTGAATCGCTGGAAAGAGTTGCTCGACCATCTCTGTCAGGGACGGCAAGAGGGCGTGGCTGCCTTTCCACTGGTGGTAGGCGATCCATTCTTCTACAGAAAGCAGATACCCTTGCTGGTGAGCGAATGGGGAGGCTTTGGTTTCGCAGACTACGGCGGCCCCCTGGAGGAAGAAGATCGGGCAGCCCTGATCAGGCAGTTCAAACAGGAATTAAGAAAACGCCCGATTGCAGGCGACGTATATACGCAGGCTACGAATATTGAAGATGAGCAAAACGGACTTATCGATTTTCACACCGGAGCACTGCAGGTTCCGGAAAACCTGTTGGCCACCGAATAATTGCGGTGTTCGAAAACCATTGATTTGCAGGCTGGTTAATAAAAATAAAATACCATGAAAGACTTAAAAAAAACAGTACTGATTACAGGGGCCAGCGGAGGGATCGGCTACGAGCTGGCCAAACTCTTTGCCGAGGGCAGCTATAACCTGGTGCTTATTGCACGCAGTGAAGACAGGCTCAACGAAGTGGCTGCTGAATTGCAGTCGGCCTTCGATATCGACGTAACCGTGATTGCAAAAGACCTTTTTGAGAAGGAAAGCCCCTTTGAAATATACGACGAAGTGAATGCCAAAGGAATTAAGGTCAGCATTTTGGTCAATGATGCGGCGCAGGGAGAATACGGGGAGTTCAGTGAAACCGACATTTATCGCGAGCTGGATATTATTCAGCTAAACGTTGGATCGGTAATTACCTTAACCAAGCTTTTCCTCCGTGATATGATTGAACGGAATGAGGGAAAAATTCTGAACGTTGGCTCCATTGCCGGAGAAGCACCCGGCCCGTGGCAGGCTGTTTATCACGGCACCAAGGCTTTTATCCATAGCTGGTCGGCCGCAATCCGCAACGAACTGAAAGATACACAAATACAGGTTACCGTATTAGTGCCCGGCGCTACAGACACCGATTTTTTCCACAAGGCGAATATGGAAGATTCTAAAATACTGGAAACCAAACTGTCGGATCCGGCGGAAGTGGCCCGCGACGGATATAATGCTTTACTTGCCGGGGAAGACAAACGCGTGTCGGGCATGAAGAACAAAGTACAGGTAACAATGGGCCAGGTAATGAGCGACAGCATGTCGGCCGAAAATATGAAGAAACAGCAGGAGCCCAAAGACGAAGCGAAATAAATAAAAGAAAAAGGCCCATTAGCGGGCCTTCTTCTTTTATTGCTCGTCACCGAACTCGTCATCTTCTTCCATCTGGTTTTCCGCAGCGTCTATATTATCCTGCGCACGATCCGTTATTTCTTCATAGGGCTCTTGATAAGGATCTATCGGGCTTTCTGCCTCATATTCCTCATCAGCATTGCGGGTCGATTTTTCTACCTGCTCCTCTCTGGAGAGGTCGTTTTCCGGCATCCGGATATCTTTTCCGGTGTTGTTTTCTT
>DAIRDA010000136.1:0-1920 GCA_036796375.1 Albibacterium sp.
TTCGGATTATTGAGATGCCGGGTGGCATCCCGCCTGGTTTTTTTCTCCAGGTTGCGTTCCAGGGCCTCGTTCAGATCAATTCCTGTTTGATTGGCAAGGCAGATCAGTACAAACAGCACATCTGCCAGTTCATCGCCTAGGTCGAACGTATCTTCATTTTCTTTGAACGACTGTTCGCCGTATTTCCGCGAAATAATCCGGGCTACCTCGCCGACTTCCTCCATCAGGATGGCTGTGTTCGTCAGCTCATTAAAATAACGTACGCCCTTGGTTTTAATCCAGTCGTCTACGATTTTTTGTGCGTCTTGTATGGTCATCAGAAGTTTTCTTTATCGGCCGTATTCATGACGATGGTTACCGGTCCGTCGTTTAATAGCTCAATTTTCATATCGGCTCCAAAAACGCCGCACTGTACTTTTTTCTTCAACAGCAATTCCAGTTCCTGTATCATTGCTTCGTAAAGCGGAATTGCCTCCGCTGGCTTAGCGGCTCTGATAAAGGAGGGTCGGTTTCCTTTCTTGGTGGCCGCCAGCAATGTGAATTGCGAAATAAGCAGGATATCCCCATCTACGTCGTGTATCGACAAATTCATCTGATCGTTCTGGTCGCTGAAAATTCGCATACCCGCGATTTTTTTAGCCAGCCATTGCAAATCTTCAAGGCTGTCGCCCCTTTCGATACCTAAAAAGATCAACAACCCCTTGTTTATTTGTCCGGTTATATTGCCCGCTACTTTACATTGGGCATGGCTCACTCGTTGAAGGACTGCACGCATTTAGTTTCTTGTTTCATTGCCATGATACATACTCAGGTAATTTTGATATCTCGATACTTCGATATCGCCATCTTCCACCGCCTCCAGAATGACACAACCAGGTTCATTGATATGCCGGCAATTATGGTAACGGCACTGGTTCAGTCTTTCCCGGAATTCAGGAAAGAAGTGCGCCAGTTCATGCTGCTCGATATCTACCACGCCAAGCTCCTGTATACCAGGTGTATCAATAATAAACCCGCCCCCGGCAAGAGGAATCATCTCTGCAAAAGTAGTCGTATGTTTTCCCTTTTCTGAAAACGAAGAAATGGCGCCCGTTTTGAGGTCGGCATCAGGAACGAGGCGATTGATAAGGGTTGATTTACCAACCCCCGAGTGGCCGGTAATGAGCGTCTTTTTATGTGCCATTTCCTGTAAGAGCATATCCACATGCGTTCCCTCCAGTCCGGATACCTGATAGCAAGGATACCCTATCCGCGTATAAATCGATTGAAATTCCTGCAGCACCTCGAGTCCTTCATCGCTAAAAAGATCGAGTTTATTGAATATGATCCGGGCAGGTACGTCGTATGCTTCAGCGGTAACCAGAAAGCGGTCAATAAAGCCCAGCGAGGTAACCGGGCTTGCCAGGGTGACCACAAGAAAAGCCTGATCCAAATTGGCAGCGATGATCTGAACGGATTTAGACAGGTTGATGGATCTTCGGACAATGTAGTTTTTTCTGGGGTACAGGTGGGTGATAACGGCGGTCGACTGATCAGGTTCAGGAAGAAGTTCAACCTCATCGCCCACGGCGATGGGGTTTGTAGATTTAATTCCCCGGATACGGAACTTTCCCTGGATTCGCGACTCATAAGTTGTGCCATCCGACGCCAATACCAGATACCAGCTTCCGGTCGATTTAATTACCATTCCCTTCATGTCCGTTTTTTCAATGGTTATCAGTGGTGAAAAGCCCAAATCTAAGCATTAAGTGATCGGTTTGGAAAGTTTTTTTTAACTTGCACTATGGATAAGTTTGACTTAAGTTTCCTGAATATCCGCTTCCTGGATATCATTGATGTGTTGCTTGTAGCCATCATTATCTATTATGTTTATAACCTTATCCGGGGCACGATTGCCGTCAATATCCTGGTCGGCTTAGT
>DAIRDA010000136.1:2020-3743 GCA_036796375.1 Albibacterium sp.
AAGCCCATTGTCGACGCTTGCCGCAGCATGCAGAAGTCGCGAACCGGCGCATTGATGGTGTTTTCAAAATATTTTGATGAGGAATATTATCAGAACAGCGGCGAATTTATGGATGCTCAGGTTTCTAAGCGTCTGCTGGAAAGCATCTTTCAAAAACACAGTCCCCTTCATGACGGCGCCGTGGTCATTGTAGATTTTAAAATCAAGACAGCGAGCTGTATTTTACCCTTATCAGATAGCGAAGACTTACCCCTTCAATTTGGTCTTCGCCATCGCGCGGCCATCGGGGTGACTGAAATGAGCGATGCGGTAGCGGTTGTGGTCAGTGAGGAAACCGGAGAAATATCCTACGCGAAACAAGGGAATGTGAATATGAATATCGGCTATGAGGATCTGGAACGATTGCTGAATGAAGATATATAAAAAGAAAGTCCGCTACGGCAAGGCAACGGACTTCATTTTTATTTCAGTATTAACAATACTCTTCGAAATTAACAATACTCTTCAAAGGCAGCGACAAGATTGTCAGCGATCATTTGAGCAGGTCTTCCTTCAATATGGTGTCTTTCGATCATGTGCACCAGCTTCCCGTCTTTGAAAAGGGCCATGGCAGGCGATGAAGGTGGATAAGGAAGCATAAAGCTACGCGCCTTATCAACCGCGTCTTTTTCAACTCCTGCAAATACGGTAACGATTTTATCAGGTCGTTTTTCGTTCTGAACAGCTGCTTTGGCTGCCGGCCGGGCATTCGAGGCTGCGCAACCACAGACTGAATTCACGACCACTAAAACAGAACCTTCCTGATTAATCGCATTTTCAACTTCTTCCGGGGATTTTAAATCTTCAAAGCCGGCATCCGTTAATTCCTGGCGCATCGGCGCAACTAAATATTCTGGGTACATTTTGTAATCCTTTCTAATTAAACTTTGTACAAATATACGCCTTGCTTTCATATGGCCAAAGCGTTAGTTTCAGTTGAATGTAATATTCATTCAAGATGTTGGCACGATGACGGCTCAGGGGCTTCCCGAAGGTGTTACAATTTGATTATCAAGCTTAAAAGTGTACTTTTGTAAAAATTAAACTTGAATAATATGTCGGTAAAAACTGAATACACACCGTATAAAGTCAAAGATATTTCCCTGGCGGAATGGGGAAGAAAAGAAATAGAACTCGCTGAGGCAGAGATGCCGGGACTAATGGCTCTGAGAGAGGAGTATGGTGCTTCTAAGCCCCTGGCTGGCGCCCGTATTGCAGGTTGTTTGCATATGACCATTCAGACCGCCGTTCTTATTGAGACGCTGGTTGCCCTGGGCGCAAAAGTCACCTGGTCGTCGTGTAATATTTTTTCAACGCAAGATCATGCTGCCGCGGCCATCGCTGCAGCAGGAATTCCGGTTTATGCCTGGAAGGGACTAACGGAAGAAGAATTTGACTGGTGTATTGAGCAGACCTTGTTTTTCGGTGAAGAACGCGAGCCGTTGAATCTGATACTTGACGATGGTGGCGATCTTACCAATATGGTATTCGACAGGTATCCGGAATTGATAAAGGGTATTAAAGGTTTATCGGAAGAAACCACGACCGGTGTTCATCGATTATATGAACGCATGAAGAACGGCACACTGCATATTCCTGCTATCAACGTAAACGATTCTGTAACGAAGTCTAAGTTTGACAACAAGTACGGATGTCGGGAATCGTTGGTAGATGCGATCCGTCG
>DAIRDA010000136.1:3843-6025 GCA_036796375.1 Albibacterium sp.
GCATTTCCGTGATATGAAAGACAAGGCGGTCGTTTGTAATATCGGCCACTTCGATAATGAAATCGATGTTGCATGGTTGAACAAAGAATATGGATCTACCAAAGTGGAAATCAAACCTCAGGTAGATAAATACACCATTGATGGAAAAGATGTGATTCTGCTTGCGGAAGGACGTTTGGTGAATTTAGGTTGTGCCACCGGGCATCCCTCCTTCGTTATGAGTAATTCCTTCACGAATCAGACGCTTGCACAGCTTGAGTTATGGACGAATACAGATCAGTACGAAAATAAAGTATATACGCTTCCGAAGCATCTGGATGAGAAAGTGGCCTATCTCCATCTTTCGAAAATTGGCGTTGAATTAGACGTTCTGGATGAAGATCAGGCAGAGTACATCGGTGTTACCGTGGCTGGACCTTTCAAACCAGAGCATTACCGCTACTAGCATGGCAACGAAGCTTTCGGTTAATATAAATAAAATCGCCACCTTAAGAAATTCGAGGGGTGGCGATAAGCCAAATGTGCTGGAGGCGGCATTGGCCTGCGAGCGTTTCGGGGCCGAGGGGATTACGGTTCATCCGCGCCCGGACGAAAGGCATATTACCTACCGCGATGTTTACGAAATTAAAGAGAAGATCGTTACCGAGTTTAATATCGAGGGCAATTGCCGGGAACAAAAGTTTGTTGATCTGGTTTTGGCTAATAAGCCCGCGCAGGTTACCCTGGTTCCCGACGAACTGGGCCAGATAACCTCCAACCATGGTTGGGATACCTGGGCTCACCAGGCATATCTGAGTGAAATGGTGGCTCTCTTTCAGGAGGCAGGAATCCGGGTTTCCATCTTTGTAGATCCCGACCCAAGAATGGTGGAAGGCGCAGTTGCTGTCGGAACCGATCGGATTGAACTCTATACAGAGGAATATGCCCAACGATTTTCCTCAGATCCTGAAGCGGCAATAAAACCTTATCAGGAAGCTGCCAGGGTTGCATCGGGCGCGGGACTGGGAATTAATGCCGGGCACGACCTGGACCTGAACAATCTGCCTTATTTTGCAACGAATATTCCGGATCTGCTTGAAGTGAGCATTGGGCATGCACTGATTTCCGACGCCCTTTACATGGGACTGGAACAGACGGTCCGAAGCTACTTACATGCACTGCGTTAAAAGGCTCTCATACCATCCATAAACAGAAAAGACCGCGATATAACCGCGGTCTTTTCTGTTTATCATTCACCTGCTTAGAAGCGTTCCAGCTGTGAAAAAAAGAAGCTTCCTTCAATGTCGGCGTTTTCGTCAGAGTCTGATCCATGAACCGCATTTGCGTCGATCGACTTCGCGTACTTGTTTCGGATGGTTCCTTCTGCTGCATCGGCCGGGTTGGTCGCGCCAATCAGTTTTCTGAAGTCTTCAACCGCATTTTCCTTTTCGAGAATGGCCGCTACGATGGGTCCTGAACTCATGAAGCCTACCAGATCGTTGTAGAACGGTCTTTCTTTGTGCACGGCATAAAATGCTCCTGCGGTTTCCTCAGTAAGGCGAGTATATTTCAATGCGATGATTTTAAATCCTGCGCTGGTAATGTCGTTGATGATTGCTCCGATGTGGCCGTTGCTAACCGCATCAGGTTTGATCATGGTAAAAGTTCTGTTTGTAGCCATTTTTTAATTTTTTTCAAAAATACAATTTTATTTTAAATGCCTAGGATACATCCTTTAAAGTGTGGAAAAGTAGGGTTAATTATAGATAAATTTTTATAGCTTTGCTATCTTTAATTAAATGCATGTTATCGTTAAACGATCTAAAGAGTAAACTAGCTGATCAACAACAAAAAATTGTAATCACAACTCATTATAAGCCCGATGGGGATGCCATGGGATCTTCCCTGGCTGTCTTTCACTGGTTGAAAAATAAAGGCCATCAGGTTAATCTAATAGTTCCTTCTGATTATCCTTCTTTTTTGTTCTGGATGCCCGGACAAAATGAGGCTATTATCTATACGGAGAAAAGAGAAGAGTCTGACCGCCTTATTGCAGAGGCCGACCTTATTTTTTGCCTCGACTTCAATCATCTTTCACGTATACATGAAATGTCCGATGCTGTCAGGGCCTCGAAAGGTCTTAAGGTCATGATCGATCATCATCTTGCGCCCGAAGGCTTCGATGATATTCGTCACTGGGATT
>DAIRDA010000137.1:0-6025 GCA_036796375.1 Albibacterium sp.
ATCCCCCGACTGGTATTATATAGATCGTACCAATCCTGATGATCGAGTTCGATATCAAAAGCCTTGGTTATTTTCCGAATGCGCTGTGTGTCGGTGGTTCCGATGAGTGGCAGAGCTCCCAACTTGATCAGCCAGGCAATGGCCAGCGATTCGAAATCGGCGTTGTATTTCCCGGCGATTTCTTCGAGTTTTTCGCGTACACGTGTGGCTTGTTCATCGGTTCCGGTGGCGATTCTTCCTGCTGCAAGGGGCGAAGAGGCCATGGGGCGCATATAGCGCTGTTTGATATAGTCGAGTTGTCCGTTGTCGAGCGCTTCGGAATTCAGCAAATTGAGTTCAATATGGTTTGTAACAATGGGCAGTGATAGGTAGGTGGCCAGCAGCTGATGTTGGAAGACCGAAAAATTGGCTACTCCAAAGTTCTTGATCTTTCCGGATTTGTGAAGGTTCTCCAGGGCCTGGGCAGTCTTTTCAAGATCGGAAATCGGGTCGAGGTGATCAAGCAGAAAGATATCGATATAGTCCGTCCTCAATTTTGTTAACGAAGCCTCCACACTTTTCACGATGTGCTCGGCAGAGCTGTTATAGTGATTGATGCGTACATCGGGCTGGTCGGGGCTGACCGACTTCAATCCGCATTTTGTGAAAAGAACGACATCTTGCCGGTTAATTTTATTTTTTGCGAGCAATTCGCCAAACGCTTCTTCGCAATGGTATGATCCATAGCTATCGCCATGATCGAAGGTGTTGATTCCTAAGTCGAGACAAAGGTTTACGATTTCTTCCATGGTAGTGCTGATGTTGGATATATTGTTCCATCGGTAGAAGCCATAAACCGCCGGTGATACTTTCGGTCCGGCATCGCTGAGATATACTTTTTGCATGTTGTTCTATTTATGTGTTAAATTTAGTTAAAGGATATTAATGCAGTTACTTTAATCTTAAAATTTGTAACTTAGTTGTTCCTGGGGCAGCGCATTGCATGCTGCACGTGCTATTGATAAACCTAATAAACCTCATTTCCTGCTTACTGTTTTCATGTTAACGCCTAACCTATGAAATTTAGACCTGTTGCACCTTTGTTTTTTGTTTTTTTTGCATTTTTTTTATTTTCCTGCAAGACGCAGCCACCGGGGCGCCTGGAGTTATTGTTTCTGGGGCACGATAGCAAGCACCATGACTCCGAACGCCTGGCTGAGATCTTGTCGCAGGAGTTTTTCAAAGAGGGAATTAATATATCGTATACAACTGACCCCGATGATCTGACTTCGGCATCTCTCAACCGCTACGACGGCTTGATTTTATATGCCAATATCGACTCCATTTCCCAGGAGCAGTCGGAAGCCTTGCTCAGTTTTGTTGCATCGGGTAAGGGTTTCATCCCAATTCATTCCGCTTCGTACAGTTTTCGGAATTCCGACGAAGTGGTGGCTTTGATTGGCGGCCAGTTTAAGTCGCACGGCGATGGTTCTTTCGGGGCCGAAATCATAAAGCCGGAGCACCCGGCCCTGAAAGGTGTGAAGCCTTTTACCACGGAGTGGGACGAGACCTACGTTCATGAAAAAATAGCCGATGATATTGAAGTGCTGATGGAACGCGTAGAGGGTGATCATCGCGAGCCCTATACCTGGGTGAAAGAACATGGGAGTGGGCGGGTTTTTTATACGGCCTTTGGTCACGACGAGAGAACTTTCCGTAACCCCGGATTTTTACAACTTCTTCGCAGCGGTATTTTGTGGGCCGTAGGCGATGAAGCGGCTAAGCGTTTGTCTGCTTATGTGATCGCGCAACCTACCTACGAAAAAAAGCATCTTCCTAACTACGAGAAGCGCGATCCTGAACCGCTATACCAACTGCCTTTGACTCCGGAAGAGTCGCAGACATTGATTCAGGTGCCGGTAGGTTTTAAATTAGAATTATTTGCCCATGAACCTGATATTCTTAAGCCGATTGCAATGGAATGGGATGAACGGGGTAGGCTGTGGATTCTGGAGACGGTCGACTATCCGAATACTGTGAGAGATGATAAGGGGCAGGGCGACGATCGTATATCCATTCTGGAAGATACCGATAACGACGGGAAGGCAGATAAGTTTACGGTGTT
The DNA here is from genome assembly GCA_036796375.1 of Albibacterium sp. GTDB lineage: Bacteria > Bacteroidota > Bacteroidia > Sphingobacteriales > Sphingobacteriaceae > Albibacterium. Next base: position 2,105 of record DAIRDA010000137.1, read on the forward strand.
TGCTGAGGGCTTAAACATCCCTACTAGTTTTGTTTTTTCAAACGGAGGCATCATTGTGGCGCAGGCGCCTGATTTTCTCTTTATGAAGGATACGGATGGCGACGACAAAGCGGATGTGCGGGAGGTGTTAATTCATGGTTGGGGAACCTTTGATACCCATGCTGGTCCGTCAAACCTGAAGTATGGCCTGGATAATAAAATATGGGGGACCGTTGGCTATTCCGGCTTTCAGGGCCAGATTGGCGGTCGCGACTGGAAGTTCAGCTCGGGCTTGTATAGCTTCTCTCCTGATGCAAGTGAATTTGACTATAAGGCACGGACATCCAACAATACCTGGGGGCTGGGTTTCTCGGAAGATTTTGATGTTTTTGTCTCGACTGCTAACAATGAACACAGTGATTTCTTCGCTATTCCGGGAAAATATTACGAGGCGGCAAAGTTGGATGGGAACGGACTGCGGAAGATCGACAGTCACTATGGAATGCATGTGGTGACCAAAAACCTGCGGCAGGTAGACGTGCACGGTGGGTTTACCGCAGCCGCTGGCCACCAGTTGTATACGGCCCGTGCTTTTCCGGAGGAATACTGGAACCGTGTGGCCTTTATCACGGAGCCTACCGGCCGGCTGGTGCATAAGCACCGGCTGAAGCAGGAGGGTAGTGGTTTTGTGGAAGACCGCGATGGATGGAATATCATTTCGAGTGCCGATGAGTGGTTTGGTCCGGTAGAGGCCAAGGTAGGCCCGGATGGTGCGCTTTGGGTGCTGGATTGGTATAACTTCATTATTCAGCATAACCCGACACCTCAGGGTGCCGAGAACGGCGAGGGCAACGCCTATATCGATCCGCTTCGGGATAATAAGCGTGGCCGAATATATCGCCTGGTTCACGAGGATGCTCCTGCCTATAAGCCTCTGAAATTGGGCGATCAGGCGTCGCTGTTAAGCGGATTGAAGAGTGACAATATGTTCTGGCGATCGACCGCACAGCGCCTACTGGTTGAGAACGGCGATAAGGCCGCAGCTCCCGGTCTTTTTGAGTTAATTAACGACCGTGGCATGGATAAGGCCGGAGTGAACGGTGCCGCCATCCACGCGCTTTGGACCTTGCATGGTTTGGGCATGCTGGACGGAACGGATCCGGAAGCGCTTTCCGTTGTACTGAAAGCCCTTGATCATCCGGCAGCAGGCGTTCGTCGCGCTGCGGTGCAGGTGCTTCCGGTAGAAATTCCGAGGGTCATGAGCGATGTGCTGAAGTCAGGTGCGTCTCAGGATGCCGACTTGCGGGTGCGACTGGCACTATTGCTGCGGATGGCCGACGCGCCTGCGTCTCCGGAAATTGCATCGGTGCTTCAGCAGATGGAAACACGTGAGGAGAACAAGAAGGATCAATGGATTTCGCATGCCTTAAACATCGTCCGATCGCTTAGCAAAGGAGGAGAGACACAGAACGATAAGCAAATAGCGAAAGGGGCGCTTCCGGCCACGACGAAAGAAGATGCGACGGTAACATTGAAAGTGATTGTAGGGGAGATGAAATTCGATCAGGAAATTATAACCGCGAAAGCGGGAACCGTGTTAAAGATCAGGCTTGAAAACCCGGACTTTATGCTGCACAACCTATTGATACTGGAGCCGGGAAGTCTGCAGAAAGTAGGAAAAGCGAGCGACGAGCTTGCGCAGTCGCCCTCCGGTGCAGAAAAGCAATACGTGCCCGAAATGAAGGAAGTACTCTTTGCCACGCCCCTTGTGACTCCGGAATCGAATTTCGAGTTTGTGATTCGTGTGCCGGAAGAGCCGGGCGATTATCCCTTTGTCTGTACTTTCCCGGGCCATTGGCGAATGATGAACGGGGTGGTAAAAGTATCCCGATAACGGTTAAATATTAATGCTGTGAAAGTTTACTTCCTATTATTCGCCTTGCTGTTCACGCAAGCGCTTTTCGCCCAAAGGTCAGGCACGCTTTCCGGCAAAATTGTTGATTCCGAACAAAAAGCGCTTGAAAAGGCGACGGTATCGATCATGAATCCTGCAGACTCTACCCTGATATCGTACACCATGGCCGACGAAAAGGGTGGTTTTACGCTTTATAAATTGCCCGTATCAACATCGCTTCGGCTGATTGTGTCTTTCGCAGGTATGGAAACCTATGAGCAGGATGTTACCCTGTCGGGGGAAGGTACTGAGGAGCTTCAGCCTATTGTTTTACTGCCCCGCGAATTGAACGCGGTGGTCATTGAGGCACAGGCGCCCGTTCGTTACAATGGCGACAGTTTGGAGTATAATGCCAGCTTCTTCAAAACATTGCCCAATGCGACGGTAGAAGATTTGCTTAAGAAATTGCCTGGCTTGCAGGTCAATATGGACGGAACTATTTTGTATCAGGGGAAGGAAGTGAGCAAGGTGCTGGTCAATAAAAAGGAATTCTTTATCCAGGATTTGCGCATAGCCACCCGAAACCTCGACGCGGATATGGTTCAGACGGTACAGGTGTATCGCGACCGCGGAGAATCCAAGCGCAAGGTTGACGACGAATCGGAGCTGCCCGTAACCATCAATCTTAAATTCAAGAAAGAACTGGCGAAGGCCGACTTTGGAAAGTTTTACGGAAGCGGGGGGACGAACGACCGGTACGAAAGCGGAATTTTATTGAATGCTTTCAGAGACACGCTGCAGGTCAGTTTTATCGGTTATGGAAATAACATTAATAAGCAATCGTTCGACTATAGTGAATTGTCACAGTACGGCGGATTGGCTCGGGCGGAAAATTATGGATTTAATAATTTCGGGGGCCAAAATTATCAGGGTATACAGAATGATATGTCGGGCGGCCTGAACGTGAATTACGACTGGGGCGACCGCACCAAGCTGAATATGCTGTATCAGTATACTTTTGGAGATGTTCAGCAGGAAAGTTTATTTGAGAACGAGACTTTTTATGAACAGGAAACGCAGATCGGGAAGGGGGGAAACAGCAGTGCGAGTAAGAATCATAAAAACTCGTTGTCTGGGAAATTTGAACATCGTTTCGACACTACCGCTCATTTACGTTTCCGACCGAGCCTTCATTTTAATCGGTCAACCCGAAACGGTCAATACGCTTCCAGCCGTTTCGGGCCTTCCGGGCCGATTAACCAAAATTCGAATAGCACCGATGGAAACTCATCGGATTTTAATTTTCGACACGATTTTTATATTGAAAAGGCCTTTAATAAGAAATGGATTATTTCGCTGAACAATACACTTGATTACCGCAACGATGATAACTTTGAGTTTGAAAACCAGTCAAATGTCATTTATCAGGAGAATGAGGAACCGGTGATACGACTCACGGACGAGAGAAAAGATGGATCGGACTTAAATGCTTCATTTAGAGGAAATATACAATACATAGTTTCGGAAAAAGTGAATTTCGACGTGTTTGGGGATTTGAAATTCTCTCAACACGAGGCTGGTGAAGAAATAGCCCAGGGAAGTGAGTCAGGCAACATGATGCCACGAAACGATAGTGAAAATGAGTTCGCCTTAGCTTCTCGCGATGTGATTACAGGCACACGTTTTTCATGGACAATCGCTAAGGGTTATTCTGTGCAAACGGGCATAGCCGTAAATGTAAAGAAGAATGGTTTCGACTATCGCGGCGTGATACCTGATCGCGATGATCGACAATTGTATTGGCTTCCCTCACTCAGCATCCAGCTTAAAAGCTTGCGGTTAAATTATTCACGGAGTGTCCGGCTTCCTCAAGATCACGCAATCAGGGTGGTCGACAATACGCTTAACTATATGGGGGTTCTTCGCGCATTCCCGTTTGCTACGAATATTTTGGTCGACGATATGAACTTCAATTTCAGTAAGTATAGTGACAACTACCGTACTCAATTATATACGTACGGTTCCGTGAGTCGTCAAAGCTATTCACT
>DAIRDA010000138.1:0-6021 GCA_036796375.1 Albibacterium sp.
GCAGCTGGCTCCGCTGAAGTACATTGCGTCCTATCTGGGGGTGACCGACAGCTCGTTGAGCCGCATCCGGAAGGGTTAAGGGAGTTATTGCCAGCGCAACCTGCGCTTTGTTCTTAGACCGCTAGGTTTTTGGTGATATTAAAAGAGCGGGGCTGCATCATGTAGATGATGCAGCCCCGCTCTTTTAATATTAGAATGCTTTGTTAGTGCGCAATGGTTGCTGGTGGCTGTTCGGTAGATACTTTCCCCAAACGTGAGCAGAAGATACCGTAACCGATGATATACACGTAGCAGATAGCCGGTACGATAAACGATTGCTGAAGACCGATTGAATCGGCAAGGGCGCCCTGAACAAGGGGCATAATCGCGCCACCCAGAATGGCCATAACGAGCAGGGAAGAACCCTGACTGGTGTAACGACCCAAACCGGTGATGGAAAGGGTAAAGATGTTCGACCACATAATGGAGTTGAACAAACCTACGGCGATCAGTGACCACATGGCGGTACTTCCGCCGAGAACCATTGCACCGATAACCAACAGCACGTTTATAAATGCGAAAATGGATAGGGTGCGTGCCGGTGCTGAACGGCCGATAAAGAAGGCGATCAGGTTTAAGGCAATAAACAAAATGAATGTGCTGATCTGACCGAAGCTTAGATCAACAATGCTGAAAATCAGCAAGAATACGGCGATGGCGATTCCGATCATGTAAACTACCTTTTTTGAAAAAGCCATGGTTGGGTGCAGGGATACCGAACCGAGGAAACGGCCGATCATGGCACCGCCCCAATAAAGGGCCAGGTAATTTTTGCTGACCGACTCGGGGATGCCCATAATGCTATCGTAAGCAAGGAAGTTGATCAAGAAGCTACCGATACAAACTTCGGCGCCTACGTAAACAAAGATGCCGATGATGCCACCTTTCAATTGCGGGAAGCGAAGCGCTCCCAGATCGCGGTGTTCCGTTTCGTCCGATTTGAAGCTGGGCAGTTTTATCTGGTAGATAATGGCACCAACAATTAAAAAAATGAACGTGAAGGCGATGTAAGGAATTTTGGTCGCATCGGGTGATAACACACCGTTATCGGAAAACAATTCAAAGATCAGATAACCGCCTATGATGGGAGCGATGGTTGTTCCCAGGGAGTTGAAAGCCTGGGACAGGTTTAGGCGACTGGAGGCGCCCGTTGGGCTTCCCAGCAGGGAAACATAGGGGTTGGCTGTAATCTGCAGCAGGGTAAAACCTAAGCCGAGTACAAACAGGGCGCCCAGGAAAAGGCTATAGGTAGAATAAACCGCTGCCGGGTAGAATAAAAAGCATCCGATGGCCGATACCAGTAGACCTAAAAGCATCCCGTTTTTGTAACCAATTTTATTGATCGGGTCGCCGGCATAAAACGACGTGATGAAATAGACCAATGACCCGATGAAGTAGGCTCCGAAGAAGCAGAACTGAACCAACATCGACTCGAGATAGCTGAGCTCAAACAACTCCTTTAAGTGCGGAATTAGGATATCGTTCATGCAGGTAATAAAACCCCACATGAAAAATAAGGATGTTAATGCCGTAAACGGAATCGTGTAATTCGGGTTTGCGGCTAAGGGTGTTTGTTGATGATTATCCATCGCTTTTGTGTGTTTTATTTGTTTTTATCGGTAGAGAATGAATACGGATAATCAGACTCCTGGATTCCGCGCGTCTTGTTCGGTTCGTCCGACATGGTGAAATTCAGTGTCGCGCCGTTCATCAAACCGCTGTGGCTGATCCAGTTTTTTGTGTGATTTTTGCCATTTACGGTAAGGCTCTTTACATAACGTTTATCGGCCGCATTGTTTGGTGCTTCAATCACAATTTTCTTTCCGTTTTCAAGCGTCACGGTTACTTTCTTAAACAGGGGTGAACCCAATACATATTGGTCTACTCCCGGTGTTACCGGATAGAAGCCCATGGCCGAGAATACATACCAGGCCGAGGTTTGTCCGTTATCTTCGTCGCCGCAATATCCGTCGGGGGTGGCGAAGTATAACTTATCCATGGTTTCACGAGCCCAGTATTGTGCTTTCCAAGGTGCGCCGGCATAGTTGTACAGGTAAATCATATGCTGTATAGGCTGATTACCGTGTGCATACTGACCCATATCGGCTACCTGCATTTCGCGGATCTCGTGGATAACGCTTCCGTAATACGATTCGTCAAAGATAGGAGGAAGCGTGAAAACGGAGTCAAGTTTTTTTACAAATTCCTCTTTACCGCCCATCAGTTTGGCCAGGCCGTCGACATCGTGGAATACCGACCACGAGTAGTGCCAGCTGTTTCCTTCGGTGAAGGCATCGCCCCATTTGAAGGGGTTGAAGGGCGACTGGAACGAGCCGTCTTTGTTTTTACCACGCATTAAACCGGTTGATTTATCAAACAGGTTTTTATAGTTCATGCTGCGCTGAGCATAAATATCGATTTCACTGGCTGGTTTGCCCAGGGCTTTACCCAGCTGATAGATGGTGAAGTCGTTATAAGCATATTCCAGCGTTCGTGCTGCATTTTCATTTAGTCCGATATCGTAAGGTACATAGCCCAGGCGGTTATAATGTTCCACTCCGGCACGTCCGACGGCCGTCATCGGGCCTTCGTTATTGGCGCCGTGTTTCAGCGCTTGCCAAAGGGTTTCAATATCGTATCCGCGCAGTCCCTTGATATAGGCGTCGGCAACGACAGAAGCCGAGTTGTTCCCGATCATGATATTGGCATAGGCCGGGCTACTCCATTCAGGCAGCCATCCGCCCTCTTTGAAGTCGTTGGCCAGGCCTTCCTGCATTTCTTTGTTGATGGATGGGTAAACCAGGTTCAGGAAAGGGTAGAGGGCACGGAAAGTATCCCAGAAGCCGGTTCCGGCAAACATATAGCCGGGTAGGATTTTACCGTTGTAAGGGCTCCAGTGAACAATTTCATCTTTCGCGTTGATTTCATACAACTTGTTAGGGAAGAACAGGGTGCGGTAGAGGCTTGAGTAAAAAGTACGCACCTGATCGACTGTTCCGCCTTCCACAGAAATTTTGCTGAGTTGCGTATTCCAAAGGTCTTTTGCCTTTTTCTTGGTGGTTTCGAAATCGTCTTTGGCCAGTTCGCGTTTCAGGTTGATTTCAGCCTGTTCGAAGCTGATGAAAGAAGTAGCAATACGGGCGGTCACTTGTTCGCCTTTGGTGGTTTTGAAACCGATTACGGCGCCCGAGTGGTCGCTCTCCATTTCTAGGCCGCTATTGCTTAATTTATCGCCGCTGAAGGTTTTGCTCAGGGTGAAGGCTTTGTCGAAATAGATAATGAAGTGGTTCCGGAAGTTCTCTGGTAGCGGTCCGCGCGCATGCTTGGTGCTGTATCCAATGATCTTATTTTCTTCGGGTATGATTTTAACGTACGAACCCTTATCGAGCGCGTCGATGACCACAAAAGAGCTGTCGGATTCCGGGAAGGTAAAACGGAACTGCGCAGCGCGCTCGGTAGGAGTGATTTCGGTGGTTACATCGGCATCGGCCAGGTAAACACTATAGTAGTAAGGCTTTGATATCTCTGCTTTATGGCTGAACCAGCTTGCACGGTCGTCTTCCTTGAATTTCAGGCTTCCGGTAACCGGCATAATGGCAAACTGCGCATAGTCGTTCATCCAGGGAGAAGGCTGGTGAGTTTGCTTGAACCCGCGGATTTGATCAGCGTCGTAACGATAGGCCCAACCGTCGCCCATCTTTCCGGTCTGCGGTGTCCAGAGGTTCATCCCCCAGGGCACACCAATGGCCGGATAGGTATTTCCGTTCGACATGCTTGGTTTCGACATGGTTCCCATCAGGGGGTTCACCCATTCAACCGGATCGGTCACCTTGTCGACTGTTTGTGCGTAGGAGCTAGCTGCGCCGAAAATAAGCAGAGCGGTTAGAAGTCTTTTCATCATTATTGGTTCAATTAAGTATTCTGTTTTACGGGTTGTGCGTTCGTTTGGCTGACCATCTGATCCCAGCAACTGGCTGCTCCGATCAGGGAAGCGTCTTCTTTCAGGTCGGCGATTTTGATTGGCACCTGAATCTGGTTTTCCTCCAGAAGCTGATTTACTTCGGGCAGAAAGAGTTCGTAGGCATTGGATATGTTTCCGCCGATAACAACCGCATCGCAGGTATGCTTCTCTACCAAAGGTGCCAGGAAGGCCGCCAGGTTATTGCTAAAGTCGGAAAAAATTTGGTTTAAATAGCTTCTTGTTTTCTTTAATTCGGTCAGCTCTTTCACATCGCTTACCGTATCGTCGGAGAGTTCGGTATAGCGTTGCAGAAACCAACGGCTTGAGAGATAGTCTTCTACAATCCCGTCCTTGAACAGGGAGTTCCAGAGGTCGGCATCTTCGGCAACGCCTTCTTTACAGATGGCTGAGCCCAGTCCGGTACCCAGGGTGAGTCCGAGCACCCGCTTATAGTCGCGCCCGGCTCCGCAATATACTTCGCCCTGCAGAAAGCTGGCCGCATCGTTGATGAAGCGAATATTCTCGGGCGGTATGCTCAGTCGCCGCGAGAGTTCCTGGCGGACGTTGAGGTTGTAGAGCGACTGGAATTTCTTCTGGTCTTTGATTTTTGAAATGCCCTGCTTGTAATCGAAGGGTCCGGGCATGGCAATTCCAATTCGTTTCTGGCTCAGGGGGGTGGTGTTTAGCGACTGGTTGATGACCATGCACCAATCACTGAGTATTTTTTCTGCATCTTCTTGTGCATCCACAAATTGTCGCTTCAACGAACCTGGAACGATTTCCCGTCGTTCCAGGTCAATTAAGGCAGCGGTAATATGTGAACCTCCAATATCAACACCTAATACTATAGGCTTATCCTTCATTGTGGTATTCTATCTTAGTGCTGTATTTTAGGCTAATAGGTTTGGCTTTTCCTGGAGGGTTCTCCAAAGTAATTCACCAAACAGGGTATTCGACCAGGCGAACCAGGCGCGTGTGAAATTAGTAGGGTCGTCTTTATGGAAACTTTCGTGCATAAAGCCGGTGCCACCGTGTGTTTTTCGCAGACTTTCGATACACCAGCGGATTTCTTCGTCGTTATCAGACGTTAATCCGCGCATAGAAAGGCTCATCGGCCAAACCATGTCGTGCCCGATATGCGGTCCGCCGATGCCTTCTCCGGCGGTTCCTTTATAGAAATAAGGATTGTCGGTCGACAAAACGAAATTCCGGGTATTCTGGTAGATTTTATCGCTTGCCGGCAGGGCTCCCAGGTATGGTAAGCTGAGCAGGCTCGGTACGTTGGCATCGTCCATCAGGTAAGTGCTGCCAAATCCGTCTACCTCGAAGGCGTAGATTTGCCCGTATTTCGGGTGATTGACAACGGCATGTTTGGCGATCGCTGCTTCCACTTCGCTTGCCAGGGCAAGCAATTCTTTTTCAAGGGCAGTATCGTTATACAGGGTGCGTATCAGCTCGGCCGATTGCTTTAAGCTGGTGACGGCAAAGAAGTTTGACGGAATCAGGAAAGGAAAAACGGTTGCATCGTCGCTCGGACGGAAGGCTGAACAGATCAGCCCTACCGGGTTGACGGGGAATCCGTAGCCAGCCATCGGTAGACTGTCGGTCGGGATGAAGGTTTCACGCTGGAACTTGTAAGGTCCCAGGTCTTCTTTTCTTTGCTGCTCTCTGAATACGCGCAAAATGGCCTGAACGGCTTGTTTCCACTCCGCATCGAAAGGCGCTTTGTCGTTCGTTCTCTTGTAATAGTGATACGCCAGACGGATGGGGTAGCAGAGGGAGTCTATTTCCCATTTGCGCTCGTGAACGCCCGGAAGCATTTCGGTGCGGTCGTCTACCCAGTCGCCTTTCTTGTTCTCATCGTTATAAAACGCGTTGGCGTAGGGATCTTTCAGGATCAGCTTGGTTTGATGGTTGATAACCCCTTTGATCAGATTTTTAAGCGGAGCATCTTCGTTTACGAACTGAAGGTAGGGCCAAACCTGCGCAGAACTGTCGCGGAGCCACATGGCGTCGATATC
>DAIRDA010000139.1:0-6019 GCA_036796375.1 Albibacterium sp.
TTTGTAAGCCGTTCATTGAACGAGCTGGTTGTACAGGTTCCGCTGACGGCTAAGACCGGCACCCTGGTTTTTAGCACGGCCGGAACCGAGCCTGTTAGTATCGAATCGGAAACCGAGTTGCAGGTGGTTCTGCCTTCCATTACCTCGATTCAGCCAAATCCGGCTGAACGTGGCGAGAATCTGACCATCACCGGCACGAACCTGGATCTCACGCGTGAGGTCCTGTTTAAGGGTGCCGGACCTGCTGTGACCGAGTTTGTCAGCCAAACAGAAACCAGCCTGGTGCTTCGCATACCGGAAGAGGCCAACAAAGGAAAAGTATCGCTGGTGGCCTATTCCGACGTGGTAGTTGAATCGCAGGAATCGCTGCTCTTCGTGGGCGACCTGCCCGACCTGCCACCACTGGCCTTCGGTCTGTATGTCGACGGGTTTATGAACAACACCCAAAACTGGGGCTGGGGAACCACCATCGACGCCTCCAATACCGAGAATGTGCGCGATGGAGAATCGGCTCTTAAGATCGCTTTCAGTAATAGCTGGGGCGCCTTTAAACCCACAAATTTCAGTATAAGCAGCAGCGATTACCGTGAATTTACCTTCTCTGTCTTTGCCACGCCGGGGACCGGAGGAAAAGTGATCAACATGAGCGTAAATGGAGGTTCGGCGCTGGCGATTACCCTGGAAGAAGGCAAGTGGGTGGAATACAAGTTCACCATGGCGCAACTGGGCAATCCTGCCAATATCACCGATGTTCAGTTTCAGGAAGCCGGATGGGCCGGAACCATCTACATGGACCACATCGGGTTCAGATAAAAACTTTTCATGCACCCGGGGTACCGTCAAAGATGGGATCCCGGGTGCATTATTTTGTGCGTTATTCCTGTAAATTCGGTTTAATAAGGTTCATCGACTGCCTGATGGCAGCGGCGTAATCATCCTGCAAAATGCGAGTAAGGCCACTTTCCGGGTGATGATCCCACAGTCCGGAGTGATGCCAGCGGTGCAGATGATCCCAATCCGGCCGGTCAATTATCGGATAAATACAGATTCCCAGAAAGGGAATATTTCGCTTCAGAAGAAGGTTGCATTCTTCCGCAACAAAACGTATCCAGTGCGGCCGGTCTTCCCCGCTGTGACTGGTCTCAGCAAGCAAAATGGGTTGCTGGTAGCGTTCATACACTTCCTCCAGCAAGGAACTGAGCGGTCGCCAGCGCGGATCCTCATTTTCATTGGCCCAGGGAAGGAAATGTCCTTCCAGGCTATTGAATTCCCATTGATTATTGTAATAATAATTCAGCCCGATAACATCCAGCAGGTCGGGGCTACCGCCCAGTTCCGGACACATGCGTCCCGTCAGCATATCGACTACCTGATACTGGACTTCATGCGAGGCCTGCGCACGGAGGATTTCCTCATCGCTTGCCCCCAGGCCAGGCACCATACTCACCAGCGGTTCGGTCGACAAAATCTTAAACGCCGGATTGATCTCTTTCAGCGCCTTAATACCGCGGATATAAGCTTCCACCAGTCGGTATTTAATATTCCATCCCTCATTTTTGCAAAAGGGTACCGTCGCTGCTGCCTCTCCGCCCAGCCAGGAGATAAAACTGACTTCATTAATCGGTGTCAAAACCATCTCGATGGCGCCATAACGCTGAACCACAAAGTGGCCGAAAGCCCGGCACAAGGCCACAAAGCGATCGGAAAACTTGGGGTGCAGGGGCGATAGGTCGTCCGGATAGCCAAAATGGCACAGATCCCATAGCTGTTGAACGCCCATTCGCCTGCCGGTGTCCATCATCTGGCCAACCCGTGTGAAGTCGAATTCAAAGGGCGCTTTTTCCACCTTTGTCCACTGAATGCCTTCGCGAACGGTGGATATGCCCTGTTCCAGCAAGCGCCGGTAGTCTGATTCCAGCATCCTTACATGCTCGGTTTCCTGCAGCAGGTCAACGCGATCGCCAAAGCAGTTCACCTGGTCGCTGCATTCAAAACCGCCCATCCAGAACGACTGAAAGATGCTTCTCCTTGCCATTAATGAAGCCATTTACGGGTAAACGCGTCCAATCTCCTGCTGAACGTTTCCAGTGCCTTTTTCTGATCCTGAATAAAGGAATTGTCTTCAAATCGGCCGATAACTTCATCCAGTTCTTCCTGGGTGTCGTACATCATCCGGCGGAACGGGTTGGTATAGTCTTTTTCGCGCGAGGCCGACACCGAATCAAACATCCACTGCCGCGTTTGCCGGTGCTCAGCAACTATGTCACGCAGACGGGTCTGATCCATCTCAGCGGGGGATATACCCTCCAGTTCAAAAAAACTTCCCAGGGCATGCCTTCTCTTAAGGTCTTCATACCTGGCCCCTTCCTGCAGGTAATAGTCGTGCACCTCATCCCACGAGCGCATATTTCCCTTGCGTATTTCTTCGCGAAGCAAGCGCACGTCGTTCTCGCGGATCAGCTGGCCGCCTACGTTCAGCCAGGATGTTCGGTTCAGATCCGTGCCGGCCATCACCTCTCTGAAAGGCTGCAGACCGTCCACTTCATCAAGCGCTTCGATCATATGTTCTACACCGTAATAGCGAATCATCCTGCGGAACAAATCATAGGCTTGCTGTACTTTGATGATTTTGACGGGCCGCTTCGCATTTTCAAAGCCCGTGGCCAGCACCTCCAGTTCTTCAACAACCGGATCCTTCGTGGCTAATAAGCGTTTGCCCACCGCTGCGGCATCTTCCGCTGTCAGGCCTTGTTCGCCGGTTTTCCGGCCATAGGCCTGTCCGACCAGCTTTTCAAACAGGGCAATCGAGTCAAACATTTCATTCACCGTGTCCGGGGCGAGGTAGTCGTATTCAATCAGATGAATTTTCTCGTAGCGCTTATCGCGGTCCTGATACTTAAAGGCATTTCGCTGCAAGGCATACATATTGTACATAAACCAATAGCCCGGCATCACCACCAGCGAATTTTCCTGCTCGCTGATGCTGATAAGCGAAAAAGGAACCGGAATATTCAGCTCATAGTCGTAATCCCCTTTGGCCAGAATCGTAAAGTTCGCGAATTTCGAATTATGCTTCAGACTCACGCAGAGACCCGGCCAGAAACCGCGGCCGGCGATGACCTCTCCATCCGCCCCCCTTGAATTATGATTCGAGCCAATGGTAGCCCCGGCGGGAATATTGCTTTGCCCCAGAACCAGGGCAGCGCATAGGAAAGAGTTGTTATGATGCTGTTCGTGCGCCGAGAAAATCAGGGAGTTCAGCACCTCGCAGCAGGAAATCGTCGTATTGCTTCCCAGGTACGAGTTAATCAGACGTGCTCCGTATTTTAATTGCGAATTGGAAGCGATCACGAAGCGGACCGCCTTCACCCCATAAAAAATACGGCACCCGAAATCTACAATCCCGTTTACCAGCTCGCAGCCTTCCCCGATCTGGGTACGGCCCAGGGGGCTCGATTTGATGGTAAGATTTTTCAACTTGTTAGCCCCTTTGATATAGGCATCTGAACCGATCCAGACATCGTTGATAATGTTCGTGTTCTTAATGACGGTGCGGTCGCCCACTTTCCCATAATAGCCCGGCTCGGTTTTATACTCCGTTTCAGTAAACTCTACAAATTTATCGAGCAAGCCCTTATCGTCGCGGTATTTGCTCCACAGCCAGGCATCACCGGGCAGCATACCGTTAAAGGGAATCACCTTCCGCCCACCGTTTTCATTGCAGATTTCCAGCCATATACGCGACGATTCCGGCTCACCATCCTTGATGATACCATTTCCGAATTTCGAATTCGCCGTCGTTTTCATCTCATCCACCTGCACCACAATCACTTCGTTTCCGATAATATAATGCGACATATAGGTCACGTGGTTAATGGCCACATTGTCGCCCAGGTCGCAACTGATGATGGTCGAGTTGTACAGGCCCACAGCCACCTTCAGGTCGTTATACTCCAGGAAGAAGGGTTCCAGCTTTCCAATCCGGATTAAGCCGTAAAACTTACAGCTTTGAACCAATTCCGGTTTAAAAGCGTCCGACACCAGAATATTATTCCAGTTGTCGGTCGTATTGCCGTTCTTAACCAACACTTCGATTTCATGGGCAGAAAGATTGCGGTAATCAATGCCGCTCCGGTTCTGAATGTTTCTCAGGTGGTATTCATCTTTCCCTTCGGGAATAAAGCTATCGGGAATAAAGCCGTATCCAAGGCTTGACAAAGGGGTTTTTTTGATTTGGTTCATTTGGTTGATGGGCTAGTGTAGTCTCAATATCTACCGGCAAGCATCCGGACGATCAGCGAAAGTTACAAAAAGAGATTTATAAAACTAAGTAGAAACCTGTTAGCCCGGGCAAATACGCAAAGCTCCGATGTAAAATACCCACTTTTTATTTTTTTTGGAGAATAGGCAGAGACGTTTGTTATCAATGAGTTAACAGAATTTTTAAAAAATAAAACTTTAAAACTATGTTTTATCACGACAACAAACTACAGTACAAAGTACGCGTAGACAAACCGAATCCTGCATTTGCCAAATTATTACAACAGGCCATCGGAGGGATCGAAGGTGAAATCAGAGTCTGTCTTCAGTATCTTTTTCAGGCCTGGGGCAACCGCGGCCCCAATAAATACAGGGACATGCTGCTGGATACCGGTACCGAAGAAATCTCGCACATCGAAATGCTTTGTACCGCAGTGGCGCTCAACCTCGATGGCGCTACCAACGATTTGAAAGACAAGATTGCCGGGGAGAACCCCATCGTCGGCAGTATCATGGGTGGAATGGATCCGCGTCACGTCCTTTCTTCCGGTCTGGCAGCCATGGCCGTCGATGCCAATGGCGTACCGTTTAACGGATCGTGGGTAGTAGGTAGTGGCAACATTGCGGCCGACATGTATGCCAACGTGATGGCTGAATCAACCGGACGCGTCCTGGCTACCCGGCTGTATGAAATGACCGATGATAAGGGAATGAAAGATATGCTTGCCTTCCTGATCACCCGCGACGCGATGCATCAGAATCAATGGCTGGCCGTGCTGGAAGATTTGGGCGGGGTGAAGGAAAACCTTCCGATTCCCAATACCTTCCCCATGAGCGATCATATCAAGGAATACGATTATGCCTTTGTTTCCACCAACATTGAAAAGCCGGCTCCCGCTCAGGGACGGTGGACCAGCGGTCCGTCGATCGACGGTAAGGGCCAGTTCCGGCATGTGCAGGGGGTGCCCGAGGCCGAGCGCCCCGACCTTGGAATCCCCGATGTCAAGGGCTATGCGCAGAGCCAGCAAATGAAGGGTGGCGATGACGACAGCCTGCTGGGCAATATCAAAGACACTATCATGCCCTAAGCGAAATTCTATGATTTACGAAGAAAGAAGCCCTCTGCAATGCTTGCAAAGGGCTTCTTTTTTCGTTTCATTAAAGAGAGCCGTCGCGTTCATTTTTCCTTTCGGAGTGCCCCAGATCTTTATCCGGACACACCCGGTCGCGTATCAGTTGCTTCAGTTCCTTGATTTCCGGAAAACGGCCCTCCCTTTTCCGGTCGAATATTTCCTGCTCGCTGGTCCGGACGGTAAAACGACCGGCGACTGCGCTTGGAATCAGCAATACGCCGTGGAGCTCTTCCGAGAAGGTGCTCAGTACTTCCTGGGCCATATAGGCCGCCCGGAGCATCCACCCGCATTTCGGGCAGTATTCAATTTCTATGGTTGGTTTCATCATCGATCTGTTTATTTTCCTCTCAGCGTTGTATCCCTGTGGAGAAGGCCGGCGATGAGAGAAATTCTTTTCATTGCTTATTGCAGATAAAAGGTCGCTTTTTTAAGGTCGCGGGAGTTTCCGCCGATAAACAAGTCGAATTCGCCCGGTTCGGCCACATGTTTCAGTTCTGCATTGTAAAATTTCAGATCCTCCTCCGATAGGGTGAATCTCACTTCCCGTTCTTCACCCGGCTTTAACCAGACCTTCCGGAAGGCTTTCAGTTCCTTCACCGGACGCGTAATGCTTCCGACCTTATCGC
>DAIRDA010000140.1:0-6013 GCA_036796375.1 Albibacterium sp.
GAGGGTGAGCTTTATACGGTACAGGCTGCTGCGGTGGTGATGAGCAGCGGTGGCTTACCCATCAGTAAAATGGGCGCCAGCGATTTCTCGCTACGTGTTGCGCGGCAGTTTGGTCTAAAAATTGAAAACACGGCGCCGGCTTTGGTACCCCTGACCGTTACGGGAAAGGATGCGGAATGGTTCAGCGCTTTATCTGGCAACGCGGTTTTTGCTGAGGTATGGAACCATAGAATCCGTTTTCGGGAAAACATATTGTTTACGCATTGGGGGCTGAGTGGCCCGGCTATTTTGCAGATATCGTCGTATTGGGAGCCGGGTGAGGAGATTTTTATAAATCTTTTACCTGACCATTCGATGAACGCCATCATACAGCAGGAACGTCAGACCGGAGGAAAACGCTTATTGGTTCAGGTGCTGAACGATCATTTTACGAAGAAATTTTCGGAGGCCCTGGGGAAGTTTCTTCCGACGGAGAAAAAAATTGCCTCCATGAGCAAGGCGGATGCAAAGCTTGTAGATGAGACCATCCACCGCTTTCGCGTGAAGCCGGCGGGAACGAAAGGATATGATAAGGCGGAAGTAATGCGGGGTGGTGTGTCAACAGATGAATTGGATCCCGATACCCTGGAGTCAAAAAAGGTCGCTAAACTATTCTTCGGTGGAGAATGCGTAGATGTGACGGGATGGCTGGGAGGGTTTAACTTTCAGTGGGCCTGGGCATCAGGAGCTGTTATCGCCCGAAGCCTATAGGATTTGAGCGATAACAGTTGCCTGAAGTTTATAGGCTTCAAGCGAGAATTAGTTGCCCGGATTATAATAATAAATAAACACTACGATTGCCATAAGTACAACAGCGATAATGATAGCCCAGTTGACGGTGCGTCCGGCAGGCTTATCGCTGCTTTCTTCCCTGGCCTCTTTGGCCGGACCGGGATTTTGCTTATTGTTGTTATAATCGTCCTCTATTTTTTTATGATCTTCCATGTTCCTGTTATTTTATTAGGGAAACAGGGAATTTTAAAAAATGTTTGTTATTAACGCGCAGTATATGCGTTTAAGTCGTTCTCGACCTGTTCCAGCGAATAGAATCCAATGTCGTTGCCGAATGAATTGCCGATATAGTTGATGATGTAGGTAATCTCGATGGGAGTGAGGTGCGTTTCAGCTGGCATTTCACCGTTATAAAGCTGGCCGTTTACCCACATTTCTCCGCTGATTCCATATTTAATATAACCTGCGATATTTCCGAGGTTCGTTTTAATAAAGGCCGTGTCGGTGAGGGGAGGGATCAGTAATTTTAATCCCTCGCCTTTCGCTCCATGACAATTCTGGCAATGTAGTTCATAGGCCAGTTTTCCGTTAATAAAGTATTGTGCCTGCTCGATCTGACCGCTGCTCTGGCAAGATAGAATGCTGACCAACAAGGAGAAACAGGCAAAAGCCACTGTAATGGCTTTAGTTTTCATATTCACGAAGCAAAATATCCATATCCTTCATCATTTTTTCTACTTCGTCGGTGTTCGTGCCATCGTAGGCGCCTCGGATATGTTTGTTCTTGTCGACGAGGATAAACCAGCCCTGATGTTCGTATCCACCGGCAACCTTATCGTTTTCCTCTGCGAATACCATGTATTCAGGAGCGATTCCATAGATATCTTCCCGGCTGCCGGTGACAAACTGCCATTGCGGACCGTCTGCTCCCAGCTTTACTGCGTAATCTTTCAGAACTGACGGGGTGTCGTACTTGGTATCAATACTGTGCGAGAGGAATTTTACTTCAGGGTGGTTTTTGAACTTTTCATAGGCTCTCAGCATATTGCGGTGCATGATGGGGCAAATGCTCGGGCAGGAAGTAAAGAAAAAATCGGCCACATAGATGCTGTTATCAAAGGTTTCGGCAGTAACCCTGGCGCTGTCCTGATTCAAAAACTCAAAATCGGGCAGCGTTTTGTAGAGGGTATCGACCACCGTTTGGCCGTCGACGACCTTGCTCACCGGTTCTCTTGAACCCAGGATGGGCAGGCGTGTATTGTCTTCTGTCTGGCAAGCAGCAAATAGGCTGCAAAAGGCGATGGCTGCAAAATACTTCTTCATGTTATGGATGATATGGGGTCAATACTTCTTTACTCTCTGTGTCTGTTTCCTTGAACTGCTGATTGATTTGCTCCACCTTTCTTTTTTCTTCTTCGAGGTAGGCTTTCACTTCCTGATCGCTCATTCCTTCGAAATCCAATTCGAGATCCTGCATCCACTTGTTCATGGCATCGGTAGCTGATTCTAGTTTAACCTTCAGGCTGCTCAGACGGGCCTTGTGAGCGGCCGTATCGAGCGAAGGGTCGGTTGTTTTCAAGGCCGGCATATTTTTGAGCAGGGAATCGATCAGCATCTCGTTTCGGACAAACGAGCCCATCATCGGCATCACTTCGTCGTGCACGGCGATTACTTCTTTCTGCAGCGCCTCATTTTCATCGTTTTTGCCCGCCGAACATCCTGCGAGACAAAGAAAGGAGATGGCAATAAGTATTTGATTTTTCATGTCTATTGGGTAAAGGATTGATTTCGGATGTAAACTTCGTTTTTTACCCGGGCGTGGGTAAGTCCTGATTTGTCGCAAAGTTCAAAGGTAAAAGTCTCTATATATTTCCCCTCCGTCGCTAACTTTTCGCAGGCCCTTGCTATTTCCTCATCGTTGATCACAATAGAGAAGTAAAGGTTTCTGCGCGCAGGTTTGATATAGCTTATTTCGGCGCTTTTTAACCAGACGAGCGTTTTGAATCCTTCTCGCTGAAGAATCTGATCGAACAGAATGGCGTAAAAAGGATCGGTGGCTGAGAAGATGGAACCGCCAAAAATGGATCCGTTGTAATTTCTATTGATCAGGCTGTGTGCAAGCTTCACGTCGACGCCACGAAAACCTTTGTGGAAGCGCTTTACCCATATCCGCTGAAAAAGTAGGGGCGGATAGAGGCGGATGGCCCATTTTAAGAGATTTTCTGAAACTCGCATTTTATCAAAGATAGGAAGATTGATGAAAATAAATAGGATATTTGTTGTTATGGACTTCAGAAACAAAGTAGTTGAGGATTATAAAAACATACAGGATGCTATATGCAGCGGCCTGGAAGCAGCAGACGGAACTGGTAAATTTATAGAAGAACTGTGGGATCGCGACGGCGGCGGCGGTGGTCGTACGCGGGTGATGCAGAACGGAGGCGTCATAGAGCGTGGCGGGGTAAACTTTTCGGCAGTTCATGGAAAACTGCCTGAAGCTGTAAAGAAAGCATTCGGTGTGGAAGAAGATGACTTTTTCGCTTCCGGCGTTTCGATTGTGATTCACCCGAATAATCCCTGGGTACCTATTATTCACATGAATATTCGTTATTTCGAACTAAACGAAGAAACGCGTTGGTTTGGCGGTGGAATTGACCTGACACCTCATTACGTGGTACCGGAGGAGGCGAAGTTTTTTCACAGGCATATGAAGGCGGTATGCGATCGCCATTCGGCAGCCTTTTACGAGGAGTTTAAAGCCTGGGCCGACCGATATTTTTTCATCAGGCACCGCGATGAAACCCGTGGAGTAGGTGGCATTTTCTACGACCGTCTGAATCCTTCCAGAACCGGTTTGACCTATGATCAGATTCTGGAGTTCTCGAAGGAGGTAGGGAATTCATTTCTGCCGGTGTATACCGAGTTGATGGCAAGAAATAAGAGTCGCTCTTTCACTCAGGAAGAAAAAGCCTGGCAATATTATCGACGCGGGCGATATGTGGAATTTAACCTGGTATATGATGCAGGGACTAAGTTCGGACTGGAGACGAACGGGAGGATAGAATCTATTTTGATGAGTTTGCCTCCGACGGCTAACTGGGTCTATGATTTCTCTCCGGAAGCAGGCTCGAAAGAGGCGGAAACACTGGCTTTGCTCAAGCAGGGGATCGATTGGATTTCTTAGCGCCAAAAGGGTCTAAAGAGGCTCCGATATTCGCTTTATACGCATAAAATTGTTAACTTCGCATGCGCGCAAACGAATGAATGCGCGATGGTTAATCTTACAAAATTCTTATGGCTGACGAAACAGAAAACGAAAATAATTTAGTCCCAGCTAGTGACCGTATAATCAAAATAAATATTGAGAATGAGATGAAGACCTCGTACATTGATTATTCAATGTCGGTCATCGTTTCCAGGGCTTTACCCGATGTGCGCGATGGTTTAAAACCGGTGCACAGAAGGGTGCTTTACGGTATGTTGGATCTGGGTGTTACAAGCACTAAGCCTCATAAAAAGTCTGCCCGTATTGTTGGAGACGTGTTGGGAAAGTATCACCCGCACGGCGACTCATCTGTTTACGGAACCATGGTCAGGATGGCGCAGGAATGGAGTATGCGCTATACGCTGGTCGACGGTCAGGGTAACTTCGGTTCAGTCGATGGCGACTCACCAGCAGCAATGCGTTATACGGAAGCCCGGTTGAAGAAGATCACCGAGGATATGCTGGGTGATATCAACAAGGATACGGTCGATTTCCAAATGAACTTCGATGATACGCTTCAGGAACCAACGGTTCTGCCTACGCGAATTCCGAACCTGTTGGTAAATGGATCGTCGGGTATTGCGGTAGGAATGGCGACCAATATGGCTCCTCATAATTTACGTGAGGTGGTCGACGGGATTATTGCGTATATCGACAACAGGGATATCGATATTCCTGAACTGATGCAACATATTAAAGGCCCTGATTTCCCTACCGGTGCCACTATTTATGGCTATGCCGGGTTGAAGAGTGCTTTTGAAACCGGACGAGGCAGTGTAATAATGCGCGCCAAGGCCGAGATAGAAATCACGAAGAATGACCGTGAACAGATTATCGTAACCGAAATTCCCTATCAGGTAAATAAGGCCAGTATGATTGAACGTACGGCTGAACTGGTGAATGAGAAGAAGATCGAGGGTATTTCGGCGATCCGGGATGAATCTGACCGCGAAGGTTTACGGATTGTATACGATATTAAGCGGGATGCAAACGCTTCGGTGGTTCTGAATAATTTGTACAAATATACTGCTTTGCAGACCTCCTTCGGGGTGAATAATATTGCACTTGTACAGGGACGACCGGTCATGTTGAATTTAAAGGACCTGATTCGGCACTTTGTTGAGCACCGGCATGAGGTGGTCGTCAGACGTACGAAATATGAACTGGCAGAGGCTGAAAAGCGGGCACATATTCTGGAAGGTTTACTGATTGCGCTTGATCATATCGAAGAAGTGATCCGGCTGATCCGTGCTTCAAATACACCTGAAGAGGCGCGAATTGGCTTGATGGAAAAATTCGGTCTGTCTGATATTCAGTCGCGTGCCATTCTGGACATGACGCTGCGCAGGTTGACAGGGCTCGAACGCGATAAGATCAAAGAAGAGTACGATGAGCTGATGAAAACGATCGAGTACCTGAAGTCTATTTTGGCGGATGAAGGATTGAGAATGGAGATCATCAAAGACGAGCTTCGCGAAGTAAAAGAAAAGTATGGAGATGATCGCCGCTCAGTGATTGTGCATTCGGCGGGCGATATGAGCATGGAAGATTTCGTTGATGACGAAGAAATCGTGATTACGATCTCGCATGAAGGATATGTGAAACGGACGCCGCTAACTGAATACCGTACGCAGGGCAGAGGTGGTAAGGGTTCGCTTGGTTCAAATACCAAGGATACTGACTTCACAGAACATATTATTACAGCGACAGCGCATAACTATCTGTTGTTCTTTACAGACGCAGGGCGTTGTTTCTGGTTGAGGGCTTATGAGATTCCGGAAGGATCGAGGGTGTCGAGGGGCCGCGCGCTTCAGAATATTATCAATATCCCGAAAGAAGAGAAGGTAAAAGCCTATATCAAAGTAAAGAATCTGAAGGATCAGGAATACCTGGAAAACAACTTTATTATTATGTGTACCAAACGGGGAACGATTAAAAAGACCTCGCTGGAAGCTTATTCGCGTCCGCGCGCCAATG
>DAIRDA010000141.1:0-5933 GCA_036796375.1 Albibacterium sp.
CGGATGTCGGTACCTTTTGATTCTTTAATAAACTCCTGGATGAGGATATTATTGCCGAGTCCGAAAAAAGCCTCGATCACTGAACTTGCCGCTTTTTTGGTTTCAGCAAGTACGACCCCTATACCTTGTGTTCCCTCGAGTAACTTAATGACCAGTGGAGCACCCCCAACCATCCTGATGAGGTCGTCGACATCGTGGGTATTCCTGGCAAAGCCGGTAACGGGCATCCCGATTCCTGCGCCGCTGAGAATCTGCATACAGCGCAGCTTGTCGCGCGAACGCGTGATGGCCTGGCTGGGGTTGGCTGAAACCACGTTCATGACTTCAAATTGCCTGACAATGGCTGAGCCATAGAAAGTAACGGAGGCGCCGATGCGGGGAACAATTGCATCAATGTCGGACACGTCCTGGCCGTTATAGTGAATGCTTGGTTTGCCCTGTTTAATGCCTACATAGCATTTACGATGATCCATAATCACACACTCATGTCCGCGTTTAATTGCAGCTTCATGAAGCTTTTTGGTAGAATACAGGTTTTTATTGGTGGAAAGTATTGCAATTTTCACGTTTCGTGTATTAAAGGGTTTCCTTTATTATTTTTTAGCTGGGGCGCGTTTATGGCTCAGGTTTGCACGGTTAACATCAACCAGGAATTTCTTCCGGATGAAACTTCGGCCCAGTAGCATGGGGAATTCCATGTTTGACCGATCACGAAGGGAAACCTCAATGCCGTATATCTCGTCAAACATCCGCACGTTGGTATGAACGATATACCGGTTTTCTTCAAAACCGAAAGAATTTTTAATTTTTCGTTCCTTATGAAACGGAAGTTCAAAAGTCTTCTTTTCTGTATAAGTATCATTAAAAGGAGTGAACCTGACAAATTGTTTTCGTCCTTTTTTAATCAATTCAATATGTTCACAATGTATGACGGAAGTTTTAGCGCCCGTGTCAACTTTCGCTGGGATATCGTAAATCTTAAAATCTACAAAGTCTATAATTTCTTTCCACCCGATCGTTTTCATGAGCTCAGTAACTTGCCTATTCGTACTCAAAGGTCCCGAATTCAGAGTGGATGGTCACCTTCTTGGAAGCGGCTGCAGATACAAAACCAATTTTTTGAGCGGCGATACCGAACGATTCTGAAATGCTGATAATTTCTTCAGCAAGTGCTGCAGGCACATATATCTCCATCCGGTGCCCCATGTTAAACACCTTATACATCTCCTGCCAGTCGGTTTTTGATTCTTCCTGAATCAACTTGAACAAGGGAGGGATGGGGAAAAGATTGTCTTTAACCACATGCAACTGTTCGATAAAATGAAGCACCTTCGTTTGAGCGCCTCCGCTGCAATGAACCATTCCGTGAATGGATGCACGGTGCTGATTTAAAATCGCTTTTATCACCGGCGCGTATGTCCGCGTAGGAGAGAGTACCAGTTTTCCGGCATCCATCTGCTCGCCTGAACCGATGTCTATTTTGTCGGTCAGCAGTTTGGAGCCTGCATATACGAGGCTTTCGGGCACTGCCGGGTCATAGCTTTCAGGGTATTTCTCAGAAAGTACTTTCGAAAAAACATCGTGTCTGGCGGAAGTCAGTCCGTTCGAACCCATCCCGCCATTATATTCTTTTTCATAGCTGGCCTTGCCGTACGAAGCCAAGCCTATGATGACATCACCGTCCTGAATGCGGTGGTTGGATATCACTTCGTCGCGTTTCATGCGGCAGGTGACGGTTGAATCTACGATGATGGTTCGCACCAAATCGCCCACATCTGCCGTTTCTCCGCCGGTAGAATAAATACCGATGCCCAGTTCCCGAAGTTCTGCCAGGATTTCTTCGGTTCCGTTTATGATTTCGGCAATCACCTCGCCCGGAATGTTATTCTTATTTCGGCCGATGGTTGATGAAAGTAAAATATTTTCGGTGGCACCTACGCAAAGAAGATCATCCAGGTTCATCACAATGGCGTCCTGTGCGATGCCCTTCCAAACGCTGGTGTCGCCGGTTTCTTTCCAGTACATATATGCCAGGGATGATTTGGTGCCGGCGCCGTCGGCATGCATGATGTTGCAGTACGCTTCGTCATTGCCGATGATATCGGGGATGATTTTGCAAAAGGCTTGAGGGAATAGTCCTTTATCAATGTTTTTGATGGCGTTGTGCACATCTTCTTTTCCTGCAGAAACTCCGCGTTGGTTGTATTTTAAATCAGACATCTCTGCAAAAATAAGGATAAGAAATGAGAAAGAGTAAAAAAGAAAAAGGACCGGCTGACCGGTCCTTTAAAACGTATAAACGCGTTGTTTTTAGTTAATAAAAAGAAGTTCACGCAATTTAGGAACCGGCCACTTGCTGTCGTCTACAATCTGTTCCAGCTTATTGATGTAGTAGCGGATCTGGTCGAAATGAACTTTCACGGTCTCATCATATGCGATGGCTTTATCGCGAACATCCTCTATATGGTTCGCTTTCTTCCGGTTCTGACGCATTGCTTCTGTCTCTTCCAGAATGCGGTTAATCAGCGTGGATACGCGCTCAACCAGGTTCATTTGCGAGCTGTACGATTCTTTTGGTAATCCCAGATCTTTTAACCCTTTAACATTCTCAACCAATTCGTTGAGGTAGGTAATGGAGGCCGGAGCAATCATGCTGTTCACGATTTCACCGATCACCCTGGCTTCGATCTGTATTTTCTTGTAATAACTTTCAAGCAAAATTTCGTGACGTGCGTGCGATTCACGACGGTTTAGCACTCCTAACGATTCAAAAAGTTTAAGCGTCTTCTCGTCGGTATAAACATCAAGTGCCTTAGGCGTGGTTTTGATATTTGATAATCCGCGTGCTTCGGCTTCGGTTTCCCATTCTTTGCTATAGCCATTTCCTTCGAAGCGGATGGCACGCGACTGTTTCAGGTATTTTCTGAGTACATTAAGGATAGCCAGATCCTTTTTGGTTCCTTTAGCGATAATCTTGTCGACTTCGACCTTGAACTGAACCAGCTGGTCGGCCACAATCGAATTCAGCACCGTCATGGAACTGGCGCTGTTAGCGGATGATCCTACAGCACGGAATTCAAATTTATTGCCCGTGAAGGCAAAAGGCGATGTTCGGTTCCGGTCAGTATTATCGAGGTTCAATTCCGGGATTTTCGGGATTCCGTGCCAAAGAAGACTTTCAGACTTCACGATTTTAGCGATCCGAGGCGTTTCAATTTCGTCAAGAACATCGTTCAGCTGGCTTCCCAAAAAGATGGAAATGATCGCCGGCGGTGCCTCATTGGCTCCCAGGCGATGGTCGTTGCTCGCAGAGGCGATAGAAGCCCTCAGCAGGTCGGCATGTTCATGCACAGCTTTGATGGTATTGATAAAGAAGGTCAGGAACATGAGGTTGGTCTTCGGCGTTTTTCCGGGCGACAAAAGGTTTACGCCTGTATTGGTGATCAGTGACCAGTTATTGTGTTTTCCTGAACCATTGATGTCGGCATATGGCTTTTCATGAATAAGCACCTTAAAGTTATGGCGCACGGCAATCTGCTCCATCAGGTTAAGTAGGAGTTGGTTGTGATCGATGGCCAGGTTCAGTTCCTCGTACATCGGGGCACATTCGAACTGCGATGGTGCAACCTCGTTGTGTCGGGTTTTCAACGGGATGCCCAATTTCAGCGCTTCGTTTTCAACCTCAACCATAAAGGCCATTACTCGCTCAGGAATGGAACCAAAGTAATGATCGTCGAGTTGTTGTCCTTTGGCCGACATATGTCCGAAAAGTGTTCTTCCGGTTAGCAATAGATCGGGCCGTGCGTTGTAAAGCGCGCGGTCTACCAGAAAGTACTCCTGCTCGATACCCAGCGACGCTGAGATACGGGTGATGCTCTTGCTGAAATACTGACAAACGTCTACCGCTGCTTTGTCGAGCGCGTGAATACTTTTTAATAAAGGAGCTTTATAATCGAGCGCCTCCCCTGTATACGATACGAAGACGGTCGGAATACAGAGCGTTTTTCCGGCTGCTGTTTCGAAAAGAAAGGCAGGAGAGGAGGGGTCCCAGCCTGTATAGCCACGAGCCTCAAAGGTGTTCCGGATTCCGCCGTTCGGGAAACTGGAAGCATCGGGCTCCTGCTGAATCAAGGCATCAGCGGTAAATTTTTCAATAGCCAATCCCTCACTGTCGGGTTCAAAAAAAGCATCGTGTTTCTCGGCCGTGCTGCCTGTTAATGGCTGGAACCAGTGTGAATAATGTGTTGCACCGTTGCTTATGGCCCAGCTTTTAATTGCTTGTGAAATATGCTCGGCCAGCTCTCTGTCGATAACTTCGCCGTT
Source organism: Albibacterium sp. (assembly GCA_036796375.1). Classification (GTDB taxonomy): domain Bacteria; phylum Bacteroidota; class Bacteroidia; order Sphingobacteriales; family Sphingobacteriaceae; genus Albibacterium. The sequence continues at coordinate 4,324 of DAIRDA010000141.1, forward strand.
CTCCAGAATGGTTAGTAATTTTTCATAAGCATTTTTCGGAAGGAAGTCTTTCATTTTCTTAATTCCGAAAACATTTTTGCCGTAAAACGATGACGGTTTCCCTTCAGGGGCAACAGAGGGTTTATGATTCTTCTTCAAAACAGACTCTACTGCATCAAACCTTAGATTATTCATTTCGTTCAGTGATTTTGATTGGTGTATTGAATATAAATTTAATGTATTTCAAAATTCAGTAAAAAAAATCATAAAATTCAATTTTATTTTAACAAAAAATCTTCGAATCGAGTATTTTTTCTGCCTTCTGCTGAAAAAAGCGATGGTATGGTGGCGAAATCGCCGAAAACAAGAAGATAGGCTAAAAATTGGCAAACCCGTTATTATATCTTATTTTTGCATACCTATTAATTACGTTAATTCAAGACATTGGAAAATCAAGATTTAAGCACTTTAGAAACCGCTAAAGAATTGGGTTTAATCCCCGAAGAATTTGACCGCATCAAGGAAATTTTAGGCCGCACTCCGAATTTTACAGAATTGTCTATATTCTCTGTGATGTGGAGTGAACACTGCTCATACAAGAATTCCATTGTTTGGTTAAAAACGCTCCCTAATAAAGGTCCACACTTAATGGCCGAAGCCGGTGAAGAAAATGCCGGTTTGGTAGATATAGGTGACGGACTTGGTTGCTGTTTCAAAATTGAATCGCATAATCACCCTTCTGCCCTGGAGCCTTATCAGGGTGCTGCTACAGGTGTGGGCGGAATTAACCGTGATATCTTTACCATGGGAGCACGTCCGATCGCTCAGTTAAATTCGCTTCGCTTTGGCGATATTAATAATGAGCGTACGAAGTGGCTTGTCAAAGGCGTAGTGAAAGGTATCGGCGATTACGGTAATGCTTTCGGGATTCCAACTGTTGGTGGCGAAGTTTTCTTTGACGATTGCTACCAAATCAATCCGTTGGTAAATGCCATGTCGGCCGGTATTGTTAAAGCCGGGGAAACCGTATCGGCTACATCGTATGGGGTAGGCAATCCTGTTTACATCGTTGGATCAGCAACCGGTAAAGACGGTATACACGGAGCCGCTTTTGCTTCCAAAGATATCAGTGAAGACTCGGTAAATGACCTTCCCGCCGTTCAGGTAGGCGATCCTTTCCAGGAAAAACTATTGTTAGAGGCTACTCTGGAAGTGATCAAAACCGGTGCTGTGATTGGTATGCAGGATATGGGTGCGGCGGGTATTATCTGCTCGAACTCAGAAATGTCTGCAAAAGGCAAGCACGGCATGCGTATCGATCTGGATAAGGTTCCGGTTCGTCAGGAAAACATGAAGCCTTTTGAGATTCTTCTATCTGAATCGCAGGAGCGCATGCTTATCGTCGTAGAAAAAGGAAAAGAAGCACTGGTAGAGGCTGTATTTGATAAATGGGATCTGAACTGCGCTATTATCGGCGAAGTGACGGACACTCAGCGCCTGCAGTATTACGCTAATGGCGAATTGGTGGCCGATGTTCCTGCGGATGATTTGGTTTTGGGTGGAGGAGCTCCGGTATATCACCGCGAATATACAGAGCCGGCTTACTTCGCTGAATTTAAAAAATTCAGTAT
>DAIRDA010000142.1:0-4411 GCA_036796375.1 Albibacterium sp.
TGAGCAAAGACGATTTGATTCGCCTCCTTTCCTAATTCCAGATCACCGGCCACCAATAGTGAACAAAGAGGAAAATCAGAATAATCGAGGCGATATTCAGGATATACCCGGTGCGAACCATAGCACGAATGGTGATTTTTCCGGAGCTGAATACGATGGCGTTAGGCGGTGTAGCTACTGGCAGCATAAAGGCACAGGAAGCAGCTAATGCAGCGCCCACAAGCAGCGGTAGCGGTGGAATGCTTAACGAGGCCGCCAATGTGACAAGAAGAGGCAATATCATGCTCGCGGTAGCGGTATTGGAGGTCACTTCCGTGAGAAAGTTGATACCTGCAATGACAATGAGCGCAACCCACATGGCATGGAGAAAATCTACCGCCATAAACTGTAAGGCCAACCAGCTTGCCAGGTCGGTTTGTGAAAAGCCCTTGGCAATGGCTAGTCCGGCCCCAAAAATAAGAAGTATATCCCAAGGTAATTTTCTTGCCGCCTTCCAGTTCATTAGGGCGCCCTTACCTGTTCCGGACGGCACCAGAAACATAAGAAGGGCTCCCGCGACCGCAATGATGGTATCGTCGAGGGTAGGAAGAAAGTCGTTCCAGATAAACGTACGCGTAAGCCAGAACAATGCAACGCTGAGGAATACGAGTCCCACCCTCTTCTCCGCCGTACTCATCGTTCCAAGGTCTTCAAATTCGAGTTCAGATGTGGTTACCTTAGAAGCTTTATATCGCGTAAGGAAAAAGTAAGTAATCATCAACATTGCCATACTCAGTGGCAATCCGAAAAGCATCCACTGGAGGAAGGAAATATCGATTTGATAGGATTCACGGACGACGCCTGCCATGATGAGATTAGGCGGTGTGCCTATTAGTGTCGCTAAGCCCCCGATCGATGCGGAGTAAGCAATGCCGAGCATCAGGTTACGGGAGAAAGGTTCGCGATCTTTGAACTGTTTAATGACGGACAAACCTATGGGGAGCATCATAATGGCGGTAGCCGTATTGGAAAGCCACATCGATAGAAAGGCTGTCGACAGCATAAATCCGAGGATCATTCGTTTTTCGCCGGTGCCGACCACGCGGATGATGCTGTAAGCAATGCGTTTATGCAGGTTCCACTTTTCAATGGCCATGCCAAGTATGAAGCCGCCCATGAAAAGAAAAATAAGGGGATTACCGTACGAGGTGGTGGTTTGATCGACTGTGAGTGCCCCGGAGAGCGGCATCACCACGATGGGCACCAGGGAAGTCACCGCTAACTCCATCGCTTCACTGATCCACCAGATAGCGACCCAGGCAGTACAGGCCAGCACAGCCTTTCCCTGAGGCGATAGGCCTTCAAAAGGAAGAAGCTGAATCAACAGGAAGGCGAGCGGCCCGGCAATCAGCGAAATGATTTTCCACTTCATTCTATTCGCGGATAAGTTCAAAACGAGCGCCGCCCTGTAAGAAAATCATTTTATTTTCCTCGGGCAGGAATTCAAGCTTGAGTTTTACCCGGTCGAAAGTAAACGTATGCGCATCAATGGCCGTCAGCGGGAATTCTGGCTGCCCGGAAGCCTGCCCCATCAGGACATTGCCTTTTTTAGAGATGGTGATTTTCAGCGGAAAGCCGGGGCCAGCGTATACGCCCAGGTAAGGGTCGAGTTCTTCCGTGCTGAGTGTCAAAGCAGCTTTGAACTCGGGCATATCGTAAGGCGTGCCATAAACGGCTGAGAGAACACCGATCATGATGTCGTTTACCACCATGTCTTCTCCATTGCTCAGATAGCTTACCGCGATCTTATCATCCGGAAAATAAACGGCTAAGGATCTATATCCATCGATACCTCCGCTATGGCCGAAGCCTCGTTTTTGATTGAATGGTATCTGAAAAAGGCCTAATCCGACGCCTTCCTTTAATGTCGTCATGCTGGCCAGGCTGCTGTCACTTAACAGATCGCCTTCGAAGAGCTGGCTGTAGAAGCGACTAACATCGCTGGCGGTTGCTGCAATGCCCCCTGCCCCTATCGGAATGCTGGGGTCGGTTTCGCTTGATAGTTCCCATTCTGCAAGCCTGTTGTAAGAGAGAGCTTCATTGTTCTTAAGGTTAATCTTTGAGCCATATTGAGTACCGGTAAGCTTGGCGGGTTTTACGATTTTTGCCTGCAGTATGTCTCCATAAGGCATGCCGCTGAGCTCTTCGGCGATAAAGGATAGCAATACGTAATTGGTATTGGAGTATTCGTGCTTCTCGCCAGGTTGAAACACGGTAGAATTCGTCACGAAAAGTTGGAGGAGCTCATCTTTCGATTTCGGGTCAACCATCCAGCGTGAATAATCGGGCGAAGCAGTAAAATTGAAGAGCCCGCTTTCATGCCTTAAGAGATGTTCAATCGTGATCTTATCGGCATTGGGAATTTGCGGGAAGAACTGCTTCAACTGCGTTTGGAGCGTCAGTTTCCCCTGATCAACCAGCTGCATAATCATGGCTGCTGTAAATGTTTTCGATATAGATCCAATTCGGTATTTGGTTTTTGCATTGGCTTTAACCTTGTCGCCAACACTGGCGTATCCGATGCTCTTTTGGTAGATCTCCCTGCCATCTTTGAATACCGATACCGAACCCATGTTCTTGCTATTCGCTTCAATATGCGTAAAAAGGCTATCGAGTAATTTAATATTGGGCGTCTGCGCGTAGATTCCCTGAACCATGAATGCAAACAGGGCGAAAAGAAATGCTTTTTTCATCTGAACAGTTTAGGTTTTATTATCAAATGGACCTTGCCGGACAATTATCATAACGAGAAGCAAATTAATCATATTCGAGAAGAATATGATTAATTTAGTTAAAATCATTCCTCAACCGTGTCGGGTTTTAAAATCAATGTCGATTTGCCAGACCTTCACATAAAAAAATGTACGAATCCGAGGATTCGTACATTTTGAAAAAAGGAAATATCTATCCGAATACTAGCAGACAGAAAGCTTTTCCGTGTTATCAGATTCTGGTTGGATCGTTTGCTTCCCGGCCAAAAGGATCCTCCGCGCCCCGGTTCCTGTCTTCCGTCAGATCGATATCATCTGGCCGGTCTAAATCATCTGTTCTTTCAAACTCTATAGGTCGGTCCAGGACTTCTGCTCTATCCATGTCGTCCGCTCTGTCCAGATCAGCGCTTCCGGTTTCCCCGGCGTCGCTTAAATCTCCGCTTCTATTTGAGTTCTCGTCCTTTTTATAGAATCTGCCCTCGTTGAAACTATCATCGTTATAAAAGGTTTCCCGATTATAGGGAGCATCCAGCGTACCGGGAATAATGCCGCCCTCAGGAGTACCCAGAAACGTATTGCGAATAGCGTACTCGTGCTCCGATGTCATCTCTCCTTTGCTGTACGTGGGCAACGTTAATAGCTGAGCGGAAGTCAGGTTTGGAACCACAACGTGCTTATCAGTTACATCCAGGTCGGCCTGGCCAATCGGTATTAAAACCTCGCGGTTTTCAAGATCCGTGATGTCGTCGCGGAGGCTGGTAATGATGTACCTGACTTTTCTGGCCTCTTTATCGAAAAGCATATCTTTTACTTTTCCTATTTTCTCACCGGTATGGTTTACGATTTTCCATCCCTGAATATCAGGCATGCCTTCTGCAATTTCGAAATCGCTTCCCTTTAGTTCTTCTAAGTGATCTAGTCTTGTATTATCCATTGTAAATGTGTTTAAAGTTAAATTAAAACCCGCCTAATAATTAATCGTATACCTGTTTACGCTACATGGAAGAGGTATCGTTCATTAAAGTGGTCGTATCTGTTATGGGATCGGTGGTGTCCATGTTTTGATCGTTCGTATTCGGCGAGAACATCCACCAGGCCAGCAGGAGTACAAGGATGATCACCACCCATATCCACCAATTGCTTTTTTTCTTCGGTTCTACATCTAATTGTGCCATAATTTGTCTTTCTTAAGGGTAAACAGATAATTGCGATGCGGCAAATAGATGCTGCACTCAGACGATGCCATTGAAGTTGTACGTCTTAACTGTATCTATCGAACACTTTCGTATCCCAAAGGTTTGATTTTTCTAAGTACCATGAAATGGATGCCGCTGTCATACTGCTTTATAGGGATCCGAAATACGGGTTTGGAAATTCGTGTGGGACTTGTTCTCGGAGTTTGTAGAAACAAAAAAGGTCGTAACTCTTAAGAATTACGACCTTTTGTTGGGATGCGGAAAGCGAGGGATTCGAACCCCCGGACCTTTGACAGTCAACGGTTTTCAAGACCGCCGCATTCGACCACTCTGCCAGCTTTCCGGAGGCAAAAGTACATACTTTCTTCAATTCTACAAATAGTACGGCACTTTATTTTCTCGATCAAGCTTAAATGCTTCATTTATTGAGGCTTAATTTTTTAAATTTTTATCAATGAGGGATTG
>DAIRDA010000142.1:4511-5925 GCA_036796375.1 Albibacterium sp.
TTAATGTTACCGCCCGATCCGATTCCGACCAGGGACTTATAGTTGATGGTATTTGATTTAATCCAGGCTTTCATCTGGTCCCAGATTTCGCTCTTGTCTTGATGATCAAGGATGCGTATGGTTCCGATATTGAAGGATTGGGAAGCCGTCAGCTTGCTTTTTTCAAAGATAGACAGTTCTGTACTTCCTCCGCCAACATCGATGTAGAGATAATTTTTCTTGGGATCGAGCTTATCAATGATATGGCTGGAATAGATAATTTCTGCCTCTCGGTTGCCATCGATAATCTGCAGGTCAATCCCAATGTCTTTGATCGCTTTCACCAGGTCCGGTCCGTTGCTGGAATCGCGCATGGCAGAAGTCGCGCAAGCCATATAGTCCTCTACCTCGTAAGCGTCCATCAAATTCCGGAATGCACTCATGGCCTTTTTTAAAAGACCGGCTTTATGATCCGATATTCTGTTCTCTACAAATGCATCGCCCCCGAGTCGGATGGGAACGCGGATAAGAGTGTCTTTGATAAAAACATAATCGGACTCTTCCTGCTGGATCTCAGCAATCAGCAATCGGACTGCATTGGATCCGATATCTATGGCGGCGTATCTCATGAGCTTATAGCGTTTTTAAAGTATAAATAGGTCTCCAACTGGGCATGATGTCCTTTTTCGTTGGAGGCTGTTCTGATGTATCGGTTTTTATCCTCCATGTTCACCTCGCGAGCTTTGGTGGTATCGGCGAGCTGGAGTTGAATAATTTTCTTTATTTGATCTTTGATGCCCGAGTCGAATATTGGGAAACTGACCTCTACCCGTTTGTCGAGATTCCGGTTCATAAAATCAGCAGAACTCAGATAGATATCCTCCTCACCATTGTTATGAAACATCCATACGCGTGCATGTTCAAGATAACGGTCTACAATGCTTCTCAGATAGATATTTTCGCTGTAACCGGCTACCTGAGGAACAAGGCTGCAGATTCCCCGCACGATGAGATCAATCCGTACGCCTTCGTTGCTTGCCTGATACATTTTCTGAATCAATTCTTCATCGGTTAAGGAGTTCATCTTAAACACGATGGAGGCCGGCCGCCCGGCACGCGCATGTTCAATTTCACGATCTATGAGCTGCAATAAGCGCGGACGTGTTTCCAGCGGAGAAGTGATTATGGCCTGATAGCCTTCGTTGAATGTACTTTTGGTGAGGTCAGCAAAAAGTCGCTGCAGATCGTTCACGATTTTTCGATTCACTGTAAAGAGGCTGTGATCGCAATAGACATGAGCGGTGCTTTCATTGAAATTGCCTGTTGCAAGTGTTGCGAAGTATCGGATTCCCTTTCTTTCTTTCCGGCCGACCAGACAAATTTTAGCGTGAACCTTCACGTCGGCGCGACCGATATAAACTTTGGCGCCGGCCTC
>DAIRDA010000143.1:0-5918 GCA_036796375.1 Albibacterium sp.
TAAAAGTGAACCCTAAAGGTGTTCAGGAAGAAGATTTCGCCTTTATCCTCGGATATCCTGGACGCACGTTCCGCCACCGTCCGGCTCAATACATTGAGTATCAGCAACAATTTTTATTGCCCTATATATCAAAGTTATATGCATTTCAGAATAACGCTATGATCGAAGCCGGTAAAACGGATAAAGCAGTAGAAATCGGACTGGCCACTCGCATAAAGCGTAATGCCAATACGATGAAAAATTATCAGGGAAAGATGAAAGGATTGCGCACAATCCAACTGGTAGACAGTAAAAAGGCAGAGGATGCTGCTTTAGCAGCTTTCATCAGTAAGGATGCCGGTCTTAAAACTAAATATGGAACGCTTCTGTCCGATATTGATGCGCTTTATAGTCAGGTTTTTGCCGATGCTGATCGCGAAATGTGGTTGGGTCAAATCCATACCAGTACCAGTTTGTTGAATGTATCCAGACAACTGAATGCTTTTAAAGCAGGCATGGATCAGAGCAGTGATAAGGCGGCTTTCTTTCAGCAGAATCTGCCAAGGTTAAAGCAAATACTGGGATCGATTTATGGCAGTTATCATTTTACGGCCGACAGCATTATACTTAATAAGATGCTAGCCGATGGATTTGCATTACCAGCCACGCAGTCTATTACAGCCCTTGAAGTTATTGAGAACCCGACAGAATTTGCAAATGTGTCCCTTGCAAAAACAAGGCTGAGAGATCAGGATTATGTGATGAACGAGCTGCTGAAATCTCCGGAAAGCCTTACGAAGTTTTCTGATCCGTTGTTGGCATTCCAGCTACAACTGCAGGCCCAGATCGATGCCTTACGACCGGAGCAAGATCGTCGCGAAGGTGTACTCAATAAATTGATGGGCGATTACGTTGCTGTGAAGGAACAGTTTCAACAGAAGAACTTCGTACCCGATGCCAACAGCACACTGCGTTTGACCTACGGTTATATCCGCGGATACTCGCCCGTTGATGCTACCTACGTGACTCCATTCACCACGATTCGCGGAATATTAGAAAAAGGAATGTTAGATAACCCGGAGTTTGAATATCCCGAGAGTATCCGTACGGCTTGGGAAGCAAAAAACTTTGGCGACTACGCAATGAAGGAGCTGAACGATGTGCCAGTTAACCTATTATATAACATGGACACTACCGGAGGCAATTCCGGATCGCCTATAATGAACTCCAAAGGCGAATTAATCGGTGTAAACTTCGATCGCGCATACGATGCCACCATCAATGATTTTGCATGGAATGAAAGTTATTCCCGTTCCATTGGGGTTGATATTCGCTATGTGTTATGGGTAGCCGATAAGATTGACAATGCTCAGTTCCTATTGAAAGAAATGGGAATATAGTTTTTGAAAAAGTTAAGCGTCAGAAGGTCGGGTCGCTTGCGGCCCGACCTTTCTTTTATAATCCAGCCTTGGCGCCATTTCAATATATCCGTAGAAATTTCGTAAAAAGGAATTTCTCGAAATACCTAAACACGTAGGCGAACGCTTCGGCGGCAGGCCCCAGGTGTAGCTTTGAAAGTAAATCATGGCGGTCTCACGGCTGTCAGTCGTCGTAAGTCCATTCCTGTCAACCATCCTAAGCGCTCCTTCATACACAATCCAGTGATATCTGACCAACGAACGGATATTATAATTCGAGCGGTTGAACAACATGTCCATATCAATCATGAGCACTATTCTTTTTCCCTCCAAATGGGCACGCTGTATATCGTTCAGTATATCAATTTTCTTGTAAGGGAAAAGCAGATCACGGAAAAAAGTCTTCACTGGAAAATAAAGCTTGAATTCAACCTTCTTATATTGCAGGAGCGTCCGGCCGAGCCTTGTAAGCATCGGAGGCCAGTTGATCGCCGAGAACACCTCCTTTTTTCTGCCGCGGTATCCCCAGTGGCTTTCCATGCTTCTCACAGCGGCCAGGCTGATCCAGTCGGCATAAGGCATTCCTTTAGGGTAATCTTCACCATTGTCAGGATCCATTTCATAAAGTCCTGCGGGCGGGCGAATTTCGTACGAGTCGAAAAGAGCATAGCCGGTACGATGTAACTCACCGATACCCTGTTCGTATAGATCGGGCTGATCTGTTGCAAGCAGGTAAAAGATGCAGGCGATACCACAAAGCGCAGTGCTTCGCTGATCAATTTTCCAAGGATCCTTTCTGCGTTCTTCCAGTTCCTTCTCCAAAATGGGGCGTTTAAAGAAGCGAAACCGATAATGTACCCATACAGTTAATTTGCCAAGTATTACGCCATTCGAATACGCAACCACTTCGAGCATAGTTCCGCAACGATTCGCATCACGCACCTTAAATGCGACGGAAGCCCCCTCTGCATCTGCATGATCATAGTAAATAAGCGCTGAGTTTGAGTATCGAAAGGTCCAGCGGACGGACTGTCCCTCTGGCCGCCTGAGGGCAAACTGATATTCCTTTTCATAAATCATACCTTCGACCGGATTTCCGGATTTATCGAAACCCTTGTCTAGGTCAGTCACTTCAATCTGCTGCATAAGGCCTATTGCACCAACTCCATTAAAACACCGTTAGCATCTTTCGGGTGAACAAAGCAAATCCATTTATTATCCGCGCCTCTCTTTGGCTCTTCGTTCAAAAGACGGTATCCTTCCAATTTGAGACGCTGCATTTCCATATGGATATCGTCAACCTCATAGGCAATATGATGAAGCCCCTCTCCTCTTTTCTGAATAAAGCTGTAGATCGGACTACGTTCATCGGTGGCTTGAAGCAACTCAATTTTACTCTCCCCGACTTTGAAAAAAGCGGTTGTTACGAATTCGCTCTCCACCGTTTCGATTTTATAGCACGCGGTTTGCAAAATTTGTTCATATCTACGGATACCGTCTTCCAGGTCGCCCACGGCAATGCCGATGTGTTCAATTTTGTTCATTTCCACTAATAATAGTTAAGTTTGTTAAGCAAGCCTAAAATAGAATAAAAATGCAAGCATCCATTTACTTCGACAATAATTCTACGACCCCCCTGGACCAGGACGTTTTAAAAGAGATGCTGCCTTTTTTTACCCAAGTTTTCGGAAATCCATCGAGTATCCACTCGCTCGGTAAAGAGGCTGCGCGTGGAGTCGAACAATCCAAGTTTCAAGTAGCAGAATTACTCGGCGCTAACGCTTCTGAAATCATCTTTACATCAGGAGCCACTGAAGCTATTAACCTGGCTATGAAGGGCGTTTTTAATCGTTATCAGAGCATCGGGAATCATATCATTACTTGTAAAACTGAACACAGGGCGGTGTTGGATGTTTGCAGGTATCTTCAAAAGCAAGGCGCTGAAATTACTTTTTTAGCCGTGGATGAGAATGGAGATATCAACCTGGAAGACCTTAGAAAAGCGATTCGAAAGGAAACGATACTGGTTGCCCTCATGCTGGCCAATAATGAAACCGGCGTTATTCATCCCGTCCGCCAGATTGCTGACATTTGTTCAGAACATGGTGTCCTCTTCTTCACGGACGCGACGCAAGCTATTGGCAAAATTGATTTTTCCTTAAAAGACACGAAGATTGATCTTCTCTGTTGCAGCGCCCATAAATTTTATGGTCCCAAAGGAGTGGGCGCCCTGTTTATCCGCAAAAAAAGACGGCCTATTCAAATCGAACCTTTGGTGCACGGAGGTGGGCAGCAAAATGGCGTCCGGGGTGGCACACTGAATGTTCCCGGGATTGTCGGCATGGGTAAGGCTGCCTTGCTTTGTCGTCAAAATATTTCAAACGAGCCGGCCAGGTTAAGCGCTTTAAGGGACCGCCTTGAAAAGTCGCTTCTCGGTTTGGAGCAGACAATTATAAACGGTATGGGGAACGAGCGTCTGCCCCACGTCAGCAATATTCGTTTTCGATTTATTCGTGCTGAACAGCTCATGACCAGGGTCAGACGGCTTGTTGTTTCGCCGGGATCGGCATGTAGCTCCGGATCGACTGATCCCTCACATGTGCTTACTTCCATCGGACTAAATAAAGAAGAAGCGCATGCTAGTTTGCGTTTCAGCTTGGGCCGGATGAATACTGAAGCAGAAGTTGACGAGGCTGTCCGTCTGATTTCCCTTGCTGTTAAAGAGTTGAGAGACGAATCTCCGGCTTGGGCGCTTTTCAAAGACGGGATGATCTCTTAATTTCAGTTTGGTATGACAATTTTTTGATTCGGTCTTAAATTTAATATAGCGATATTTGTCTTATGATTACGATTACTGAAAAAGCTAAGCAACGAGTACTGGATATATTAAAAGAGGAGAACTATGATGCTTCCTACTTTGTAAGGGTTTCGGTCGAGAGTGGCGGATGCTCCGGACTATCCTATCAGCTAAATTTTGATAACCAGGAGCAAAAAGATGATCAGGTTTTTGAAGACAAGGGGATCAAACTCGTTCTAAACATCAAATCTTTTCTTTACCTGGCCGGTACGGAGCTCGATTTCACAGACGGTTTGGCTGGAAAAGGTTTCGTATTCAATAATCCTAATGCATCCAGATCCTGTGCATGCGGCGAAAGCTTTGCCGTTTAAATAATTTTCGTTTTATTATTTTTAATTATGTTTGTGGTTCACCAAGGATAAGTCTATGAATCCCGTAAGACCCAACATGACTGTGCCGGATTTACTGCGCAATGTGATTGAAACCATACATCCTGCCGATCATACCTTTCTTATGGAGAAAGTTGGAGATCAGTGGCAGGAAATATCCTATCAAACTACATTCGACCATATAAATGCTGTGTCAGCCTATCTCTTAGCGGTGGGTATCCGCAAAGGTGATCGCGTCGCATTGCTGATGGACAACAGTCCCCATTATCTTTATTTCGATCAGGGTATACAACAGATTGGTGCGATCAACGTATCTATCTATCCTACGCTGGCTGAAGACGAGATTGAATATATTATAAACGATAGTGGAAGTAAAACCATTTTGGTCGGGAGCCCCTTCCTGCTTAAGAAAATTATTAAAGTAGCCAATTCCTGCGAATGTCTGTCGCGCATTATCGTCAACTTTGATGCGTATGATAACATCATTAAAGGGAAAGAACTGACTGCCGGTATCATCTCTTTCAGCAACCTGATCAAACAAGGAACGCATTTGTTTCCGCAGTATGAGCGGGAAATTGTAGCGGCATGCGAGGGCATTATTCCCTCTGATATCTCAACATTGATTTATACCTCCGGCACAACGGGTACGCCCAAAGGTGCAATGCTGACGCATAATAATCTGGTAAGCAACGTTCGCGCGGCTTTGGATCAGATACCTGTGATTGATCAGAATGATCTTTTCCTTTCGTTTTTGCCACTTTCGCATGTGTTCGAACGTACAGCCACCTATCATGTATGCATGGCCTGCGGATGCCGAATCGCCTTCGCTCAGAGCTTGGAGCTCCTGGCGCGTAATATGGAAGAAGTCAGGCCGACTGTATTGTCGTGTGTTCCCCGTTTGCTCGAGCGGATCCACGATAAAGCTATTCAAAGTGGTACGCAGGACGGAGGAACCAAAGCAAAAATATTTCAGTGGGCACTTGGCACCGGTAAAAAGTATCGGCTCACAAAGGAGGCTGGTGAAAGCCCGGGTCCGTTGTTATCATTAAAACTCAAAATTGCGGAACGCCTTGTTTTTAGCAAAATTAAAGCGAAGACTGGCGGGCGACTCAAGTTTCTTATTTCCGGAGGGGGCGCTCTCCCACGCAATATCGGCGAGTTTTTCGGAGATTTGAGCATTAAGGTGCTCGAGGGTTTCGGACTGACAGAAACCTCACCTGTTGTGTCTGTAACCGAATATCATCGGCAGGTTTATGGAACCGTCGGGCGCGTTGTCCCTGGGATAGAGATCGGGATTCAGAATTATGAAAGCATGGAAATTTATACGGTTCAAAC
>DAIRDA010000144.1:0-4405 GCA_036796375.1 Albibacterium sp.
AATGGCAGCTTTAAACCAGATAAAACCTGGCAATTTCGCATGTGAACGGTTCATGTCGCGCCATAGCTGAACGCCAAAATAGTAGGTGCAAATCACCGAAAGCGTCGAAAGGCTGATGGATACTGCTCCGTAGCCTTGGAATATAAACGATATCAGCATCCCGTAGGAAGCAAGGATATTTGCGAAAAGAACAACGTTGTAGTTCTTAAAATGATTAAGGCCGATGGTGCGCGACACCGATGAAGCCAGGAGAATCATCAGTAATTGGGTAAGCCAGCCACTCATTGCAAAATGGGAATGGCTGTGTTGTAAGAACTTTTGATTGATCGCCGGCAGTGAGAATGTAATTTTATAACGTAGTAAAACTCCTAATGTGGCGACCACTACTAGGCTGAATATCGCTACTGACAACCACTTCTTAGTATTCATGCTGGGTTCTTTAGATATCGGATTTTCGAAACTTCGGATAAATTGGTTAAACTTAGAACAATTTGAGCAAATATGATGTTAATATGATAAATTATCCGTTCTTTTGACAATATTACTATATTTAATCTAATAACTCTAACCCGTATCACTATGAGAAAGTTTCTTTACTTCGCCATTGCCAGTCTATTCGTTGTAGCCTGCAGCAACAATAATTCGGCTGACAACAGCGCAGCAGATACCACTTCTACCGCTCCAGCAACCACTACTGATAATTCTTCCGCAGCTACCGAATACGATGAAACGGTTGGTACCGGCAAGTACACAGCCGAGAACTTCGAAGTGTCGGCGACGGTCGATAGCGAACTGGCTAAAAAAGGTAATGCAGTTTACAGTGCGAAATGTCAGAGCTGTCATAAAACAACCAACGAGCAGCTGGTTGGACCTGGCTTTGCCGGCGTCACTGAACGCAGAGCACCGGTTTGGATTATGAACTTTTTAACCAATACGGATGAGATGATCGATCTGGATCCTGCACTTCAGGAGCAACTGGAAGTTTGTATGGTTAGAATGCCCGATCAGGCCCTTGCAGAAAATGATTCCCGTGCAATAATAGAATTCTTCCGCCAAAACGACGGAAAATAAATCGCACTGTCTTAATTGCGCAGAGCAAAAGCGTTTAAAAGACTGTTCCTGCCGGAGCGGTCTTTTTTTTGCCTTTCCTAATAGAGGATGAATTTGTCCTTTTCTCAATAATTCTCCTTATTTTTGTAGAAAGAAAAGAATTATGTTTTCTAAGACTTGCGAATACGGCATCCGGGCGATGATTTATATTTCACAGAAATCGGCTGATGGTCAGAAAGTCGGGATCAAGGAAATCGCTCAGGCCATTGATTCGCCCGAGCATTTTATCGCCAAAATTCTTCAAGACTTGAGTCGGAAGCGACTGGTGATGTCGGCAAAGGGCCCTAATGGCGGTTTCTACCTCGAAACGGGGAGTCCGGTCACGCTGGCTGATATTGTAAAAACAATTGACGGAGAGAAGTTATTTGTAAACTGTGGCCTTGGCTTGGGTTACTGTTCGGAAGCGATGCCCTGTCCCATCCATCACGATTTCAAAAAGATCCGTTGCGATATTACCGACATGCTGCATAACTCCAAGCTGGCCGACTTTAACGATCTGCTGAAAAGCAATCTGACTCACTTGCGACTGCTTTAGTCGCTTCACCTCTAAAAAATACTACCATGGAAGAGCAAAAAGACATCAGCAACATAGACGATATCAGGAAGCTCGTCGATGTTTTTTATGACCGAGTACGCCAGGATGCGCTGTTGGCACCTATTTTTAATGGTGTTATTCAAGAACGCTGGCCTCAGCACCTGGCTACCATGTACCGGTTTTGGGAAACGGTACTCTTGGGAAACCATACCTATATGGGCAGCCCCTTTGTTCCCCATGCTAAATTGCCCATCGATGAGCAGCATTTTGATGCCTGGTTGGCCTTGTTCACGGCTACGGTCGATGAGCTGTTTACCGGCAAAGTAGCCGACGAGGCTAAATGGCGGGCGGCTAAAATGGCTGTCATGTTTGAAACGAAAATTAAGCATTATCAGCAAAACAACTTCCGCAACCTCTTGTAATCAACGAAATTTATCGGACTAATGTCAATAAACAGCGAAACCCCTTTCAATAAAATAATAAAAGATGAAAAGGTCTTTTATTATTGGAACAAATCAGTAGCTTTGGTTCCAACAAACAAAAGCTATTCATTTTAATCATAAATGCCATGAGTACTCATACACTGGATGTCACCCAAATTGAACCTCGCCTGAAACACCCCACCATTTTTCAACACTTCGATTCGCTGAAGCCGGGTGAAAGTTTCACCATTCACAACGATCATGATCCGAAGCCATTGTATTATCAGTTACTAGGTGAACGCGGAGCTATTTTCAGCTGGGAATACCTCGAACAAGGTCCGCAATCCTGGTTGGTCACCATATCGAAAAATGCACTCGCCAGCAACGGCGAAGTTGAAACCGTCGGATCGGTTGCCGCGAAAGACTATCGTAAGGCCGAGGTTTTCAAGAAACTGGGAATCGACTTCTGTTGCGGTGGAGACAAAACCCTCACAGAAGCGAGCCTTGAGGCGGGTATCTCGGAAGCTGCACTGCGTACTGAGCTGGAGAATGCTGATACGGTAAGTACCTCTGCGTCGCAAGATTATAACAAATGGAAAATCGACTTTCTGGCAGATTTCATTTCGAATACCCACCATCAGTATGTTCGCGAGAATGCCCCGGTCATTCTCGGTTTGAGCAATAAAGTAGCAGAACACCACGGCGCCCAGCATGCCGAACTATGGCCTTTGAACCAGCGGATAACAGCCCTGATGAACGACTTACTCGATCATTTGGGCAAAGAGGAAGACATTCTTTTCCCAGCCATAAAGAACCTGGTTGCCGCCAATGCCGATCCGGCCACCGAGTCGATTGAAAAAACCATTGAACTCATGCATTCCGAACATGAGCATGCCGGCGACGACTTGAAATATATGCGCCAGATTACCGACAACTATACGCTTCCAGCCGATGCCTGCAATTCATACCAATACCTGTTCGAAAAGCTGAAAGAATTTGAAGACGATCTTTTCAAGCATATTCACCTGGAGAATAATATCCTCTTTCCGAAAGCCATCGCATTGGAGAAATCCTGATTGCGAAATGCGGGCTGAACAAACGCGTGTGGAAGATGTCAAGCATCAGTAAGAAACAGATGGAAAAGGCGGCGGTTATCCCCTTCTATATAACCGGCGCCTTATTTTTCTTAAGTCTTACAGTGCTTGCTTTTCTTGCAGCCGACAGCTTTCATGGCCATTACTTTCAGGCCCATACCCTGGCACTGGTTCATATTGCGGCATTGGGTTGGGGAACCATGGTGATCTTCGGCGCAGCCTATCAACTCATTCCTGTTATATTTGAAAAACCGCTGTTCAGCAATCGGCTTGCCCTGGCATCTTTTTTCGCGCTACTGGGCGGGACCGTCTTGCTGGCCGTTTCTTTCTGGAATTTTAAAGCCGGCTGGGCCATGCTTTCCGGAGGCTCGCTGGTGGTGATTGCTACCTTACTCTATGTACTTAATCTATTTTTAACCGCCGATTACAAATCATCGTCGGTTGGCCGACCATTTATTTTCAGCTCCGCCTTGTGGCTTCTTGCTACAACCGTGGCCGGCTTACTGCTGGCCATTAATTTGAGCCATCCCTTTATTAAGGGGAATCATCTGGAGCTTCTTAAAATCCACGCTCACCTGGGACTTGCCGGTTGGTTCCTTCAACTCATCACTGGGGTAAGTTCTATTTTAGTTCCTATGTTTCTTTTCGGGAAGTCGGCCAAAACTTATCTGCTTCGTGCAGCTTTTGTCTTGCAACAGATGGGTTTAGTGGGCTTTATGATCGATCAATTTTTCAACGGAGTGACGGTACGAACCATTCTCTACATCCTGATAGTGCTTGCCGGGATTACCTGCTGGCTGCTCTATCTGTTTGATGTTTATCGTAAACGTGTTAAAAAAAAGGTAGATGTGCAGATGCGCTTCAGCGGAACTTCCATGCTTTTTCTTTTACTCGCTTTAGCTACGTTACTTCCTGCCTTATGGTTTCCGGCTAATTCATGGAACAGCCTGTACGGAACGCTTTTGTTCTTTGGGTGGATTAGCGGACTAATTTTCGGGAAGACCTTCAAGACGCTGCCTTTTATCATGTGGAACTACCATTATAAGGGAGTACACGGCCAGAAGAATGTACCCTTACCCAAAGATTTATATAACGAGAAACTTATTCGGATTCAGTTCTGGCTCTTTCTTTTAGCCATTTTTACATTGGCGGCCGGAATTTTGCTAAACAATATCTCGATAACCAAAACTGCTATGGTGGTGTGGATGCTGGTGGCCCTGTTGTATTTAATCAATGTTAGCGGT
>DAIRDA010000144.1:4505-5899 GCA_036796375.1 Albibacterium sp.
TGCTATGGTGGTGTGGATGCTGGTGGCCCTGTTGTATTTAATCAATGTTAGCGGTGTCATCGCTCATAAAAACAAGCAACTCATATGAATATTCAACTCAGCGATCCTGATTTCCAGGAAAAAACGCTCATTCTCGAAGCGCTGTGCCAGGTGCTCGATCCTGAACTGATGGTTAATATTGTAGACCTCGGATTGATATACGATATCGCGGTCAGCGATGACAGTATCATCATCACCATGACACTCACCTCAAAAGGCTGCCCGCTGGGCGAAGCCATCGAGCATGGTGTCCAAAACGCCTTGAGCAAATACGCGCTTGATAGAAAAGTCGAGGTGCTCGTGGTTTGGGAACCCCAGTGGACATTCGAAGATATTAGTGAATCCGGCAGAGCGCAGCTCGGTTTCTGATGAAGAATCAATCTGGGAAATGACATAGATCACATTGCCCGATTTTTTGTATCTTACCTTTGAGGTATAAAAAGGCAGCTTCTCCTAAACAACAAAATCAGTTTACTGCAGAATTAAAAAATGAATTTAAGTAAATCAACAACAATAAAAATTGAAACCATGGAAACGTTAAACACAAAAAAACTGAAAAACATTCACATAATACCTATTCCCCGATTGCTCAAATCATTTCTCTTTGTGGCCGTTGCCGGACTCATCGTATCCTGTGGCGGAGGTAAACAAGCTTCTGTAATGGATGCTACGTTCGAAGGCGAAGGGGATGATCTGGAACGTGTTCAACAGGAAATGGTGATGCCACCATTGGTTCCCGTACACGATCAGGTAGCCAACGGCGGACCGAAAATCGTGGAAGTAACGCTTACCATTGAAGAAAAGAAAATGGAAGTTGCTCCGGGCGACTCCGTATGGGCGCTTACCTTTAACGGCTCTGTACCCGGTCCACTGATTGTGGTTCATCAAAACGATTTCGTTGAACTGACCCTGAAGAATCCGGCCAGCAACAGCATGATGCACAACATCGACTTCCACGCAGCTACCGGCCATATGGGCGGAGGTGACATTTCGGAAGTGAATCCAGGCGAAGAGGTGGTCTTCCGCTTTCGTGCCACCCGTGCCGGTGCCTTTGTGTACCACTGTGCACCCGGAGGAATGATGACACCGATGCACGTAACTTCCGGAATGAACGGCGTGATTATGGTATTGCCACGTGAAGGTCTGAAAGATGAAACCGGCAACCTGGTTGAGTACGATAAAGCCTTATATATTGTAGAGCAAGATTTCTACCTGCCTCGCAACGACGACGGAAGTTTCATGAATCCGGCAACTGCCAACGAGAGTCTGAACGCCATGGAAAAATCCATGAAGACCCTCATTCCTTCACACATCGTTTTCAACGGACGTAAAGGAAGTTTACTCGGAAAGAATGC
>DAIRDA010000145.1:0-3804 GCA_036796375.1 Albibacterium sp.
GATCATGCCCGTTCGAGGACAATGATCGGGTTCGGTTTTGAAGGGAGAAGTATCGTAACGGATGTAATCAGAGTTGATTACGACTACCTGTCAACCATGCAGATTGAACTGCTGGAGGGCCGCGATTTCTCTCGCTCTCACTCCGCTGATACCGCGTCGGTGCTGATCAATTCGGAGATGGCTGCGTTGCTGGGCGGGAAAGATGTTGTTGGAAAAGTTCTTCCCATGAACGGTCGGGAATTTCAGGTGATCGGTGTCTTCAAAAATTTCAATACACAATCGCTTCATGAAAAGATCGCACCCTTAACCCTGCATATTGACCCTTCTGAATCGGCGGTTGCCTATATTTTCGTTCGTATTAAGTCGGACGACCTGCCGGGTTTGCTTGAACGGGTGGAAAAGTCATGGAAGGAAGTGAATCCGAAGGCGACGGTGGCGGCTTCTTTTCTAAGTGAAAATACCCAGCGCGTGTATGAAAAGGAAAAGCGATTTTCCATCATCATTATCAGCGGAGCAGTGCTAGCGGTTCTCATCTCTTGCATGGGTTTATTCGCTTTAGCAATATTGCTGATGAATCAGCGTATGAAGGAAATTGGCGTCAGGAAAGTGTTGGGCGCCAGGGTAAGATCAATCGTTTTCCTGCTATCCAGAGATTTTGCAATGATGGTAGGCATTGCATTTATGATTGCAGCCCCGCTTGCCTGGTGGGTGATGGGCGACTGGCTTAATGGATTTGCATTCCGGATCGACATGGATCTGCTGACGCTTCTCACTGGTGGAATGGTGGTGTTGCTGGTAGCCCTGGTAACGGTCGTCTCGCAGTCGCTCAAAGCCGCGTTAACAAACCCGGTAAAATCGTTGCGTACGGAATGATGATATAAACGAACCAAATATAATGATAGAACTAAAGAATATTTTCAAGTGGTACAATGTTGGAGGAAGCCGATCGTACGTACTAAAAGATGTAAATCTCTCCATAGGCGAAGGCGAGTTTGTGTCTATCATGGGGCCGTCTGGTTCCGGGAAATCGACGCTGCTGCATATGATTGGATTGCTCGACGAGCCCAATGAAGGCTTCTACCATTTTCAGGGCGACAATGTGCTTCAACTAAAGGAAAAGAAGCGGGCTGAAATCTATAAGCAACACATGGGTTTCGTATTCCAGGCCTATCATTTGATCGACGAGCTAACGGTGGCTGAAAATATTGAGACGCCATTGATTTATAAAAACCTTAAGTCGGCTGAGCGAAAGGCAGTTGTTGCCGATATGCTTGATCGATTCGGTATTGTGGGCAAGAAAGATCTGTTTCCTAATCAGCTTTCTGGCGGACAACAGCAAATTGTGGGCATTGCCAGGGCCTTAGCCGGAAAACCAAAGGTTTTACTCGCCGATGAGCCTACTGGTAATTTAAACTCGAAGCAAGGCGATGAAATTATGCAGCTTTTCAAAAAGTTGAATCAGGAAGATGGTGTCACGATTATTCAGGTGACGCATTCTGAGAAAAATGCCGCCTACGGAAGCCGTATTATCGAGCTGTTGGACGGACAAATCCAGCAGTCATAGCACATCAGAATTGGAGGGTAAGGGTACTTCCTTTGCCCGCCTTTGAGTTCACCAGTATATTGCCTTTGTGCAGCAGCATAATTTGCTTACTCAGGGTGAGGCCCACGCCACTTCCTGTTTTACGGGTTGTAAAGAAAGGAGTGAAGATATTCTCTAATATTTCGTCACTCATTCCTACACCATTGTCGCTCACCTTTAGCTGGTTCCGTCCATTAACTTGTTCAGCCTGAAGGCAAATATAGGGCTCGGGCTGATCTTTAACGGCTTCGATGGCATTGAGCAATAAGTTGATCAGCACCTGCTCAATCAGATTGACGTCGATATTTAGTTCCAGGGAAGGGTTTTTCAGGATTACATCCAGCACAATGTTTTTCTGTTGAAGCGTAGGCTCAAGAAGCAAATACAGGTTTTCAAACAGGTCGGCTGCCTTGATCGATACTAGGTCCGGCTGGGTAATCTTATTCAGGGTGCGATAGGTGCCGGCAAATTTCAGCAGGCCTTCGCTGCGTCGCTTAATGGTTTCCGTGCCTATCCGAATGTCTTCGAGTTCTTCGGTATAGGGAAGGTGCTCCAGCCGGTTTTTGATGGTGTCGGCCAGTGAGGAAATAGGAGCGATCGAGTTCATAATCTCGTGCGTGAGCACGCTTAACAACTTCTGCCAGGCTTTGGATTCTGTTTCGTCGAGGGCTTCGTTGATATTCTGAAGCGCCACCAACCTGTATTTGCCTTCCGCAGTTTGAAATCTGCTTTTATGAAGCTGGAGTTTAATAGATCCTTGTGCGGTATCGAAGGTATATAAGCCATTTTCGCCTGGAACGAGGCCAGCGATGCGCTCATAGAGCCCCTTGTTTTTCTTCTCGAGCGCATGCACATTGGAAAAATAGGGGATATTGAAAAGAGTTTTGAACGATTCGTTTATCCACATGATTTTACCGCTCTCTTCTTCGTAGGAGATGATGGCGGTATCGACCAGTTCCAGGATTTTATGCAGGTACTGATATTGCGTTTCCCGCTCACCACTTATTTTCTTGAACACAGCGTTAATGTCGTTGAATGCGGCGCGTAGGGGAAGTACTTCCACGCTGGTACGTTCCAGCGGGAAGAAGCGGGTGAAGTCGCGGTAGCGGGCTGCTTCTGCAAACTCCTGGAGTTCCTTGTATGTCCTGATCTGCGAGCGTATGGTATGCCATAGTAGCCAGAAACAGACCGGCAGTAGCAGTAAGGCGTAGAAATACTCTTTTTGCAGGAGGAGCCAGGCCAACAGGGTGAGTCCGGCGGCCAGCATGATGGCGCGGAAAAAAACCAGGCGACGAAATTTGTTCATCAGATATTGTATTTACTCAGGCGTCGGTAGAGGGCTGTACGGGTAATGCCGAGCTCCCGCGAAGCCTTTGAAATATTTCCATTATATTTCTCTATTACCTTCAGAATGGTGTTTCTCTCCAGCTCGTTCAGGTTATGCTCGTCTTCGCCAGACAGCCTCACCGCAGCCCCATTCTCTATGGGCGAAAAAATGATATCCTCGTGGGAAAGAACCGGTTCATCGTTCATGATAACCGCTCGTTCAATGCTGTATTGAAGTTCGCGTACATTCCCCGGATAATGGTATTCCAGAAGTTTTTTTTCCGCTCCTTTGTCAAGGGAAGGCGCGGCTTTCATGTATTTATCAGCGTATTTCTTTATAAAATGCTTCGCCAGAAGTAAGATGTCTGCACCACGGTCCCGTAAGGGGGGCACTTGAATCTCGACGGTATTAATTCGGTAAATGAGATCCTTTCGGAAGCGACTCTCGTCGGCAAGATCCCTCAGTGGCACATTGGTGGCGCATACAAGCCGAATATCCACATCAACCGACTGATTGCTTCCAAGACGGGTTACCTGACGATTCTGCAAAACAGTTAGCAATTTAGCCTGCTGATGCAGCGATATATTGCCTATTTCATCCAGAAAAAGAGTGCCTTTGTCGGCCGATTCAAAACGGCCTGTCCGGTCTTCCCGGGCATCCGTAAAGGCGCCTTTCTTATGTCCGAAGAGTTCACTCTCAAACAATCCTTCGGTTAGTGCACCGACATCAACCTTTACGAAGGATTTGCTTGCGCGCTTGGATTGTTTATGAATAGCGGTGGCAATCAAGTCTTTCCCGGTCCCGTTCTCTCCCAGAATGAGAATGTTGGCATCGGTAGGGGCTATTTTCCCAAGTTTAAAAAAAACGTTTTTCATTACTTCCGACTCGCCGATCA
>DAIRDA010000145.1:3904-5868 GCA_036796375.1 Albibacterium sp.
GGAAGCTTTTCGGGGTTCTTTTCAACAACCACGTCGGCGAATTCCTTTTTTAACAGAAGTCTGACCGCCGTCAGTACATCCGTATCATCGTCGACTATCAGAATTTTGGCTTGAATCATAAATCGGTTTATACCACAAATATACCATTCTTACTAATTAGTTCTATGCCAATGTATCAGCGCCTGGCCGTCTTATTGAAGTGTTCGGAATCGGACATCGCTTTGTTCAGTTTCGCACTAGTGATTGCTGTAAATTATAAGTATTTTTGAGTCTAATGAATCAGAAGCTGAATAGAGCTCACCATGAAAATAAACGGTCAAACACGGATATCTGAACTGATAAAGCATAATGCAGCAAGTATTGATGCAATTGCTTCACTGTCTAAACCCCTCCGAAAACTTCGCAACCCGATATTGAGAAAGTTGATGGCTTCCAGAACTACCATTCGTGAAGCGGCCAAAATAGGTGGCTGCTCCCTGGCAGAATTTCAACGGGTGCTGCAACCACTAGGCTTTCACTTCTCGGAAGGCGCCGACAATGTGGACATAGAACGCGAGAATCTTCCTGAATGGTTGGCTGATTTACCCGGCAACAGAATACATCGCTTCGATGTTCGCGATATCCTGGAGAAAGGAAAAGATCCGCTGAAGCAAATTCTGGATACCTTCAAGGAAATCGCCCCGGGAAATGCGCTGTGTGTTGTCAATGCCTTTGAACCGGTTCCATTGCTTAGGTTGTTGGAGAAGAACGGTGTGAAAACGCACACAGTCGTCGTTCAGCCAAAAGAGTATCATAGCTTTTTTTATAAAGAAGACACTTCTTTACCCCCTGCACCAACGGGGGTATCCAGCGATGGTCCGGTGGTCGTTCTGGACGCCGAAGCCTTTCAGGAGGTTATAAATACTTTCGAACGCGATCAGATTAAAGAGATTGATGTGCGTCAGCTCGAGATGCCGGCGCCCATGCAGGCCATCCTGGCTCTGTTGCCCGATCTGGAACGAGGGCAGGCACTCTATGTGAACCATAAGCGTTTCCCGATATACTTATTGGAAGAGATTGCCAGCCAGGATTATATCATAAACATCCTGAATGTTTCAGAGGGTGATGTGAAGCTATTTATATGGAGAAAGTGAGGTATGGAGAAGCAGGAAATCTGGACAATCGGCCATTCTACCCGTGAATTTAATGAGTTTATAGCGCTATTGAAGAATAACTCCATTGAAACACTGGTAGACGTTCGAAGCATGCCGGGCTCCAGAAAGTTTCCTCAATTCGATAAAGAGGCGCTCGAAATTCATTTGCCCGAATACGGTATTCAATATATTCACGCAACCGGCCTCGGCGGCAGACGTAAGGGTAAAAAGGATTCTATTCACACGGCTTGGAGAAATGCATCTTTCCGTGCATATGCGGATTATATGGAATCGGAAGATTTTGAAAAGGCACTTGGTCACTTAAAGGAGTTGGCCGCAGAAAGCAGGGTCTGCATGATGTGCTCTGAAGCGGTTTGGTGGCGTTGCCACCGAAGCATGATTTCTGATATTCTGAAGGTTCGGTCCTGGCAGGTTTGGCATATCCTATCTCCGACGAAGGTTGTACTGCATCCGTTTTCGTCTGCTGCAGTTGTCAAAGACGGGTTTTTGTTGTATCATGACTAATCAATAAAGTTTCAAAAAGCGGAAAAAGTATATATAAACAAGAAAAGGATCTGAATAAGATCCTTTTCTTGTTTATATAATGTGCACTAACTAGGGTATAGCGGGTGTACTCGGTGTGCTTGGAGTAGTCGGTATACTCGGAATAGTTGGTGTACTCGGAGTAGTTGGTGAATTCGGTGTTGTTGGTGAATTCGGTGTTGATGGGGTCGGCGAAGGAATGGTTGGAGTTTCCGGTGCTGGTGTTGGAAGCTCTGTCGGATCGTTCGGCTCAGTAGGCACTGTCGGCTCTGTCGGATCATTGGGTTC
>DAIRDA010000146.1:0-4181 GCA_036796375.1 Albibacterium sp.
GCCGATACAGGATCGCAGGCAAGGGCTATTTGCCAGGCCCGGAAGAGCGATTCGTTGCTCGCAATTCCACAAGCATTGGTGTGTTTCAGGATAGCGAAAGTTGGTTCGCTGAATTCATCGATCAACGCTACGGCGGCGTCGACGTCGACCAGGTTATTGTAAGAAAGTTCTTTACCGTTGATTTTTTCAAACATGGCATCGAGATCGCCATAAAAAACGGCTGCCTGATGCGGGTTTTCGCCGTAGCGAAGCGCTTTGTGCTGAACTTCACTGTGTTTGAATACGGGCATCGGGCTGCTATCCTGATTGAAATAGTTGAAGATAGCAGTATCGTAATGCGAGGAAGTGTGAAATGCTTTGCGGGCAAAGTGTTTGCGCTGTTCGAGGGTTGTGTAGCCTTCATTTTCGCTGAAAAATGCTTCAAATTCGCGGTAGTCGTCTTTTGACGACAGAATGACGACATCCTGATAGTTTTTCGCAGCAGCGCGAATCAGCGAGATCCCGCCGATGTCAATTTTTTCAATAATATCGGCCTCGCCCGCGCCCGATTTGACAGTCTCTTCGAAAGGGTAGAGGTCGACAATAACCAGGTCGATTTCGGGTATATTGTATTCTTTTATCTGTTCCAGATCTTGAGCATTGCTTCTGCGGTTTAGAATACCCCCGAACACCGATGGATGCAATGTTTTAACCCTGCCGCCAAGAATGGATGGGTAGCCGGTGAGATCTTCTACCGCAATCACGTCCATCCCCAGATCGCGAATGAATGTTTCTGTACCGCCTGTGGAGTAAATATTGACCTGGTGTTTCTTTAGTAAATTTAATACCGGTTCAAGATTATCTTTGTAATAGACAGAGATTAAGGCGTTTTTGATTTTTACTGGGTGACTCATTGATCGTTTTATTGGGGGTTAGAAGAAATGGATTCTTTAATGATGCTTTCGATGACTTTCGGGTAAAACTGGTGTTCGAGCTGCTGCACCTGGAAGCGTATCAGGTCGAGTGTGTCGTTGGGTTCTATCTTGTATTTGGCCTGGAAGATAATTTCTCCCTCATCAAACTTTTCGTCGATATAATGGATGGTGATCCCGGTTTCGCCTTCTTTGGCGTCGAGTACGGCCTGGTGGACACGGTCGCCATACATACCCTTGCCTCCATAATTGGGCAAAAGGGCAGGGTGGATATTGATGATGGCTTTGGGAAAGGCATTAATCAGGTTCTGTGGGATGAGCCATAGAAAACCGGCCAGTACAATCAGATCTATCTGGTGATCTTTTAAAAGCTGGATTACCTGATCGGTTTGATAAAATTCATGGCGATCGAAAACGTGTGTGGGTGTTTCGAAGTTATCGGCCCGTTGAAGGACATAGGCATCGGGATTATTGCTGAGAATAATGGATACTTCAGCATTCTCATTTTCCTTAAAATATTCCAGAATTTTTTGGGCATTTGATCCAGAACCGGATGCAAAAATAGCAAGTCGCTTTTTCAAACTATGATTTTTCTTCAAAGATATCAATAAGCGCCGACAAAGGAAAAGATGTAAAGTATAAATTGATTTATTTTTCTAATTTTAACGTGTATATTCGTTTTTTTTGAAAGCTTTTCTCACTTCATTCACACTATGATTCGCATTCTTCTTTCTGTTATATTTTCATTCGCCATGCTTGCCGGTTGCAGCCAGTCGCCCTCATCCAATGCTCCGTCAACCGTTCCGGAGTTTACCTTTTTTGTGGCTCAGACCAATCAGCCCGTTATGCGTACCAGCCTGGCGATTGAAGGCAACACAGTGTTTATGTTTTTTGATACCGGATGCATTCATTGCCGCAACGAAATGGTATTGATGGGCGATAATTTTGACCAGTTTAAGAACGCGACCTTTTACCTGGTTTCCCAGCAGGATAAGGGCATTGTAGACGATTTTATGAATACTTACGGTCAGAAAATAAAGGATAAGCCGAACGTTCATGTATTGCTCGACCGGAACTATGAGTTTCTGGCGAAATTTAAGCCGGTTCAGTACCCGGCAATGTATGTGTATGGTCCGGACCGCAAATTAAAAACCTACCTCGACGGTGAGAACGATCTGAATACGCTGATCAGCGCCATTAATAATTAATCCTGACCTGGCCCGGGCATTCGCGGCCTTTCCATTAGCTGCCTTCCAGGGCTTTCTTTAATTTCGAATAGCCGCTTTTGCTAACGCTGACGGATGTTTTGTCGCGGAGGATTACTTTGTGGCTATCCTTCTCGTAGGGTTCGATCCGCACAATCTGATTAATCCGTACGATGTACGACCGGTGAACGCGAACAAAGTCTTTTTCGCTCAGATGTTTCTCGAAGTAGGCCATGGTGTTTTTCTTCAGGGCGCTGCCCTCGTCGGTGTGGATGCACACATAATCATCATCGGCAGATAGATAATTGATTTTGCTCACGGGAATAATTTTGATGTTATTTCCGGTGCGCACCAGCACCCGGTCGATATGGTGACTTTGCTGTTCATTGATTTCTTCGGCCAGGGCTTTGGTTTTCTCGCGCGACTGGGGACCAGGGCTTTGAGCTAGAAATTTTTGTATGGCCTTATCGAAGCGACTTTTGCTGATGGGTTTTAAGAGGTAATCGATTGCATGCTGTTCGAAGGCCTTGATGGCAAATTCTTCAAAGGCCGTGGTAAAGATAACAGCGGGTGGGTCTTCCAGCAGCTCCAGCAGTTCAAATCCGGTGATTTTGGGCATTTGAACGTCGAGAAAAATCAGATCTGGATTCAGCTCGGCAATGGCCTTGGCCGCCTCGAAACCATCGCCGCATTCTTTCAGTACGGTAATTTCGGGAAAGTCTTCCAGGTATTCTGCGATGATGCTTCTTGCCAGGGGTTCGTCGTCGATAAGTAGGGCCTTGATCATGGTTATTGAGGTATTGATATGGTGGATGTAAAAATATTGTCTTCGCTATGGGTTTGCAACAGGTCGGTTCTTCCGTAGAGCAAAAATAATCTTCGCTCCACGCTCCTGAGTCCGAAGCCCGAGCTTTTTTGCTTTCGTATGTTTTCTGCATCGAAAGGATTTTGAATGCGTATTACCAGAAGATTGTTGATACGGGTCACTTTGATCTCGATATTGACTTGTTCGGTGGTGTCGTATAATCCGTATTTAATGGCGTTTTCAAGCAGGGGCTGAACAATCATGGCGGGCAATTGTGCCTTTGCCGTGTTGTCATCTACTTCGAGCTTTACATTCAGGCGGTGACCGAACCTGACTTTCTCAATGTCGAGGTAGAGTTGCAGGTGCTCAAGTTCATCGCTGATATCGAGTAGTTTCTGATCGTCTTTGTGGAGCGTCCCGCGAAGGAAGTCGGACAGTTGAAAGACCATTTTTCTGGCTTCCTGAGGCTTCTTTGTGATGAGCGCTATAATGGAATTCAGACTATTGAATAGAAAATGTGGCTGGAGTTGCTGGCGTAAGTTGTAAAGTTCGGCCTCTCTGGCCATCTTCTCTGCATCGGTTTTCCGCTGCTCGTATTCCCGGTAATTTTGCGAGATGTTCCACAACACGTTGATAATGGCTATCCAGCCAATCAAAAGGCTTGCTGCAATAAAGCGCAGGGGCAGGGAGTAGGTGACAAAAGCATTGTGTTCTGCATCGGGTACAATCCAGGCTACTGAATAACGGATGCTTGCCATGCAGATGAGTGAGAGCGAGATGACCCACACCAGAATATAGATCGTTTTTTCTTTTCCGGGTTGATAATAGTGGAGGGCGTTTCCGACCACATAGCAAGCCACCGTGATGCTTGCAGCTGATACCAGACTGTCGCGAATGGCCAGGTTCATGGATATACCGTACCAGAAGAGGAGAAAGGTTTGAATGATTCCCCATCCGAGGAAAATACTGGTACAGCTTATCAGAAAGAACCTGTTACGGGGTATCGGTGGATTCGTTGATGGCGCAGCAGACATTTATGGCAGCTTAGAAGCTTTTGATGGTAATTCCGCCGAAGATGGAGGTGCCTTTGATATAAAGCACTTTACTATGATCGGGTGTAGCCGGAACCTGAAAGCGTTTGTCTTCAATACCGCCGAAAATGGATGCCATTTCGGGCTGAACCACCCAATGCGCCGGGGCGATGATGGTGGTTCCCCCGAAGAGCTGCACCACTTCCAGCGTAGCAGGTCCTTTCAGGTC
>DAIRDA010000146.1:4281-5771 GCA_036796375.1 Albibacterium sp.
CGCTTGTCCCATACCAAATCGTCGGGGTAAGTGGTTGGCGGAACCGGAATATGCCTTTTTGCTTTTCTGTTGCGACCTTTAATCAGCCAGAAGCCCAGGGCAATGAGCAGGATGGGCCACAGCAGATTCCCGATGTTGAGGTGAAACTCGTTAGTGAGTAAAAAGAAGCCTCCCAGCATTATCAATATATAGGACGCGTTGTTATCAAATTTGGATTGAGCGCCGATTACCAGACCGATGATGATGAGGATCATGGGCCAGCTAAACAGCCAGCCTAAGCTTAAGGCAGGTACCAGCCGGTCGATCAATAGCAGGATACCCATCAGGATGATGATCAGCCCGACCAGGTTTCTTCCTGTATTTGAGCCTTGTTTCGATTTATTTCGTGTTTTCATCTGTTTGTTTTTTTCTTTCTTCCGTTGACGTTGGAGCTACTGACCACCGCCGTTTTCGTTTTATTTGATTCAAATATACTGACCGGATGTATTCCTCTATAGCGTTTGTAGTCAGACTACCGCATAAAATCGGCCAAAAGCCTGATTTAGTCGGTAAACGCTTTTGTGAACTCGTCTCTTCGGTCGGGAAACAGCGCTGAAACTAATATAAGCTTTTCTTTCTTATATTCGCGTTGGCGTAATTTTTGAGTATTGTTATATGCAATCCATTCCTATGAACAGAAAATTGACATCGTTAATCGTTGCGTTTATTGCCCTCCTAAACTTCTCTTTTTCAATGGCGTCGGCACCCTATCCGGAAGTAATGTTCGATAACAGCGTTTTGCCGGGCAACTATCATAATAGTCGGGTAACGTATGAAGGAAATAGCTGGGTACGGAACTTTAACAAGAGTTTACCGGTATCTGACTCCATCTATTTTACGCCGAATAATGCTTTGTCGCTCAACTATATTTCCGGCCAGAACGGACGTTGGGTGGCAGACGTTATGTATAGTGAAAAATACACGGCGCCCCGGGATGGGGTTCTTGTTTTTAAGGTTTATATTCAATCGGCTACGAATGTCAATGAGCTCCCAGCGATTCAGTTGGTACACGCCGATTCTTCCGTTACAGAGACGATACATCTTAAAGACTTTCTTTCAAATTTTCAGGAGAATTCCTGGTTTTCAGTTGAAGTGCCGCTAAGGAAAGTCGGTGGGTTTTCCGAGCGGACAAGTATTTCCTCCCTTCGCTTTCTTCAACAGGCTTCCGATGGCAAAGAGCATCAGATTTATATTGATCAGATCGAAATACTTCCGGCCCGGACCCCTCAGAATAAGTTAACCGGGGCTGCGGTTCTTTCATCGGCGATTGCCTTCGAACGTCATGTAGACCTTTTCTGGCAGCTGCCGCTTACTCCAAGCATTCGATATATAAAGATCTATCGTTCCCTCGATAATAAGGATTTTGAACCGGTTGCTATCCGGCCCGTACACGCCTCAAAATACAGCGACATTGTGGATGATGTCGGGAAGACATATTATTATAAGATTGC
>DAIRDA010000147.1:0-5764 GCA_036796375.1 Albibacterium sp.
AAGCGTCTGTTGAGCAATATTCCAAACGTTGGTTTGATTATCCGTACCCCATCGCCGTCAACGTGGCGTCCAACGTAGGAGGGATGGAGTACCCTGCCATCGTCTTCTGCGGCTATAAGGCCAAAGGCGCCTCGCTCTGGGGAGTGACTGACCATGAGTTCGGGCATATCTGGTTTCCTATGATTGTCGGAAGTAACGAACGTCTGCATGCCTGGATGGATGAAGGTTTCAATACATTTTTGAACGGAATCGCTACTGAGGAATTTAATAACGGAGAATACTATAGAGGCCCGCAAGATGCAAACAAGCTTTCAGCGATGCTGACTAACCCCGTACTCGAGCCGGTAATGACTGCTCCTGGAGGGATGAACGAGCGCAACATTGGTCTGCTAGCGTATTATAAGCCAGGATTTGGATTGAAAATTCTTCGTGACCTTATTTTAGGTCCTGAACGCTTTGATCGTGCGCTCCAAACGTATATCCGCGACTGGGCCTATAAGCATCCTGCTCCTGATGATTTCTTCCGGACCATTGAAAATGTCTCCGGCGAAAACCTCGCATGGTTCTGGCGAAGTTGGTTCCAAAACAATTGGCGGCTTGACCAAGGTATCAGCAAGGTCAATAATACAGCAGAAGGCGCTGTAATCACAATTGCCAACCTCGAAAAGATGCCGATGCCTGTAGTTTTTGATGTTACCACCAAAAGTGGAAAGACAACCCGCGTGAAATTGCCTGTAGAGATCTGGGAAAGAAACAAAACCTGGGATTATCAATTTGACTCGAATGAAGAGATTGTGAAGGTTGAAATTGATCCGGATAAAGTATTCCCTGATTCAAACTCAAAAAATAATACATGGACGAAATAGTAGCCTGTAACTAACAGCAATATATTCTTGAAAAGGCCGGACTTAATATCCGGCCTTTTTTATTGAAAGCAGGTATAGTATTTGTACAGAAACTGCTATGAAGAAAATTTGTCTGATATTTTTGTTAGCGATAGTGAGCTTAAGCACACTACAGGCGCAAAGTCTTAAAGGAACTGTATACGAATTAAACTCAACTGAGCCGATTGCTCAGGTCGATATAACGAATTTATCAACCAAAGAAATAGTACAGAGTAGTCAAATGGGAGAATTCACGATCCCTGTAAAGCTCGACGATTTGCTGACGTTCGCGTATCCTGGATTCCGAACTGATACGCTCGTTGTTACAAACCTGGAATTTAAGCGCGTATACCTGACACCGATCGCCGATTTCAACCTTCTCGAGGACGTGGAGATTTCAAGTCTTTCTGATGCACAGCTCGATGAGCAAATAGCCATGGCTGACCGCCAGGGCGGCGCTGTTAATACGGTGTTTGAAGGAGGAGTGGCGATTTCTCCATCTAGAATTTTCGGAAAAAAAGGGAAGGAAGCGCGGAAACGATATCAGTTCCTGATGGCAGAAAAGACAGACCGTGCGATTATGAGGAAATTTTCGCCTGAACTGATTACATCTATCACACCGCTAGAGGGAGAAGATTTGACCCGTTTCATTACGAAATATAAGCCTTCCTATGGTTTCATCATGAAAGCTGATGACGAGCAGTTGCGCTTATACATCATGGATTCCTTCAAAGCGTTTAACCAGCTATCGGACGAGGAAAAGCGAAAGATCACGCTGCCCGCAACCGGATCATAGTTTCGACTCGAATAAAGGAAGGGCTTCGGAAACAATGAAGGTGCTGCCGCCAATAAAGATGCAGTCTAGCTTATCTGCTTTTATCAGGGCCTCTTTTACGGCCGTAAGCACATCGGGGTAGAAGGTTCCCTCCAGTCCATGGGTCTCAGCCTGTCGCGCAAGCTCCTGAGCCGGCAAAGCACGTTCGAAAGCCGCACTGCAATAGTAGTACGTTGCATCTTTCGGCATTATTTCCAGTAACTTTTCCAAGCTCTTATCCTTCATAATACCCACCACCATATGTAATCGATCAAAGGTCGTTTGCTTCAGATTCTCAAGGACTTCTTTCCATCCGGCTTCATTATGCCCCGTATCGCAAATAACCAATGGCATGCGCAAAAGGGTCTGCCACCGTGCCCGCAGACCCGTAATTGATTTCACGTCTGCCAGTGCGGAGCGAAGGTTTCCATCGGAAATATCGAAGCCCTGAACCCGTAAAACCTCAACTGCGTTCAACACGCCTTTCAGGTTTTTTATCTGGTAGGTGCCGGGCAAATCAAGTGTAAGATAAAGCGGCTCCGATTCGTTGTGCTCGTCTATTTTCGACGCACTCAACAGCAAACCATCTTCCGATCGTTCCAAGGGCTCAACTTTCCAGTTATCGCTCGCAAAGTAGAGTTTACTTTCGCTGGAAGAGGCCTTATCCATAAAAACCTGAGCCGCCGGAAACTCCTTTTCGCTGACCACAACCGGTATACCCTGTTTAATGATTCCGGCTTTTTCTCCAGCGATTGATTCCAGTGTATTACCCAACATATGCGTATGATCCGCACTGATATTTGTAATAACGGAAAGTAAGGGACTGATAACATTGGTTGAATCCAACCTGCCGCCCAGCCCAGTCTCCACCACAGCTATATCCACATTTTGTTCTGCAAAATGCTGAAAGGCCATCGCAACGGTCACTTCGAAAAAAGAAGGCCTTATTTCTTCGATAAAAGATCGGTGATCAGCAACAAAATCGATCACAAATTCTTGCGACACCATTTGGCCGTCAATCCGAATTCGCTCCCGAAAATCCAGCAGGTGTGGAGAGGTATACAAGCCGGTTTTATACCCGGAGCGTTGTAAGATCGCAGCAAGCATATGGGAAGTCGATCCTTTCCCATTGGTCCCGGCCACATGAATCGAGCGGAATTTTTGATGAGGGTTACCAAGGTGACTACACAGCTTCAAAGTATTGGTAAGGTCCTTTTTAATAGCAGCATCACCCACCTTGCTGAACATAGGTAGTATACTATAAAGATAATCCAGTGTCTCAGAATAAGACATTTTCGCACGCAAGGTCTTTGCTATTTTAGCTTAAAATTAAACACGATAACTCCTGTTTGTACAGGAGGCGCCTTCTCTAACCGATTAAGTTGTGCGCCCAGGGCTGCGCGTTCACATTTCTCAAACAAATCGTTATTCGTTATGGTAGTACCGCGAACGCCTGCACGTGCTGAAATAATCTTTCCATCACGGTCAACACGTACCTCCACCGCAATCTTTCCGGACAGTTGTCCATTATCTTCTATTTTAGGCGAGACTACAAAGCGTCTGTTCTCTAAACTAAGGCTTGCGTCACCAAATCCTGACCCCCCTTCGCCATAATTGGCTGCCAGCGGATCGCCTTCCCTGGAGCCCTGATTCCCCGGCGTATTTCCAGTTCCGTCACCCGTTCCAGAGGCGTTGTTTTTCTTACCCGTATACAGAGCATTCGGATTCACTGTCGGTTTACTTACTTTCTTTTCAGGGGTTACTGTCGGCGTTGTACTCGGCCGGTTTGCATTGGTTACCACCGCAGGGGCATCCTCCATATCCTGCGTTACGATCGCCTTGTCGCTCGACTGTTGCGAGGCCACAGGCTCCGGTTCAGCATTTGGCACTACACGATCGGGAAGGGTGGCATTAGCATTCGGATCCATCGAGGGTTCTTCAACACTCATATAATCGTCGCCCATCCCTTCCGGAGAGGTTCCGTAGTTCACAATCATTCCCCCTGTCCCAAACTGTGGTAACGGATTTCCAAGAATGATAAAATAGCTGATCCCAAGAAAGACCAACATGATTCCTGTCGAAATCCAGATGGCCTTAGGATAATTATTTTCTTCTTGTTGGTACAAACTCATAGCAATTCCTTATTGAGGTTTCGGCTCAGTGGCCAATACCAGTTTTAAGCGCAACTGATTGGCAACATCCATCACTTCAATGACGTCTCTGATCGCGACACTGCGATCCGTGTACAGCATGATGGTTATTTCCTGTCCCGGTTGCTGATAGCCCTGAAGCACAGACAGCAAGTTTTCCACAGGCACGGGTTGCTTCTCTATAAAATACTCCAAATTCTCAGTAATGGAAACCGTTATTGTTTTCTTTGCCACCGATTGCTCACCGGAACTAGAACGTGGTAATAACAGTTTCACCACCTGTGGATTGGCAACTGCCGAAGCAAGAAGGAAAAACAGCATCAGGAAGAACATAATATCGTTCAACGCGGTGGTATTTACTTCAGCTTTCGGACGTTCCCGTCTTCTTGTTAATTTCATTACGTAACTACAAAGTTAAATATTCTAATCGGACTTTTCCTTTCTAGGAAATCGGCTCTTCCAGCAAATCAATGAACTCGATGGCATCGGTCTCCATTCTCAGGATGATCCGGTCAACCATTTCATTCAAAATATGGTAGCCAATATAGGCCACAATACCAATGATAAGACCCGTAGCCGATGATACCATCTTCACATAAAGTCCTCCAGATACTGTTCCAATATTGATAACCCCTTCGAGTTCCACCTGATGGAAAATTGAGATAACCCCAATAATGGTACCCACGAACCCAAGCATTGGCGCGATGCCTGCAATAATACCCAAGATGTTTATATTTTTTTCCAATTTAGCGACTTCCAGCTTGCCTACATTTTCGATAGCACCTTCAATTTCTTTAATTGGTCTTCCAATACGCAACAAACCTTTTTGCAACATGCGGCCCAAAGGGCTATTGTTATTTCGGCAAATAGCAATAGCAGACTCCAGTTTCCCGGACAAAATGCTTTGTTTTACCTGAGACATCAGGTTCTTTTCGTGCCTGCTCGCTTTTCTAATGGTCAGATATCGTTCAATGAAGATAATCAATCCCGCCAAGAGAAGAAATGCCAGTGGCAGCATTACCCATCCACCTTTAATCAGGATATCAATAAATCGTAACTCTTCTACCTCAGGCATGGTTTGTTGTGCAGCCGTCATCATAGTATCCAACGGTAATGTGCTGTCGATTTGTAATAGCATAGGTTCTCTTATTCTTTTTTTTAATTATTGGTTGACTTTGTTTTTATAAATCCATGCGTCAGGGTTGATTTCCTTCCTAACCTTGGCGATCGCTTCATTCACTTCACGCTCGGTATCAAAGGAAGCATAACTGACTTTGTTCAAATTGTTGGGCCTATTATTTTTTATTATATAAACATTGTGCCCTCTGGTATTCGTTCTTTCAACGAATTCGGTTGCCTCTTCCATGGTATGGAAGGCAGCAATTATGATTTCAAAACGTCCGCTCGGCGCTCTCACCAAGTTAGCCTCTTGACTAACTGGCGCAACGGCCACCGAATCGTCCGGCGCTACGGTAGATTCCGTCTTTTGCGTATCAGCTGGCGAGGGCATCCCAGCCGATTCGCCTGCCGGTTTTGACCGCCCCGGTGCATTATCCAGCGTAGAGAGTGTTGCTTTCTCACCCTGATTTTTCTCCGGACTGCTATACCACATCCAGGCAAATAATGCCCCAGCCGCAAGTATAGCAACGATCAGCCAAACCCATGAACGCCTTGTCGACGCTTTTGCGGGTGCGTCTGTCGACACCAGAATATCGGCCACTAAGACATCTTCCTCTACAAGTGATTCCTGCTCCGAGATCTCCTGAGTCGCCGGATTCCTTAAGAGTTGCATTTCTTCAACCTCCTCGTAATCCGGATAATCGTTCCAAGCCAAACCGGCGGCATTGAATTCAATATGTTGTTCGTTTTGCTTAAGTCGGCCCAATCCTTCCAGAATAACTTCATCGCCGTTCCTC
>DAIRDA010000148.1:0-5752 GCA_036796375.1 Albibacterium sp.
TTCATAAGATTAACCAGATTGATCCGGGTGCTCAGGGGGTGCAATTTATCGGTCGACTTATCGATGCTTCGGTGCTGGGCGAAAACCGTTCTAAGCGTCTTGTTGCCCGCCTGAGAGACGACACCGGGGTGGTGGAACTGGTATGGTTCCAGCGCATCAAATGGGTTCAGCAAAGTTTGGTACCCGGCAAGGTGTACGTGGTTTATGGTACGCCCACGGTCTTCAACGGGCTTTTGTCTATTTCCCATCCGGAAATAGAGCCCTACCGGAAGGGAATTGAACATCACGGCATGAAGTTTCAGCCGGTTTATGGCTCGACAGAGAAGTTAAAGAAGCTTTCGCTCGACAGTAAAGGTATTCAACGATTGCAGGCGGGATTGCTGACGGTGCTTCAGGGAAAAATCCAGGAAACGCTTCCGGCCTACATCCGGTCGAGGTACAAGCTGATGGGGCTCGAGGATGCCTTGCGGCAGGTTCATTTTCCGTCGGACCAGCCAGGTTTGCAGGCTGCCCTGCTGCGGTTGAAATTTGAAGAGCTTTTCTTTTTACAACTGAAAATATTGAAAGGAAAGACTGCACACAGTCACCGGTTTAAGGGTAATATATTTGAGAAGGTGGGCGACTACTTCCATGAGTTTTATTCGGGGCGCCTTCCCTTTGAGCTGACCAACGCCCAGAAGCGTGTTATCCGGGAGATCAGGCGAGATACGTTGAGCGGGGCGCAGATGAACCGGCTCCTGCAAGGCGATGTGGGCAGCGGGAAAACGATCGTAGCGTTGTTAAGCATGCTGCTGGCCATTGATAATGGATTTCAGGCATGCCTGATGGCTCCCACAGAAATTCTGGCGCAGCAGCATTATATAGGGCTGCGGAATTTGCTGGAGGGAAGCGATCTTCAAATTGCGATGTTAAGCGGATCGACGCGGCAGGCCGACCGGAAGGTGATTCACCAGGCCTTGCA
The DNA here is from genome assembly GCA_036796375.1 of Albibacterium sp. Classification (GTDB taxonomy): domain Bacteria; phylum Bacteroidota; class Bacteroidia; order Sphingobacteriales; family Sphingobacteriaceae; genus Albibacterium. Next base: position 962 of record DAIRDA010000148.1, read on the forward strand.
GACGGGTTCGCTCCATATCTTGATTGGCACGCATGCGCTCCTGGAAGATAAGGTGAAGTTTTCAAATCTGGGTTTGGCCATTATCGACGAGCAGCATCGCTTTGGCGTTGAACAGCGAGCCAAGCTATGGCGCAAAAACGCCATTCCACCGCATATGCTGGTGATGACCGCCACCCCCATACCGCGTACACTGGCCATGACGCTTTATGGCGACCTGGACGTATCGCTGATCGACGAGCTGCCGGCCGGCAGGAAGCCTATTAGTACCATTCACCTCAATGAACGAAGTCGGCTTCGGATGTTCGGTTTGCTTCGGGAGGAGATCGCGAAAGGACGGCAGGTGTATGTGGTTTATCCCTTGATTGAGGAAAGTGAGAAGATGGATCTGCTCGATCTGACGGCGGGTATGGAGGCCTTGCAGCGGGAGTTTCCGCTACCGGAATATCGCATCGGTGTGGTGCATGGGAAGCTGGCTGCGAAAGAGAAGGACTTCGAAATGAACCGCTTCGTAAAGGGCGAAACTCAGATTCTGGTGGCTACGACCGTTATTGAGGTGGGAGTGAATGTGCCCAATGCCTCGGTGATGGTGATTGAGAATGCCGAGCGTTTCGGGCTTTCTCAGCTCCACCAGTTGCGGGGGCGTGTGGGCCGGGGGGCAGAGAAATCATTTTGCATTCTGATGTCGAAAGAAAAGCTGAGCAGGGAAAGTAAAATCAGGCTGGAAACGATGGTGCGGACAGCCGACGGTTTTGAAATTGCGGAAACCGACCTTCAGCTGCGGGGGCCGGGCGATCTGGCGGGTACGCAGCAGAGCGGGGTGCTTGATCTGAAAATTGCCGATCTGGCGACCGATCAGCAGTTGCTGGTAAGTGTTCGCAATGAGGTGATCAGCATCTTCGAACGTGATCCGCAGCTTCAATTGCCTGAACACGCGCTTTTGGCCCAATATCTGAACAAGAATACGATCGGGATTGGTCTGGAGAAAATTTCCTGACAAACACCTATCTTTACTTTTTGTTATTCCTGATACAGGTGTCGCTTTTGACACCACGTTTCTTTTAAACAATACAGCAAATGGCGATAAAAAAATATTTTGAAACCGCAGTGAAACCGGAACGGGCCATTCTTGTGGGAATAATTACTCCGCAGGAAAGCGAAGAGCAGGAAAGGGAATATCTGGATGAGTTGGCTTTCCTGGTCGAAACCGCCGGCGGCGAGACGGTGCATACCTTCGTGCAGAAAGTGCAGAAGCCCGACCGGGCCACGTTCGTGGGTAGCGGTAAGCTCGACGAGATAAAAGCATACGTAGATGCAGAGGAGATAGACATTGTTGTGTTCGATGATGAACTGACGCCTTCGCAACTGCGGAATATAGAGCGCGAACTGCAGGTTAAAATTCTGGACAGAAGTAACCTGATTCTTGACATATTTGCCAGCCGGGCACAAACAGCGCAGGCGAAAACGCAGGTGGAACTGGCACAGCTTCAGTACCTGCTTCCTCGCCTGACCCGCTTGTGGACTCACCTTGAGCGTCAGCGAGGCGGTATAGGAATGCGCGGACCGGGGGAGAGTCAGATCGAGACCGACAGACGTTTGATTCTGGACAAGGTATCGCTCCTGAAAGAAAAACTCAGGGCGATCGACAAGCAGAACGAGACGCAGCGTAAAAACCGCGGACAGCTTGTGAGGGTGGCGCTTGTGGGCTACACCAACGTAGGGAAGTCGACCATCATGAACATGCTATCCAAGTCGGACGTTTTTGCCGAGAATAAGCTTTTCGCCACCCTGGACACGACTGTCAGGAAGGTGGTGATTGAAAACCTTCCTTTCTTACTTTCCGATACGGTTGGGTTTATCCGAAAGCTTCCTCACCATTTGGTAGAAAGCTTTAAGTCGACCCTGGAAGAAGTGCGCGAAGCCGATATTTTGCTTCATATCGTAGATATTTCCCATCATAACTTTGAAGATCAGATTGAGGCAGTGAACCAGACGCTGAAAGACCTGGGGGTGCTTGAAAAGCCGATCATCACGGTGTTCAACAAGATCGATGCCTTTAAGGAAACACGGGCTGAAAGCGACGACGATCAGGCTTTCACCGTGAATGATTTTAAAAATAGCTGGATGAGTAAGCATAAGAGTCCGGCGATCTTTATTTCCGCCACAGAGAAAGAAAACATTGAAGAACTCAAAACGCTGATTTACGATACCGTGAAAGATATCCATACGAAGCGCTATCCTCACGACAATCTTCTTTATTAATTTTAGCACGTAAAATAAAAACTACCCGATCCAACGAACATATCATGGCGACAGAAAGTAAAAGACAGCAGCGATTTGCAGGCGTAATTCAACAAGACCTGGCGGAAATTTTTCAACGCGAGGGGAACGCATGGCTTCCAGGCGTGTTGGTGACCCTCACCCGCGTTCGCGTCACCTCCGATTTGGGCATCGCCCGTGTATACCTCAGCTTTCTGAATGCGCCGGCACCGGCAGAAGCGCTGGAGCAAATCCGCAGCAAGTCGAGCGAAATTCGCTATCGGCTGGGTGGACGCATCCGGAACCAGACGAAAAGCATTCCTCAGCTTGAGTTTTATGTAGACGACAGCAGTCAGTATACCGAAAACATTGAAAAGCTTTTTGAAGAAATTAATAAAAATAAGCCGCAGGAAGACGAATAGTCGCCATGGAGTCGCTTTATATTGTTGATCTGGTTGGCACGATGGTGTTTGCCATCTCGGGAGCCTCGGCGGCTGCCAGTAAGAAGCTCGACCTTTTTGGCGTCGCTTTTACGGGCTTTGTAACGTCGATTGGAGGCGGTAGCCTGCGCGATATCTTTCTGAATACGCGGCCGGTATGGATAGACGATGGGAATTACCTGTTTGCCATTATGACCGGCGTGGTTATTTTTGTTTGTTTCCGTAAATGGCTCATGAGGCTTTACCGGACCCTTTTCCTCTTTGATGCCATTGGCATCGGATTCTTTACGATCGTAGGCCTGCAGAAGTCGCTTCTGCTGGAGAGCCATCCGGCAGCGGCAGTGGTGCTCGGGATGTTTTCAGCGGTGATGGGGGGGGTGATCCGCGATACGCTGATGAACGAAACGCCGCTGATTTTCAGGAAGGAAATTTATGCTACTGCCTGCCTGTGCGGTGCGGGAACCTATATCCTGTTGGAAAGCCTGCAGATTAACAATCTTTTCAATATTTTGATCAGTGCCGGCGTGGTCGTATTTATTCGGATAATTTCAATGAAGTATAAGATTACCATGCCTCATCTGACCAATTATCCGCATCCTTGAGATGCCCCCCGTGTTACTTCACCCGGCGGGCTAAAATTTCTTCCGCTTGTGGACCGGAAACTTCATTTTATAGTCGACCTCCACTTTCCCCTTGCTGATGGCATCCAGCTTTCCTTTTAGCAGCGCCTTTTTCAGCGGACTTAGCTTGTCGGTAAACAGAATGCCTTCAATGTGGTCGTATTCGTGCTGGATGATCCGCGCCGCCAGGCCGCTATAGCTTTCTTCGTGCTGCACCCAGTTCTCGTCGAAATAAGAGATGGTGAGATCAGGGTGGCGCGACACGTCCTCGCGTATATCGGGTATGCTCAGGCATCCTTCGCTCGAAAGCCATTTTTCGCCGCTCTCTTCCAGGATTTGGGGGTTGATAAACACCTTTTTGAAGTCTTTCAGAGAGGCATCTTCATCGTCGTAGGGCGAGGCATCAATGACAAATAACCGGATAGATTTGCCGATTTGCGGAGCTGCGATACCTACCCCCGAAGCGGCGTACATGGTGTCAAACATATCCTTTATCAGGGTGTCGAGTTCGGGGTAGTTGGCATCGATATCTTTCGCCTTCTGGCGCAAAACCGGATTGCCGTATGCTATAATAGGTAATTTCATTCCACTAAGTGTTCTATATATTTTTCAAAATTACGAATTTTCAGAAGAGTCGGGTTTAAAAACCAGGGAGTTTAATTGTTCGGCTTGCAGTATTTCGTTTGCAGCGTCCCAAAGTGCACCGGATGTTACCCCTTCAATCCGCTGGTAAATAGCCTCCAGGCTTTCGACTTGTCCGTAATCCATGATGTTTTTTGCCATGGCGATAATAAGGCCCATGCGGTTTTCCTCACCCAAGGCGATTTGTCCGATAAACTTATTTTTCGATTGTTTCAGCTGCACAGCACTCAGTGGGTGCTCCCGCAGTTTTTTGAATTCTTTGTGGACCAGGCGTGCGGCTTTTTCCATCTTCTCGGGCTCGGTGCCGAAGTATACGGAAAAGATGCCGGTATCGGTGTAGGGGGTATAATTCGATTCGATGGTATAGGCGATCCCATGCTTTTCCCGAATCTCCAGGTTCAGACGCGAACTCATGCCCATCCCTCCCAGCATATTATTCAGAAGCATCAGGGATGTCTTTTTCGGATCGTGCATGGAATAGCCCGGAGTGCCCATCATGTAATGAACCTGGTTGATGGGTCGCTCTGCCTCCACATGGTGTGGCTTTTGTTTGCTGAAAGGTGTCCGCGGCCGATGACTGTGATGATTCTCCAGCTCGCCGAAATAGCGCTCGCAGAGGCGCTGAATTTTCTTCAAGGGGTAGTTGGCTGTTATGCCGAGCACCATGTTCTCCGGCTGGTAATAAGCCTTCACAAAGTCGATAAAATCGGCTTGCTGAAGACCGGTCAGACTTGTCGCCTTTCCCAGGATATTGTGCCCCAGTTCATGGCCTGAAAATACCTGATCTTCGAAATCGTCGGCAATGGCGTCTTCGGGACTGTCCTCGTAGGAGG
>DAIRDA010000149.1:0-5702 GCA_036796375.1 Albibacterium sp.
ACGATAATAAATGTCAGCAATGTGAGAAAAATCTTTACGCCCCAGTTCATATTAATTTGTTGGTGGTGAAATAAAAGTAGTTTTCAGACTTTCAACTATTTTTCCTTCCGAGTTCACTTCAATTTTCACATCGGTTTTATAGTTTTTGATATTCTTTGATTCCGTAATTAGGAAGAAGCTGAATTGTGCAGTTTCACCTTTTTTCAGAACATCCCTGGGGTTGATTATCTTGATTTTAAAATCTTTGTCTGTTGGCTTCAAATCGAAAGGTAACTCTTTTCCCGATTTATTAATCAATTCCAGGTTGTATAAATTACTTACGGTGCCGTCGGCACTCACTTGATAGCCCGATCCGGCAGCCCGAAGCAAGGTTCCTCCAACGGTAGTCCGCGAGAAAATCAGCCATCCAAAAATCCCAAGAAGTAGTGCCAGAACAATGGAATAGGCAACGATTCTTGTGGTGTTCTTTTCCTTCGTATTCTCGTCGATCTGTTTGGATGAATAAAATCCGATCAGCTTCGGTGGTTTATTTATTTTGGCCATCACACTGTCGCACGCATCAATACACGCCGTGCAATTCACACACTCCAGCTGCAGTCCGTCGCGTATATCAATGCCGGTCGGACAAACCTGCACACAGAGATTGCAATCAATACAGTCACCCTGCTCCGCCAGATCGGCATTCTTTTTTAAGTGACCGCGGGGCTCGCCGCGTTGATAATCGTACGCCACTACCAGGCTCTGCTCGTCGAGCAATACTCCCTGCAAGCGTCCATACGGGCAGATTGTCGTGCAAACGATCTCTCTTACATACGAAAATACTCCATAAAACACCAGCGTAAAGATCACCAGTGAGAAGAATCCTCCTAAATGCTGGCTCACCGGATCTGCCATAATCTTTACCAACGCATCCACCCCAATCACGTATGAAAGAAAGAGATTGGAGATCACGAACGAAATTGCAAGGAAAATCGTGTGTTTTGTAGCCTTTTTGAAAAATTTCTCGGACGACATGGGCATTTTATCCAGCTTTCGTTGCTGGTTAGCATCGCCCTCAATCCAATATTCCACCTTCCTGAAAATCAGCTCCATGAAAACCGTCTGCGGGCAAGCCCACCCGCACCACACCCGGCCGTAGACCACAGTAAACAAAACAATGAAAACCAGAAAAATCAGCATGCCGAACACAAAAATGTGCAGATCCTGTGGCCAGAAGACCATGCCGAATATCACAAACTTCCGTTCGATAATATTAAACAAAAGAAACTGTTCGCCATTTACCTTGATAAAGGGCATTATAATAAAAACAGCCAGCAGGGAATAGCCAAACCATTGCCGGTACTTCAAAAGTACACCTGATGGTTTTTTGGCATAAATCGGCCGTTGATCTTTCGGTTTTAATCCTCTGTTTGAATCGCTCGTCGTCATTCCCGTCTGTTCTGTGGTTGCAATAAATTAAATAGTCTCTGCCGGCTCTGTTGGTTCGGCCGGCTCGTTTGCCGCTGCTGCTGCTTTCTTGTCACCCTCAGGTGCCTTCCCGTTTGGCGGGTTGGTTCCTTCCAGCGAAAGAATGAAGTTAGATACCTGGGCAATCTGTACCGGTGTCAGGTTGGCTTCCCAGGGAACCATTCCTTTTTCGGGAACCCCATATTTAATAGTACGGAATATATCACCCACCTCGCCACCATGAATCCAGAACTCATCAGCCAGGTTAGGCCCGATCATTCCTTCTCCCTGGTTTCCGTGGCACATACCGCAATTTTGCAAATAGACCTGTTGCCCCGCTGCCACAAATTCAGGAGAGAGATCCAAGGTTACCGAGTTTTCATCAATATTGCTTCCTGACTGTTCAAGAAAAGCAAGCCGCTCCTGATCAGCCTCTTCAACGGCCGCAATGTATTCCTCGGCCTGCGTCATTCCCCAGCCAAATACATGATAAACCATCAGGTATCCTACTGCAAATAGAATGGAAGAATAGAAAAGTGCGTTGAACCAAACAGGAATCGGATTATCCAATTCGCGGATGCCGTCGTACTCGTGGTCGATCATAATTTCCTCTTCCGTTTCCAGATCGTTAAGCCCCCAGAACTTATTCCATTTTTGCTTCCGCTCCAGCTTCACAAGTTCTTTTGGTTTTACCTGGAGCAAACGCTGGGTCTCCAGTTCAGGCATGGTCAGTCGGGTAAGCAACTTCAATGCTTTCAGGGTTACCAACGCCGCGATCAACAGCGTGACAAAGAAGATAAATGAAATAATGACTAAGTAATTCGATGGGATATTCTCAAATCCTATAAAGCTGGTTGAAGCTTCTGTTACTGCCGTTGTGGAGTCTAATAGCATCTTAATATCAATTTACTGGTTATCGGAAATATTGGAAAAGCGTTCCTCGTCGTTCTCTTCCAGGGGCATCTGGCTCATCTCGTCGGCATAGTCTTTCTTCATCCGCACAAGCATAATGCCTACCAGCAGAAAGAAGACCATAAACATCAACAAAGAAAATATTAGATAGCTTTCGTCGCCGTTAAGGTTTGTTATTTGTTTGAACATGATAGTCGTATTATAAGTTATTGAACACTTTCGCTGTTATTCTCGCCGCTTCCCGACGATACTTTAATGTCGGTTCCCAATCGTTGCAAGTAAGCAATCAAGGCTATAATTTCCTTATCGGCCGAGGTCTCCACCTGGTTAGCCTTCAGGTCGGCAACAATTGCCTCCGCCTGCTTTCTTGCATCCGCGATGGAATTATCAGCAAAACCATCCGCATAAGGCACACCTATCTTCTGCATAGCCCTTATTTTCGTCGGTGTCGACTCATAATCCAGGTTTTGTGTAAGTAGCCACGGATAAGCCGGCATTATACTTCCGGGGGAAGTAATTGTCGGGTCGAGCATGTGATCATAGTGCCATTTGTTCGGATATTTTCCGCCTAAGCGTTGCAAATCTGGTCCTGTTCTTTTTGAACCCCATAAGTGAGGGTGATCGTATACATACTCGCCCGCTTTGCTGTACTCACCGTAGCGTGCCGTTTCCGAACGGAAAGGTCTGACCATCTGTGTATGGCAGCCCACACAGCCCTCACGGATGTAGATATCGCGTCCCTGAATCTCCAGCGGCGTGTAGGGCTTCACACTGGCAATGGTTGGTACGTTCGATTTAATCATGAAGGTTGGCATCATCTCAACCATTCCTCCGATTAAGATCGCAATTAGCGCCAGAATCATAAAAAGCGTTGGCTTTCTTTCAAGACGTCGGTGCCAGCCTTTCTCGTTTTTCTCTAAAGGCTCCAGTGGCATTGCCTCTGCATATTCGTCCCTCACCAGCTTGCCACGTCGCATCGTTTTTGCCAGGTTGACGGTCATAATGATCACACCAGACAAGTATAAAGCTCCACCTACCGCACGCATCATATACATAGGCAGAATCTGAAGTACCGTAGTCAGGAAGTTTCCATATTTTAAGGTTCCTTCCGGTGTAAATTCCTTCCACATTAAGCCTTGTACTACAGCAGCCCAGTAAAGCGGAACTGCATAAAACAAGATACCCAGTGTACCGAGCCAGAAATGCACCGAAGAAAGCTTTTTCGAGTAAAGCGTTGTGTTGTAGATTCTCGGAATCAGCCAGTAAAGGATAGCAAAAATCATAAAACCATTGAATCCCAGTGCACCAATATGTACGTGTGCTACAATCCAATCTGTAAAGTGAGCAATAGCGTTGACTTTCTTAAGGGAAAGCATCGGTCCTTCAAACGTAGCCATCCCGTAACAGGTAAGCGCTACCACCATAAACTTAAGCATTGGTTCAGAACGAACCTTGTCCCACGCACCCCGTAAGGTCAGTAAGCCGTTGATCATACCACCCCAGCTTGGAGCGATCAGCATAATGGAGAAAACCACCCCCAGGTTCTGTACCCACTCCGGAAGAGCCGTGTAAAGTAAGTGGTGAGGACCTGCCCATATATAGATGAAAATAAGTGACCAGAAGTGAAGGATACTGAGCTTATAGGAATAAATAGGGCGGTTAGCCATCTTAGGAAGAAAATAATACATCATTCCCAGGAAAGGCGTCGTCAGGAAGAATGCAACCGCGTTGTGTCCATACCACCATTGAACCAGGGCATCCTGAACGCCCGCAAAAATATAGTAACTTTTCCAGCCACTTACAGGAAGCTGGAACGAGTTCACAATGTAAAGCACCGCTATAGTAACAAAAGTCGCAATGTAGAACCAAATAGCCACATACATATGCCGCTCCCGGCGTTTCAGGATGGTTCCAAACATATTGATACCGAAAACTACCCAAAGCACGACAATGGCGATATCGATCGGCCATTCCATCTCGGCATATTCATGCGAACTTGTAAAGCCAAGCGCAAGGGTAATCACGGATGCTACAATCACCAGTTGCCAACCCCAGAAGTGAATCTTACTGAGCAGGTCGCTAAACATTCTGGCCTTAAGCAGACGCTGCATGGAGTAATAGACACTCATAAAGATGGCATTCCCTACGAAGGCAAAAATTACCCCATTCGTGTGAATAGGCCTGACGCGGCCAAAGGTAGTATACTGAGTTTCGAAGTTCATAAAGGGCCAGAACAACTGTATGGCAGCCAATAGGCCGATGGTCATACCCGTTATTCCCCATACGATGGTGGCAATACCAAAATTTCTGACAGTTGTATTGTCGTACGAGAATTTTTCGATCTGCATAAAGTTTACGTTTTGAGATGTATTTATTTGATGGTGTAAAAGTAGTTGCTATCGTTAGATGACAGTATGATGATAATTGAGTAAAAATGTGATATTCATCACTTCTTTTCTAATTCTGTTTTCCGATGCTCATCGGGCAATTCCTCCGGGGGCATTTCATCGTCAAATAAAATCCGGATTGCCGGTGTTATGGTATCGTCGTGCTGGCCGCTTTTGCTGGCCCAGAAAAATGCGCCGAGAAAGATAACCGCTAAGAGAATACTGCAACCAATAAGAAAGTAGATAATATCCATTAGTAGTGCGTTAAATGATGTTTCTTTGCCGCCACATGGCTGGCAATGCTCGTGAAAGAAATAATCGTTATCGTACTTAGCGGCATTAGAATGGCCGCGAACAGCGGCGACATGGTTCCCTGCACGGCAAAAAACAAACCGACTGTATTGTAAAGCAAGGAAATAACGAAGCATATATAGATGATCTTCATCGAGCTTTTGGCAAAGGCAAAAAAGTCGGGCAATTTTCCCAGGGCGCCGCCTTCCAGAATGGCATCGCAGCCTGGCGAGAAACTATTGATATCATCGCTTACCGCCACACCAAAGTCAGCTTGTTTCAGCGCGCCCGCATCGTTTAGGCCATCCCCAATCATACAAACTTTTTGGTTTCGTTTCTGCTGTACTTCACTGATATAGTCGAGTTTATCTTTCGGCGCTTGGTTGAAGTGCATATTCGATTCGGCAAAAATACTTTTTAATGCCTCCCGGTCAGCATCCCTGTCGCCCGATATCAGGTGAATATCGTAGCTCCGGTTCAGGTTGGCTACCAGCGGTTCAAGGTCTTTTCGCCAGGGCTGTAAGATTGAAAAGTATCCCTGCAGATGCCCGTCGAATGAAACATACACTCTGCTGCCCTCCCGTGTATCCGGGGCCGACCCGGTGAACGAAGCACTTCCGATTTTAATTGTGCGTCCGGCCACTTCCGCTTTCATCCCCTTTCCGG
>DAIRDA010000150.1:0-5630 GCA_036796375.1 Albibacterium sp.
AAGAAGAGGGGATAGTCGGTCCGGCCCCGAACGGCAAAATGGTTTAACCAAGAGTCGTGGTCGCTGACGCCCCAAAGGGTTACGCGGTCGATTTTGTCCTGATGTTTCAGGTAAAGCTTGAAAAAGTCGGTATAGCGATTCCCCAACTGTGTCATTACGTCTTCGGGTAGCCCTTCGGTATACGGGTTCAGCTCCTTTCGGTATTCACTCGTTTCGCTGATCTCCGCGCCCATATTCGGTCGCGGACGGGGCAAAACGGTTATGTCCATCTCGGTCACCATCACCTGAACGCCCAGGCTTGAAAAGGCTTTGATCGTGGTTTCGACTTCCTCAATGGCCGGAAAGTGTAATCCATGATGTTCCTGCATACCAATCGCGTGAATTTTGCCGTCAGCATCTAACACTTCTTTCACGATTCTCACGATGCCATCTCTCTTAGACCGAATGGCAGTATTGTAATCGTTGTAGTAGAGCTCGGCACCGGGGTCGGCTTCGTGGGCAAACTGAAATGCCAATTTGAAAAAGTCTTCGCCGATAATTTCGTAGAACTTGCTCTTTCGCCATTCTCCGTTATCAAGAACCGCTTCGTTGACAACATCCCATCCGTGAATGCGACCTCTGTAACGCGATACGACGGTTTGGATGTGGCTCCGCATGCGTTCTATAAGCACGTCTCGGGAAACATCCTGTCCGCTTTGGTCCACGAAAAACCATTTCGGAGCCTGTGAATGCCAAATGAGCGTATGCCCGATGATTTTCATGCCGTGTTTTTCACCGAATTCGACGAAGCGATCGGCCTCTCTGAAATCAAATTCACCTTCCCTGGGCTGCAGATACATGCTTTTCATGGAATTTTCAGCAACGATCGAATTAAAATGCTCTTTGACAACCTCAATGGCTTGCGGGTTTGACCCTCGGAGCTGCGATGTGGTGAGGGCGGTGCCGATAAAGAATTTATCCTTGAAAGCCTGCTTGAGGGTGACAGGGTATTCCTGACTGGCAGGAAGCTGTGCATTTGAAAAGCCGGTTAAAACACATAGGGCAGCGAAGAAGAGCAGGAGAAGTGTGGTGTTTTTCATCACCGAACGTCGCTATCTGTATTCTTTCCGTTGTTGGCGGTTAACTTTAGGTAAGCAAGGATGACGAAAACTAACACCATCGATGTATAACCCATGTCTCTGTTTACGGTGCTGAAGAATAAGAAATATATCATGGAGATGCATGCCAATATCGCTAATATGATGGTCGCTGTTCTCATTGTTTCGGGTTTATCTGACTGATTAACACCCTAATTTAAATGTTTTTTTAATCTTTTCTGATTTTATCGCAAATTTGCCGGCCAGCTTAGGCTGCTAGAAAGCCCTGAGCTTGACAATTAATATCGACGAAAAATATGGAAGAGAACGATTTTATATCCATCTGGCTTGAAGAAACCGGGAACCCGGCCATCGAAGAACTGACACAGCAGAATGATGAACTTGCTGCGAAAGCGTCTGAACGCCTGGCGGAAAAAGGTCTGTCAGCGACCGACCTGGCAATTGCCGTCGATATCAATCCCGACGAGATTCACCGGTGGCTGAGCGGCCGGCATTCCTTCAGTTCGGCGGTATTGGAGGAAATCTCCGAAGTGTTGAATGGTCGTTTATAGACGCCTTCGTCTAGACATCATCTTTTACGACAAAGGCTTTTAATTCGGCCATTTTTCCGTCCTCAAAACGCCAGACGTCGCAATAGGAGTAGGTTGTCGATACGCCTTGTTTGTCTTTCAGACTAATTTTTCCGGTAGCACATAGGAAATCTTCATCGGCGATCAGTTCTTCAACTACAAATTGCGGCGGCTCCAGATATGTCTCTCTTAAATACTGGCGGACTGCCTCTTTTCCGTTTAAGGTCTGTTCGCCGATGAAGTTCCATTTCACGTCGTCTGTACAGTAGGCCAGGAAGCTTTCATGATCGCTTCTGCTGATGGCGGCATTGGCATTCATCAGGGTTTGTTTGTTATCGTCGGTCATCATCATGGTCGTTGGTCATCATCCTATGAATTCTGTATGAAACAAATAAAACGCCTGGAAGTTTAGTCTATATGAACTGGAAGAAGCTCAAAACAGGCTACTGGATATTAATAGGGATCGTTTTACTGCTGATCGTGATACGGTTGATGCTACCCTCAATCGTTAAACGTTATGTGAACCGGACATTGAGCGAGTTGCCAGGATACACAGGTCGTGTGCAAGACATCGATATTCGCCTGATCCGGGGGGCGTATGTGATTGATGGACTTGAGCTCCGCAAACACACGGATCCAAAAGAATATCCTTTCCTTCAAATTCAACGTGCGGACCTGTCGCTGGAGTGGAGAGCGATCTTTAAAGGCAGATTGGTGGGCGAAATCGTGCTGGATAGACCGGTTATTCATATCGTAGCGGGTAAGGACGACGATTCCAGGGAGCCTTCAAAAGAGCATTGGACCAAGACGTTGAAGGCACTGATGCCCATGACCGTCAACCGTTTGCAAGTGGACAGCGGCAAGATTGCTTACCTCGATTTTTCTTCCAAGCCTGATGTCAATCTGAGCATCAGTAATATGCAGTTAACGGCGCTGAACCTGGCCAATGTGGAAGATGCGGCCACTCCCTTGCCTTCTACGGTACACCTTGTCGGCACTTCGATCGGAGGGGGCAAGCTGAAAGTGGATATGAAAGTTAATGCGATGAAGGAAACTCCTGACTTTGATGTGGATGCGGCCCTGACAGGAGTAAAACTGACCAGTCTGAACGATTTTATTGAAGCGAAGGCGAAGATTGATGTGGAAAAGGGAACGCTTGATATGTATACGGAGCTTCAGGCTCAAAACGGGAGTTTCGAGGGATATGTGAAACCGTTTATCAAAGGCGTGAAGGTATTGGACTGGAAGGAGGACAAGAAAGAGGGTGGAATTCTTCAGGCTGCAAAGGAGGCCGTAGTTGGCTTTCTGGTGAAAACGGTCGAGAATCCGAAGACCGAAAAAGTAGCGACACGGGTGCCGATTTCCGGAAACCTGAACGATCCGGATACGGATGGGTGGACTACCTTTATCGGGGTTCTTAAAAATGCTTTCATCAAGGCATTTAACCAGGGAATTGAAGGTACGATTAATTCCGGATAACGTATATTTTCAAACATTCCGGCCACCTCAATCGTTCTTTGAGAAGAACTTCGGTTCTGCCTCGATGAACAATACCAACCGCATGATTATGAAGAAACTACTGGTACTTACCGCTATCTGTCTTTTTGTAGTGATTAGCTGCATCAATACAGACCAGAAATCTAAATCGGCTTATAACAATCAGGAAGCCGAAAAGCTATTAGAACAGGCGCAAATTTACTTTCAGCCGATTTCCTCGGTCGATGTGCAACCCCCGGATGAGAACATGGTGAAACTGGGGAAATATCTGTTCTTCGACACCCGCTTGTCGGGCGAGGGAAACATCAGTTGTAATTCCTGCCATAGCCTGAGCAACTTCGGTGTAGATAACGAACAGTTTTCGCTGGGCGACGACCAGAAGTCGCGCGGTGGCCGAAATTCTCCAACGGTATTTCACGCCGCATTGCATAAGATGCAGTTTTGGGATGGTCGCGCTGCCGATGTAGAAGAACAGGCTGGTGGGCCGATACTGAATCCAATTGAACACAATATCAAAAATAAGCAGGAACTGGTTGAGCGCCTGAAAGCCGTAGATATATATCAGGAACTTTTTCCGAAAGCATTCGGAGACGATCAGGATCCCATTTCATTTGAGAACGTTACCCGCGCCATTGGGGCTTTTGAGAGAACCCTGATGCCGGAAAGCCGTTTCGATAAATATCTGGAAGGTGATATAACGGCTTTAGAGGCGCAGGAACAAAAGGGACTGGACATCTTCATCCGTTCAGGCTGTATTACCTGCCATAACGGTGTGGCACTGGGTGGACAAATGCTTATGAAATTTGGTTTGTACGAGGATTACTGGGAGCAGACGCACTCTCAGAAAGTAGACGCCGGAGTGTTTGACATAAGCCAGAACGAAGCAGAAAAATACTTTTTTAAGGTGCCCGGCTTACGCAACATTACCCATACCTGGCCCTATTTTCACGATGGTTCTGTGGAAGACTTGAACGAGGCGGTACGGTTGATGGCGAAATTGCAGCGAGGAGTGGACTTGTCTGAAAATGAAGTAAAAGATGTGGTGGTATTCCTCGGTAGTTTGTCGGCTGATATTCCGGATGAAGTTAAGAAATCGCCGTTTGAATAGCGCGATGATTTTCTCCCCATTCCTTTAGTGAATAAATGATAGGGGTTAAGGTTTCTGCATAGTCTTCCAGGCGATAGGATATCTTTACCGGATATTCGTCGATTACCAGGCGCTTTATCAGCTTGTGCTGTTCAAGTTCTTTCAGTTCTTTGGCCAATACTTTCGGGGTAATTCCGGGGATACTGTTTTGGATATCGGTAAACCGGTCGTTTCCGGCGGCTACTGAAATGATGATCGGAAGCTTCCATTTCCCGCTGATTATCTCCAACGCATCGCGTACGGGCTTCACCGTATCGATACAACATGCGTGTTCTTTCTTTGCTGCCATGGTCTTATTTTGACATTAGATCTACTTTCCTTTTGGTAAGTACTATACAAAGTAAAGCAAAATTTGCGAACTTTGTTGATAACAAAATGAAAATCCATGGCGAAGAAAAAAATTGCATACTCCATACTTGAACTGGCAATGGTACCTGAAGGTGCTACACTGAAACAGACGCTCAACAACTCACTCACGATTGCAAAGACCGCAGAAGAACACCATTACAAACGTTTTTGGTTTGCCGAACACCATAACGCGGGAAATATCGGAAGCAGTGCTCCGTCGATCCTGATTGGGTATGTGGCCGACAATACCGAGAAAATCCGCGTAGGGTCGGGGGGCGTAATGCTTCCGAATCATTCTGCGCTGGTGGTGGCCGAACAGTTTGGTACGCTTGCCCACTTATATCCTGGCCGCATCGATTTGGGACTGGGTCGCGCGCCGGGAACCGACCGCCAGACGGCTCAGGCGATCCGCTCTGATTTTATGGTGGCGGCTCAGTCGTTCCCCCAGGAAGTAGAGAAAATACAGACCTATTTGTCGCTCGATAATCAGCGCGCTCCTGTACGGGCGAATGTTGCCGAGGGAACGGACGTAGAACTTTATATTTTAGGATCGAGCACGGATAGCGCTCACCTGTCGGCCGCAAAGGGGTTGCCTTATTCCTTTGCAAGCCATTTCGCTTCTGCGCATCTGTTCGAAGCATTGAAAATTTACCACCAGGAGTTTCAGCCCTCTGAGTTTCTGGAGAAACCTTACACCATGGCAGGCGTAAACGCTTTTGTGGCCGATACCAATGAGGAAGCGGAGGCCTTGTTCAGCACCCTGATCCGGATGTTTATGGGTGTGCTTACCGGCGTATCGAGTCCGCTTCAACCACCGACGCCCATTACCGGCGACTTGGTAGAGATGTTGCGTCACCCGTCCCTGCATCAGATGCTGAAGTATTCCTTCATTGGGGATAAGGAAACGGTGAAGAAGCAGGTGAAGGAATTTTTAGATCAGACGCAAGTGGATGAACTGATAACCGTAACGCC
>DAIRDA010000151.1:0-5623 GCA_036796375.1 Albibacterium sp.
AGGGTGAATATGCCTTCTGCCGACTCCATCCGGATAAAATAAGGCTCACGGACGATCTCCCGATGATATTTCGATTCCAGCCAGGGGTGGCCTATGAGTTTTAACCGGGCGGTTTTCCAGATAAAGGCATAACGCTCAGATTTATTCCCTCCTCCAGAGGTTGGGTTACTGATGCGGTAATCCCATTTGGCGCCTTTACGATTCAGTTCATCGGCCAGACGGGCAACTGCTTTCGGGCCTTCCGGGCCGGCAACAACTTCCTGAATGGCGATGATGTCGAAATTTCTGACCGTTTGGGCGATATAGGTGATTTCACTTGCATCTTTGCTCTTGCCAAGATTTTTAAGGTTCCAGGAAACGATGGAAAGCGTGTCTTGCCCTTGAGCGGTGCTGAAAACAAAGAGCAGAGAGATTTTAAAAAACAGAAGAAAATATTTCATTGCGGTAAAACTACGAGGAATAATCTGCTTGCAGGAATTTGATCAAAACCTTCTAACCGGAAAGGGGTTTATTGAGCATGGAAAATCACACCGAGGCTACCGCTGACCGCAATACCAGGGAATTATATCAATACCAGGAAAAGGATATTAATGCGCTATTTGATACAATGGCAAAGAATCCGCCGAACTACAGATTATTATATCAACTGCCCACCGGCGGTGGAAAGACGGTCATTTTTTCTGAGATTGCCCGTCGGTTCATTGAAAAATACCAAAAGAAGGTTATCGTTTTAACGCACCGGATCGAACTCTGTAAGCAAACTTCCGCTGCGTTGAAAACCACCGGGATCAGAAATAAAATCATTAATAGTGCGGTCAAGAGAATCACCCGGAAAGATCAGTACGACTGTTATGTGGCCATGATCGAAACCTTGAAAAACCGGATCGAGGCCGGACAGGTTGACGCGAATAAATTTGGATTAGTCATCATCGACGAAGCGCATCATAATTCCTTCTATAAATTGCTCAATGAATTCGAAAACGCAACCATCATCGGTGTTACGGCGACCCCTTTAAGTTCAGACAGCGACTTGCCCATGAATAAGAGTTATGATGAGCTGATCGTGGGGGAAAGCATTACAGAATTAATCGACCAGGGCTTCCTGGCAAAGCCGACGACGTGGAGGTATGACGTTGAATTAAACACGCTGATCACTGGTCAGCAGGGCGATTTTACAGTGAATTCATCGGATGAACTGTACTCATCTGCGGCGATGTTGGATTTGCTGGTCCATGCCTACGAGTCGCACTCAAAAAATAAAAAGACGCTTATTTTCAATAACGGGATTTTCACTTCAAAAAAAGTTTTTCAGGTGTTCACTGATTTAGGCTATCCTATCAGGCATCTCGATAATCAAACCTCCCCGGCCGAGCGATCGGAGATATTGAAATGGTTGAAAAAGACAAAAGGCGCCATACTCACTTCCGTATCGATATTAACAACGGGTTTTGACGAACCCACGGTGCAAACGGTGATTCTCAACAGAGCCACCAATTCGCTCACCTTATACCATCAAATGATCGGCCGAGGTGCTCGCTGGTTGCCTAAGAAAAAGAAGTTTACCATCATTGATTTGGGAAATAACACCGACCGCTTTGGCGAATGGAATGCTCCGCTTGACTGGCAAGCTGTGTTTGAAAACCCGGAAGCTTATAACGAAAGCATAAAAAGCCATACAAGCTACGAACTGCACCATATGCCTTCCGAGATGCGGTCTAAATTTCCAAACAGTGCCCAAATTTCCTTCGATATACAAAGAGCTCATCAAGAGGCTTTGGAAAAGCAGCAGAAGCCAAAAATTGTGATAAGAGATTCCATACGCCAGCACGCCCTGATGTGTGTAGATAACAGCGAGACGATACCGGAGGCACTCGATTTGGTAAACGAACTTTCTGATGAAATCAACTGGCGGGTGAAGCAATATGGAAAATGCCTTGGCAAAGTAACTAAAAACTACACCGAATGGTTGCGGCAAGATTATGAAACAAAACTGAAAACCCTGATTCAAAAACTGATGAGGCGCCGGGAACTGACGAAAACCGTTGCATAGCCAACGGCCGGAACCATCAGTCGGGTACATTCCCTGCAAACGACATTTATACCCCTTTTACTGAAAAGCACCTCTTGCATTAAACCAATTGGCATCCTTTGAGTTACACTCCTATGGATACCAAGACCAATACGAAATGATAAAGATTATACTTGCAGAAGATAACCTCCTTATTCGGGACGGCATTAAGTTGCTCCTTGAATTGGAGGGCGGCGTCGAAGTGGTGGGCGAAGCAAGCGACGGGCAGGAAGTGGTCCGTCTTTTGGAAAAAGGCCAGGAGGCCGACCTGGTACTTACCGATATAAATATGCCGGGCATGGACGGTATGGAGCTGATTCAGTCGTTAGGAAATAGCAAACCTGAGCTCCCTGTGATGGTATTAAGCATGAACTATGAAAAACATTATATCAAGCAGGCCTTCCGTGCGGGTGCCAGAGGTTACCTGATTAAAGGCCTGGGATCTGAAGAATTGCTTTTCGCGATCAATCATGTGTACATGGGCAACAGCTATCTTTGCTCGGAAGCATCCATGAACTTAATCAACAGCGATTGCTCTGAAGGATGACTTGCTGTTGCTATAACTGAATCCAAACGGGGCCATGGTCACTGGTTTTTTCCCAGCCCCGTACATGGCGATCAACACCCGCTGCTTTCAGTTCAGGCATCAGATTGGGGCTGAGCAGGAAGTGGTCGATCCGGAGTCCGGCGTCGCGGGCGTAGGCATTTCTGAAATAATCCCAGAAGGTGTAGATGGTTTGATCAGGATATAGTGTACGAAGGGCGTCGGTCCAGCCCTGCTCCAGCAACTCATGAAAAGCGGCACGGACTTCCGGCAGAAAAAGCGCGTCCTTCACCCATCGTTCGGGTTTATAGGCATCGAGTTCGGTCGGGATAACATTGTAGTCACCGGCCAGAACGGCGGGATTTCCTGACTGAAGCAGCTCCTGAGCATGACGGGCGAAACGCTGGAACCATCGAAGCTTATATTCCAGCTTGGGCCCCGGAGCCGGATTTCCATTAGGCAAATATAGACAACCCACGGTAACTCCCTGAATACGAGCTTCAATATAACGACTTTGATCATCTTCCGGCTCTCCGGGCAAACCGCGGGCAGTTTCAACCAAATCGTCGCTTTTCGACAGGATGGCTACGCCGTTCCAGCTTTTCTGGCCATGCCAGATAGCATGATATCCGGCATTTCGGATCGCCTCTTCAGGGAATTTCTCCTGTGGGGCTTTGAGCTCCTGAAGACATGCAACATCGGGTTGGCTTTCTTCCAGCCAGCGCAGTAGTACCGGCAGGCGACCATTGATTCCGTTGACATTGTAAGTGGCTATTTTCATGCTGCGTTAAAAATTGACTCTTTTCAAAGATAACAAAAAAGCATTTCTGCAAAACCCATAACGGAAAGTACATTATTCAGACGGCCCCAAACATCTTGATCAAAACAAATTCGGTTCACCTGGGGTTTATCGAGCAAATATGAACCAACCAGAAAATAATCTGCCGCCAGGGTTGCGATACATCCCTGATCAGATAGAAGGATATACCCGTGTTGCGAAGGGCAAGGGCTTCGCATATTATTACAAAGGCGAGCGGATTACAGATCCTTCGGTACTGGAGCGATTGCGTTCACTGATTATACCTCCGGCCTGGCAGGAAGTATGGATATGCCCGAAACCGAATGGCCATCTGCAGGTAACGGGAAAGGATGTGAAGGGAAGGAAACAATATATCTATCATCCGGAATGGCAAAAATTACGTCATGAGAATAAATTCGCCAGGATAGTTGAATTTGGCAAGGCATTGCCGTGTATCCGGAAACGTATTCAAAAGGACCTTCGGAGAAAAACCATGAACCGCGAGAAAGTAACGGCCATTGCGCTGCTGTTGATGGAGGAAACGCTGATTCGGGCGGGAAACGGATACTACCGGGATCAAAACCAAAGCTATGGCTTAACCACCTTAACCAACAGGCATGTAAAAATAGACGGTTCGCAAATATTCTTTCAGTTTCGGGGAAAAAAAGGTGTGCTTCACAAGATTAAGGTAAGCAATCGGTCCCTCGCGAAACGATTGAAGGATGTGAAGGAAATTCCCGGACAATCGCTTTTTCAGTACCTGGACGAAAAAGGACAGGTTAGTGAACTGGATTCGGGTGACCTGAACAGTTATATTCAACAGTGCACCCGGCAGGAATTCACTTCCAAAGATTTCAGAACCTGGTATGGAACTGTCTGGGCCTTTCGTAAACTGTGTGAACTGCAGCCTTTTGAGAATGTGACCCAATGCAGGCGGAACATTATCGAAATGTACGATTATGTTGCGTCTAAATTGGGGAACACAAGAACGGTATGTAAGAAGTATTATGTATCAGACTCGCTGGTGGATGCATATGAGCGCGGCCTGGCCGTGCCTTATTTCAAAAAAGCCGTGAGAAAAGGCGGGAAGATGACCGATATGGAAAAGGCCGAACGGCAGCTTCTGCAGTTGCTAAACGACCTGAAGGAAGAACAACAGGCCTAATCTTCTCCCAGGATCTCCACTACCCTTCCCACCTGTCCGTCGTCCAGACGAACCTTTATACCCCTGGAATGGAATGCCGATGAGGTGAGGATGTCTTTTACGATCCCTTCTGTGGTCTTGCCGCTTCGCTGGTCCTTTTTCAGGATAATGGCTACGGGAAGCCCTGGATAAATGTCTTTTCTGTTTTGTCCGTTCATAGTCACTGGATATTTAACAATGCAAAAGTAAGAAAGAAAGCTGGGGATTTTTTGGAAATGTAGTCCTTTAAGTACACCCTCAAGCGAATCTTACAAAATCACATTTATTTGTAAATCAGATAATTATAGATTTCTTCGTGTTTTTGGCTTAACAGTTGCAAAGCTGTCGGTGTTTTAACAATTAAACAGGAACAAAATAGAAACACTATGAAAAAGTTAATTTTATCTGCCACAGCAGTATTATTCGGATTCGGCGCTTTTGCTCAGACCCAGGAAATAGGATACGGTATTAAAGCCGGAGTAAACTTGCCTACGTATCACTTCAGTAATGGAAATTTCTCTGACGAAACTGAGTCTGCAACGAATTTCCATGTAACTGCCTATTTAGATGCACCGGTTAGTCCGATGTTCTCTATTCAACCCGGAATCTCACTTCAGGGAAAAGGTGCTAAATTAATGGATAATGACTTGGGCGAACTGAAGCAAAACACCATGTGGATTGAAGTTCCGGTAAACGCAGTAGCGAAATTCCCCGCCGGAGAAGGTAACTTCTTCTTAGGTGCTGGTCCTTACGCGGCTTTCGGTATTTCTGGAAAAAATACATATGAAGGTGACTGGGGAGAAATTGAGCGTGATTTCGACTTCGGATCAGATGCAACCCAAAAAGGTACTGATTTTGGAGTAAACTTTCAGGCTGGCTATCAGCTGAGCAGCGGCCTTACACTGGGTGCTGGTTACGGCCTGGGCTTGTCTGACATCGCTCCTGATAATGCCAACTACAAGCAAACCAACCGCGTATTGTCTTTCTCAGTAGGTTTTGCACTGTAGAAAGCAGTTTCAATTTTTATAC
>DAIRDA010000152.1:0-5620 GCA_036796375.1 Albibacterium sp.
GAAAAATTGGCCGCCGCCTTCGAGGAAAACTTCAAGCGCTACCAAAGCATCGATTAGGCGAAATACCCTATCTTTGCAGGCATGGAGACTACACCAACCATTGTTGCTTTATCGACCCCTACAGGCAGCGGAGCCCTGGGCGTTATCCGCCTTTCAGGGCCAGATGCTGTGAGCATTGCCAATTCCGTTTTTAAGGGAAAGGACCTCACCAAACAGGCCACCCACACCCTTCATTTCGGATTGATTATGGATCAGGAAGCCATCCTCGATGAAGTCGTCGTCTCCCTCTTCCTCGCCCCGAAGTCGTACACCAAAGAAAATGTGGTTGAGATTTCCTGCCACGGATCCTCCTACATCATCCAGCGCATCATCAGTCTGCTGATTGAAAACGGAGCCCGTGCCGCCAAACCCGGTGAATTCACACTGCAGGCTTTTTTAAACGGAGCCTTCGATCTAAGCAAGGCAGAAGCTGTGGCCGATTTGATCGCCTCCAACTCCAAAGCCTCACACGATATTGCTATGCAGCAAATGCGTGGCGGCTTTGCCGACGAATTGCAGGGCCTGCGCGAACAGCTGATCCACTTCGCCTCCATGATAGAACTGGAACTCGATTTTGCCGAGGAAGACGTAGAATTCGCCAACCGCGACCAGCTCAAGGCGCTCGTGTTGCAAATTAATCGCGTGATCGGCCGCCTGATCCAGTCGTTCGAACTTGGCAACGTGATTAAAAACGGCATCCCCATCGTGATCGCCGGCAAACCCAACGTAGGCAAATCAACCCTGCTCAACGGTCTGCTGAATGAAGACCGCGCCATCGTGTCCGACATAGCCGGCACCACGCGCGATACCATCGAAGACGAAATCAATATCGGCGGGCTCGTATTCCGCTTCATCGACACCGCCGGCATCCGCGAAACCGCCGACCTCATTGAAGCCAAAGGCGTAGAGCGCACCCTGGAAAAGATGAAGCAAGCCAAGCTCATCCTCTATATGGCCGATGCCACCCAAAGCTATGACGAAATAGAAAGCCAGCTCGACGGCCTGAAGAAACAAGACATCCCATACCTGTTCTTCGTCAATAAAGCCGAACTGCTAGATCCCACTCAGAAAGACGCGCTGAAAGCACTGAACGTGCAATTCATCACCGCTAAAGAACAAGTAGGGGTGGAAGCATTGAAAGACAGCCTGCTCGAAACCGTCAATCTAAAGAATATCAATACCAACGAAACCATATTAACCAACATCCGCCACGTAGAAGCCTTGAAGAACACCGAGGAAGCCCTAAACCGCGTGCTGATGAACGTAGACAACCCCATCACCTCCGACTTCCTGGCGATGGATATCAAGCAAGCCTTGCATTACCTGGGCGAGATAGTAGGAGAGGTGACTACGGATGACTTACTCGAGAATATCTTTTCGAAGTTTTGTATTGGGAAGTAACATTGCTAACTGCCGAAAGGCAGTTGGACTTTAGTTAAGCAGCAGTCGAATCATTTTGAATTAAAAAACGTCTCTGCGTTCTTATAAAATATTAGTTGTCGCAAGTTTTGCGATAACTGCAAGCCAGAAACATAGAAGAATAATGCAATTGTTCGATTCTCGAGAAAACATATACCGAATAAGCCTACGCCCGCGGTAAAAGCAGTAACAAAACATCTAATGCACATCTTTGTCGGTGTAAAACGCTATTATATAATTCGTAGGCGCATACTCTAGTGCATATATTCCAGTCTGATGAATTACAGGCAAGGTCAACCGATCGGAAATTCCGAACAGCTCAAAAGTTGTCCGTTTTGTAGAAAGACATCGAGTTCACTCATCTATTGGCAAAAAACTATCCACGTTATCACCTTGTTAGTTATCGTTACAATGGCGGGTCGGAAAAATGGCTTCGATTCTGAACCATAATTTGTTGATAACGATGGCTAAAAAGACAATACTTTTCTTTCCCTTTAACTTGCTGTCACATTACCTAAGGTGCCTGGTTTTAGCAGATCGCTATCATCCTGATGAGTATCAAATATATTTTATCAGCTCAGCTGAATACGACGAATTTGTATTAAAGCAAGGCTATCAGGTTTTTCGTGCTAAACAATTTAACGCATCGGAGGTGATGCGCTGTTCCCGTCGCTTTGATTTTTCCTGGTTAAACCCTGCAGATGTGGAAGAGGTGATGCTGGATCAGGTAAGGGCTATCAGGGAATTGAATGCCGATGTGGTGATTGGTGATATGGCTCCCTCATTAAAAATGGCCGCTGAAATAACAGGCACGCATCATATTTCCCTGTTAAATGCTTACATGACCAAGCATTATCAGTTCACCAGAAAAATTTCCAGAAGCCACAAAGCTTATCTATTCCTCAGGAATTTTCCGGCGCCTATTGAAGAGTGGTTCACAAGGTTGGGCGAAATAATTGCTTTTAAACGTATTCAAAGAGGTTTTAATGCGATCAGAACAAAGTATGGTTTAACAAAAATAAGCGATTACCTTGCTGAAATGGAAGGGAATGAAACCTTTGTTTGCGATTCAACGACACTATTTCCACTAAAGCCGCTGCCATCGTCTTATAGAGTAATCGGCCCCTTAATTTATAATGCGGCACCGATGGATGATAATCAACTTGAGGAAGCCATTGCCGGCCGACCCGTATTCTGCATTTGCATGGGGAGTACCGGCGATTGGGAGTCCATACGCTTTTTAAATGACCCGTTCTACGCTAAATATGCCATCGTGGTCACTGGTGATACGAATCACGTGTTGTCTGCTCCTCATATTGTTTCTTTTCCATTTGTGAATCTTGATCAGGTACTCCAAAAATGTAAGCTCATGATTTGCCATGGTGGTAACGGAACCATTTATTCGGGTATCAAAAACCGGGTATTTATGCTTTGTTTGCCCAGTCACTTCGAGCAGGAATGGAACATAAGCGCCTTAGAAAGAATTGGATTTGGCAAATCTGCCGTGGATTATAGCGAGGAGACATGGAAGAATGAAATAGGCAATTATGCTGAATCTGTTCCAGCTCAGGCAATGCAACCACTTGAAACCGCCATTGTTTTTCCCGATGAGCACCTTAATTTACTACCCCTATCATAATCAATATGTAATTTAAAAGACCTGGGTTTTCCCTGAATCTTAGATTCACCTAAAATCTTATAGGCTAGACTCTGATTTTACATCACAATTGATAAAGACATGAGCCGATTACCCTCTTTAATCGGCTCATTAATTTTAGTATATTTGAGCCAAATGGAAGGAACTATCAGCTCATGAAGTACATTTGGCAACACAAAAACTGGCCTAAGTTCACCTATTTGGCGGATAAACTGCATGAAATTTCTATTTCGTTTGCACAGGAATTAGGATTGGTGAACGGTCTTCTTTTAGGGCTCAATGAAGAATCCAAACAAGAAGCTCTATTGGAACTGTTAGTTTCTGAAGCTATCAAAACCTCGGAAATTGAAGGTGAATATATGAGCAGAGAAGATGTAATGTCTTCCATTAAAAATAATCTAGGCTTACAAAAATACACCTCTATCAAAGATAAAAAAGCTTCAGGGATAGCAAAGTTAATGACAGATGTTAATCAACACATCGATCAGGAGTTATCTAATGAAATTCTTTGCTATTGGCACAAGACCCTCTTGGAACATAATAGCAAAATTAATGCTGGTGTTTGGCGTGCGGGAGAAGAGCCGATGCAGGTTGTATCCGGAGCATACGGTAGGGAAGAGGTCCATTACGAGGCTCCTCCATCGAATCGTGTTCCTATGGAAATGGAGCAGTTTTTTAAATGGTACCATCAACCTGAGTTGCCGGTAAAGGATGATATTTCTAAAGCCATCTTAAAGTCCGCAATTGCCCATTTGTATTTTGAGACGATTCATCCTTTTGAAGATGGTAATGGACGGATCGGTAGAGCATTGGCTGAGTTTACTCTTTCACAAACGATAAAGAGTCCCGTGCTCCTTTCCTTATCGAAAACAATTGAAAAAGGGAAGAAACAGTATTATGAGCAGTTAAAGCGTGGGCAAAGAGATTTAGATATTACTGAATGGATCAACTACTTTGCTCGAGTTATCTTAGATGCACAAATTGACGCTAAAGAATTGGTCCAGTTTACGCTACTGAAAGCGAAATTTTTTGATCGGTATCGTGATCAACTTAATGAGCGTCAGTTAAAAGCGATTAATAGGATGTTTGAGAATGGCGTAGAGGGATTTGAAGGTGGTATGACGGCAAAGAAATATATCGCTATTACTAAAACATCTAAGGCGTCCGCTACAAGGGATTTGCAACAATTGCAGGAAATTGGTGCATTTATTCAGGAGGGAGCAGGGAGATCGGTTAGGTATCAGCTAGGCTTATAGGTCATGACCTGTATTAAAAACGGCTATAAATTCTTTTTGATACTGTATTCGCTTCTTATGAGCCTATACCCTTCAGCATGGCCATTGATATTTACCTGTCGGATATCAGAAATTGATTTCGCAATCAAGGATGGAAAGCAAATAACTTCCGGATGTTATTGAACCTTGATTTATTCAAAGACATTACTGAACCCGCACGAAGTATAATATCGGCCCGTCTAGTGGCGAATCATTTGATACCAGCTGGTTGTTCTTAATGCCACTTGCAAACTTCCTGTCGTTAATCGAAAGCGTATGGCTTTCTTCCACCCACTCAAACAGTTTATCTGCCGTAAACGCGTAGGTGTATTGTCCTTCCTGATAACCGACTGTGTCGCTCGAAGAGCCACCAGGCATTTGTTAGGGGTGCTATTCTAAGTATTTATAAGCCAAGTTTAGCAATATCTGCCATTGGTAAAAACATCTTTCCGCTTCCAGGTAAAAGAATAAAGCCGAATTTTTCATAAAATGAAACTGCTTCGCTGTCTAGGGGATCCTCTATTACACCTATTGACCCTAAAATTCTACTCGAATCGTAGCTCCGCTTAAGTGCGTCAACTAAAAGAATACCGCCTAGCCCCTGGCCTTTAAACTTTGCGTCAACGGCTAGCCTCCCAAGTAACGTTACCGGAAGCGCCTCATACGACTTGGGCATTTTTTTTCTAAGGGATTCGGGCATCATCTCCGCAGGAACAGATGCGTTTGAAAGCGTATAATATCCTTTTATGGTTTTAGCTTCAAACATCGCGAATACAACACATAGTTTGCGTTTGACATCCTGACTCGCCTGTAAATGCAAGTAGTTGTCAAGCATCCTCTTACCACAGCTAAAGTCTTTCTTATTTAAAGAAGGATTGAGTGGCTCTATTCTGACGCTCATCTGTTCTCCACTATGAAGTTCTTGTAGCGCTCTGCGGTATCTTTTAACTTTTCGTTGGGGCCTGTCGGATTAATTAGGGCGTTAAAAAATATTTCCCGGTCCTTTTCAGATGCAAGAATAATATTGTGTTCTTTAATAATTGCAGTGGCTTTCTCTTGTACAGTATTGATTATAAAATCGGTAAGAGTACGGAATCCTCCTAAACTGGCGGCGCGTTCGAAGAGTTCTTTCTGAGCCATGGGGATCTTGGCATCAAAACGTGTTTTCTTTGATAGTTGCTTTTCCATAATATATTGTTTACTAATACAAATGTACGGAAATATTCCGTAC
>DAIRDA010000153.1:0-5567 GCA_036796375.1 Albibacterium sp.
TGAAGGCTTATTGTAATGAGCCTGATAATCCATTATATTTGAAATGAACATAAACTTAAAAATTATAAAATTATGGCAGAAATAACATTCAAAGGAAATAGCGTGAATACACGGGGAAGCCTTCCCTCTGTTGGTGAACAAGCCAAAAACTTTACATTGGTAGGAACGGATCTTTCTGAAAAAAGTTTGAGCGACTATAAGGGAAAGAAGGTAATCCTGAATATTTTCCCAAGCATCAACACCGGGGTGTGCGCCACATCGGTTCGTAAATTTAATGAGGAGGCTTCCTCGCTCGACAACACGGTGGTGCTTTGTATTTCCAAAGATCTTCCTTTTGCACAATCGGAATACTGCGCGGCAAAGGGATTGACGAATGTGGAGATGCTTTCTGATTTCCGCTCCAATTTCGGCGAGGAATACGGTGTTGAAATGCAGGATGGCCCCTTGAAAGGTTTGCTGAGCCGTGCCGTTGTGGTTATTAATGAGGAGGGCAATGTAGTTTACCAGGAGCAGGTACCTGAAATTGGTCAGGAACCCGACTATGAATCAGCATTGAAGGCATGATAGAATACGTCGTTTTAGTTAACGAAGAAGATCAATCAATTGGCACGATGGAAAAGATGGAGGCGCACGTAAAGGGCGCCTTGCATCGTGCCTTTTCGGTATTTATTTTTAATAGCAAGGGTGAATTGCTTTTACAGCAACGCGCGCTGGATAAATATCACTCGCCGGGGTTGTGGACCAACACCTGTTGCAGTCACCCTCGCCCGGATGAGGCGGTGGAAGATGCGGCGCACCGCCGGCTTGCAGAAGAAATGGGCATGGAATGCCCGCTCGACTATCAATTTCACTTTCAATACAGAGCTGAATTTAACAATGGGCTAACCGAGCATGAACTGGATCATGTGTTTTTCGGGCAGAGCGATACGCCACCGGTATTGAACCGCGGGGAAGTTGCCGACTGTCGCTATGTGTCCCTGGATCTGCTCGAAAAAGAATTGAAGGAATTCCCTGAAAAATACTCTCCCTGGCTACGCATTTGCTTCGAAAAGGTGAAGCAAAAGGCAGTCTGAAGGTAGCTCAAACAGCCGTCCAACTGTAACCAATTTATTACCGCAGCGCTTTCCGCTTTTGACGTTTTTTAACGTCTGCTGTACCTCATTTATTGTACATTTGAGAAACAAACCATTACACCACGATTTTTTATGACCTCAAAAACTAAGTTACTCCAGCTTTTCGTACCGGTAGCCTTAGTCGTCAGCGCATGCGGCGGCGGCGGCGCGGACGAAGAAAAAGCGGGTGCACAACAGGCTGCAGCCTATCCGGTTATCGAGATTGAAGCCCGTACCACGACGATCTACAGCACCTACCCGGCCACCATTGAAGGCCAGCAAAATATTGAAATCAGACCGAAAGTAGAAGGCTTTATTGAGCGGATTTTTGTTGATGAAGGCGCCACGGTGCGGAAAGGTCAGGATTTGTTTCTGATCAACGCCCCTCAGTTTGAACAGGAAGCCCGTTCTGCCCGAGCGGCGGTTCAGATTGCGCAGGCAAATGTAAATTCTGCACAGATGGAAGTGAACAAAGTACGTCCGCTGGTTGAAAAAAATATTATCAGTAAATATCAGCTTGAGTCGGCTCTTTTCAGCCTTCAATCGCAAGAGGCGCAGCTTGCCCAGGCGAAGGCTACCTTAGCCAATGCCTCGACCAACGTTGGCTATACGCGCATAACGAGTCCGGTAAACGGCGTTATTGGCACACTCCCTTATAAAATCGGAAGCCTGGTGAGCAGCAATACTCCGCTACCGCTGACAACCGTTTCGAACGTATCAAATATATTTGCTTATTTCTCGATCAATGAGAAACAGGTCCTTGAAATTGCAGGTAACTTCGGCGGGCCATCAACGATCGACAAGCTGGCGGCCATGCCTCCTGTATCGCTGATCTTGGCCAATGGTACGGAATATAAACATCCTGGTAAAATCGAAACCACCGGCGGGCTCATCAACACAGCGACCGGATCGATCAGCGTCAGAGCTACCTTCCCCAACCCTGGCAACCTGATCCGAAGCGGAAGCAGTGGTTCGGTAAAAATTCCGATTACGATTGATTCAGCCATTGTGATACCTCAAAAGGCGACATATGAAATCCAGGGGAAAAAATTCGTTTATATCGTGGCTGAAGATGGAAGCATCAGCAGCAAGGCGGTAGCCGTGATGGACAACGACGATGGAAAGTTCTATATCGTGGAAGACGGCTTAGCGAAAGGCGACCGGGTAGTGATCGACGGTTTGGCTACCTTGCGTGATGGCATTACCATTAAACCTGCTCCGGTGAATGCCGACAGCCTTTATAAGCCTATCGATAACAACTAAACGAATGGAATCAGCGCTTCACATCAGTGAGCGTGTCTGAAATAATAAAGAACAATTATGTTTAATCGATTTATAGAACGGCCGGTATTAGCCACGGTAATTTCCATTTTGATTGTATTACTGGGACTTCTCGGCCTGTTTACTTTACCTGTTTCCCAATACCCCGACATTGCACCGCCTACGGTGGTAGTATCGGCCAATTATCAGGGTGCCAATGCCGAAGTAGTGCTTAGTAGTGTGGTGGTACCCCTTGAAGAGCAAATCAATGGGGTTGAAGACATGGCTTATATGAGTTCGAGCGCTGGGAATAATGGAAGCGCCCGGATTTCGATCGTATTTAAAACGGGAACCGACCCCGATATTGCTGCGGTAAACGTGCAGAACCGGGTTGCCCGTGCAACCAGTCAGCTCCCTCAGGAAGTAACCCGTTCAGGAGTGTCGACTTTCAAATCGCAAAGCAGTAACCTGGTTATTTTCTCGCTCTATAGCAATGACCCTGCTTACGACCAGACCTTTCTTCAAAATTATGCCGAAATTAACCTGGTTCCGCTGATGAAGCGGGTTTCGGGTGTGGGGGAAGCGCGGGCATTCGGACAGATGGATTATGCGATGCGCATCTGGCTGAAGCCGGACGTAATGGCTACTTACGGATTGATTCCGAGCGACATCAGTGCTGTACTGGCCGAGCAAAATATTGAGGCGGCTCCAGGCCAGTTCGGCGAGCGGGGCGGACAGTCTTTTCAATATACACTGAAGTACAAAGGGCGGCTGGCGAATACCAGCGAATTTGAAAATATTATCATCCGCAGCGGGGCCGACGGACAGCTGTTGCGTTTGAAAGACGTAGCGCGACTGGAACTGGGTGCCATGAGCTATGCTACCTCCTCTACCTTAAACGGGCAACCTTCCGTAGGGGTTGCCATTAGCCAGACCGCCGGATCGAACGCGCAGACGGTTATTCAGGGCAGTTTGGATGTATTGGAAGAGGCCTCAAAATCCTTCCCAAAGGGCATTGAATATACGACGCTGATTAATGCAAACGACTTTCTGGATGCTTCCATAAGCAAGGTGGTTTCCACCCTGATAGAGGCGTTCATTCTGGTATTCCTGGTGGTGTTTATTTTCCTTCAGGATTTCCGTTCTACCCTGATTCCAGCCATTGCGGTTCCGGTGGCCATTGTGGGCACCTTCTTTTTCTTGAGTATGTTTGGTTTTACAATCAACTTATTGACCCTCTTCGCTTTGCTCCTGGCCATTGGTATTGTGGTGGATGATGCGATTGTGGTGGTGGAAGCCGTGCATGCCAAGCTCGATCAGGGTTATACATCGGCACTCACGGCGACCAAGGATGCGATGAGTGAAATTACCGGTGCCATTATATCGATTACGCTGGTGATGGCGGCTGTATTCGTACCGATCAGCTTTATTACCGGGTCGGCGGGTGTGTTCTATCAGCAATTCGGCTTGACACTGGCTGTCGCCATTATCCTTTCAGCGGTCAATGCATTGACGCTGAGTCCGGCCCTTTGTGCACTGTTCCTGAAGCCGCATTCCGGCGAACATAAAAAGAAAAATTTTCTTCAGCGCTTTTATCTTGCCTTCAACACGGGCTTCGAGGCAACTACCGGCAAATATCGCAAGTCGGTTTCCTTTCTGCTGCGAAGAAAATGGATTGCACTGGTGGGGATTGCTTCCTTCGCCGGAATTTTCTATTACCTGATGGTGACTACCCCTGCCGCTTTTGTTCCTAACGAAGACACGGGCTCCATTATGGCCGACATTGCCTTACCGGCTTCCGCCTCGGTAGAGCGGACAGAGCAGGTAGCCATTGAGGTTGAAAAGATTGTTCGGGAAATGCCTGAAGTACAAAATGTGCTGCGGGTGAGCGGGAACGGGATGATCAGCGGAAATGGTAGTAATTACGCGATGTTGATTATTCGTCTGAAACATTGGGACGAAAGAAAAGGAAAGGACCAGGGCGTGGACGCATTGCTGACTAAGCTCTTTGCTAAAACAAGCAGTATAAAGGAAGCAAAAATAATCTTCTTCACCCCTCCTACGATTCAGGGATTTGGTGTTTCTCAAGGCTTCGAATTCCAGCTACAGGATCGCTCGGGTGCAGATATTGCGACCTTCACGAAGGTAGGACGTGATTTCATAGCCGCTTTAAGCGAACGGCCCGAGATTCAATATGCATCCACTTCCTTCGACCCAAATCTTCCGCAGTATGAGATTGAGGTAAATGTGGAGAAAACCAAGGAGGCCGGCTTCACGGTGAACGAGATTCTGGGAACGATGCAGGGCTATTACGGAGGGGTGTATTCTTCTAACTTCAACCAGTTTGGAAAGCAATACCGGGTTGTCTACCAGGCAGAAGCAGACTACCGTGCGAATCCGGAAGGATTGAACAATATTTTCGTCAGAAATGCCCAGGGTGTGATGGCACCGATCAGTACCTTTATCAGCCTGAAACGTGTCTACGGTCCGCAATCCATTGCCCGTTTCAACCTCTATACAGCCATTAAGATTAGCGGCGCACCCAATGAAGGCTATAGTTCGGGCGATGCCATTGCCGCCATTGAAGAAGTGGCTGCTGCATCGCTTCCGGTAGGCTACGGCTATGAGTTTTCGGGGATGACGCGGGAGGAGATCTCTGCAGGAAGTCAGACGCTATTTATTTTCCTGCTGGTAATTGTGTTCGTTTATCTGCTCTTGAGCGCTCAATATGAAAGTTATATTCTTCCCCTGGCCGTGCTTCTTTCACTCCCGATCGGTTTGGCAGGTACGTATATATTTGCGACGATCTTCGGAATTACCAGCAACATTTACTTACAGATTACCTTGATTATGTTGGTGGGATTACTCTCCAAGAATGCTATCCTGATCGTTGAGTTTTCGGCTGAACGGAGGCGCAACGGAATGCCGATTGTAAAGGCGGCACTGGAAGGTGCGCAAGCCCGCTTCCGGCCTATTTTGATGACTTCTTTTGCCTTTATTTTCGGGCTGATTCCCCTGATGCTTTCGAGCGGAGCCGGAGCGGTGGGAAATAAGGCTATTGGTACCGGAGCTGTTGGTGGTATGCTTATCGGAACGATTCTAGGCGTATTTGTGATCCCGGTTCTGTTCGTCATTTTCCAGGGACTTCAGGAACGGATTAGTGGGAAACCAGAATTAATACGTGAACCAAAACCG
>DAIRDA010000154.1:0-5562 GCA_036796375.1 Albibacterium sp.
ACGATCACTTCCGTGCTATAGGGTATCTCCTGCTCGTAAAGCTTGAATACCTTCTCGCGAATGATTTCGGAGACAAAGAAGCGCTCCGTCTTATCGGTCAGCGTATCTTTTTCGTAGTAAGCCGGGTGCTCGGGCAGGTTGGCCATAATAAACTGGCTTACCGCTTCGATATTATGTCCCAGGGTGGCTGAGATAGCGAATATAGCCTGAGGTTGCAGGGTTTCCTCCCAATATTTTATTTTTTTGTTCACCCACTCTTCGGTCGACTTGTCGATCTTATTAATCAAAACAGCCACGGGCGACTCCGATTTGCGGATGCGCTCAATCATATCCGACTCATCGTGTTTCTCGTTGATGTCGGTTACCATTAAAATAATGTCTGCATCGACCAAAGACCCTTGCACAAAGTTCATCATGGATTCCTGCAAGCTGTATACAGGCTTGATAATACCGGGGGTGTCTGAAAAGATAATCTGGTGATCCGGACCATTGACAACGCCGAGGATGCGGTGGCGGGTGGTTTGTGCTTTCGGAGTAACGATTGACATCTTTTCGCCCACCAGGGCATTCATTAAGGTTGATTTACCAGCATTGGGTTTACCAACGAGACTAACGAATCCGGCTTTATGTGACATATTTCAATGAGTTTTAGTGCCTACAAAGAAACAAAATATAATCCGTGCTGTTGGAAATTATAATATTTTCATTTTTTATTTGCACCGTATAGATTTTAATTCTATCTTTGCAGTCCAATAAAACGGATAACAATTACTTTTCTGCGATAGAAAAGATCAATATAAGATACAGTGCGGGGTGGAGCAGTTGGTAGCTCGTCGGGCTCATAACCCGAAGGTCATTGGTTCGAGTCCAATCCCCGCTACCTAAGCCGGCTAAGAAATTAGCCGGCTTTTTTTGTGCCTTATTTTGTGGTATTATTTATTTTGTGGGATTTGTTTTTTTATTGCGGTTAATAAACCAATAGCTCAAATAGAGAAGCAGCAACCACACGGGGATGAGCTCCACCGATGTTTTCATTCCTGTAACCCAGATCACTCCTAACATTCCCGCAAGAAAAATCAGGCAGATATAGTTTGTCAAAGGAAACCAGAAGGCAGCGTATTTCGGACGGATGCCTTGTCTGACTTTCTCTCGGCGGAAGTACAGGTGCGTGATGCTGATCATAAACCAGTTGATCACCAGCGACGAAACCACAAGCGACATAAGAATGCCGAGTGCCTGCTCAGGCATCAGTTTATTGACGACGATACAGATGGCGGCAAACACGGCTGAAACCAGAATCGCCATCACCGGAGAGTGGCTTTTATTAAGCTTTTGTAAAAAGCGCGGCGCGTTTCCCTGCTTGGAAAGCCCGAAAAGCATACGGCTGTTGCTGTATACGCTGCTGTTATACACTGAGAGTGCTGCAGTGAGAACAATAATATTCAGTGCATTGGCGATGATACTGGTAAAGTAAAAGGTTCTGCCAAACGCATCGAATTCAAAACCTTTGAGGGTACTGAATACGGCCACGAAGGGACTGCTGCCTGTGGTGATTTCTCTCCAGGGTGACAGGGAGAAAAGAATGATGAGCGCGCCGACGTAGAAAATCAGGATGCGGTAGATGACCTGATTGGTCGCTTTGGGAATATTCTCCTCCGGGTTTTCAGCTTCCGCAGCCGTAATCCCAATAAGCTCCAGCCCACCGAAAGAAAACATAATTAAAGCCATGGCTGCCAGCAGCCCCTGAAAACCTCCGTTTTCATCGAGGCTAAACATTCCTTTCGGGAAGAAGCCTCCGTCGTTCCATAGGTTGGTGATACTGGCCCGCTCCCCTCCTGTACCACTGAGCAGCAGGTAGGTACCGAATATAATCATGGCTATGATGGCCACTACTTTAACGATCGAAAACCAGAATTCAGCCTCGCCATAAATGCGCACAGAGGTGAGGTTCAAGGCGTTGATTATTAAGAAAAAGAAAAGACTGGATGCCCAGAGCGGAATTTCAGGCCACCAGAACTGAACGTAAATACCGATAGCCGTAAGCTCTGCCATGCTGACCAGAATGTACAGTATCCAGTAGTTCCACCCGGAAGCGAAACCGGGAAATTTGCCCCAGTATTTGTAGGCAAAATGACTGAAGCTTCCTGATACGGGCTCCTCAACCACCATTTCACCGAGTTGACGCATGATCAGAAAGGCAATGATTCCGGCTACGGTATACCCGAAAATAACGGATGGCCCGGCTAACACGGCTGCAGGGCCTACGCCCAGAAATAAACCCGTGCCGATGGCACCCCCTAAAGCAATGAGTTGAATATGACGATTTTTTAAACCGCGTTTTAATTCCTGTTCCTGAGGCAAGGCGCCTTTCGTATTTTCTTCCAAAGTGAAATAATTTAGACGTCGCAAAATAACTAAATAAAGAAGGAACTGGAACCCCTTTTTTACGGAATACCGCATTTCTTCACATTTTACGATTGAACTTGAAACATCGCCTGACTTTTTTTGCGAAAAGTTTGCGTTTATGGAAACAACGGACTACATTTACAGTGTACTATCTAACTAATACACTAACCAATGATAAATGTACAGCGATTAACCTTCGGGTACAGCAGAAAAACCCTGCTGTTTCATGAGCTGAATCTTCAACTGGAGAAGGGTCATATTTATGGCTTGCTCGGGAAGAACGGGGCTGGTAAAACAAGTTTGCTTAAATGCCTGGCGGGCCTCAACTATCCGCTCAGCGGAGAAATCCGGGTAAACGGGGCGAATCCCATGAAGCGACAACCCTCCTTTCTGGAAGACATTTTCTACTTACCTGAAGAAATTCACGTACCCGACCTGACGGCGCAGGGATTCTCAAAAGGAACAGCACCCTTTTATCCGCGTTTCAGTCAGGAAGAATACGAGCAATATCTAAAAGACTTTGAAGTTCCTCTTTCCTCTTCTCTGAGTAAGCTTTCCCTGGGGCAGCAAAAAAAATTCATGATTTCCTTTGCACTGGCTTCTAATACCTCCGTGCTGATTATGGACGAACCCACCAACGGGCTCGATATTCCCTCGAAAGCGAAATTCAGAAAGATCATAGCCAGCGCGTTCAACGAAGAGCGGATGATTGTGATTTCGACGCATCAGGTGCGCGACCTGGAAAACCTGATCGACAGTGTGCTGATTTTGAACAATCGGCAGATTGTTTTAAACAACAGCAACGAAGAACTGAGCTCGCGACTCACTTTTGGAGTAGTAAAAGAGAGCGATGCATTAGACGCCCTGTATGCAGAAGAAAGTTTCCGGGGTATCCACGCGATTTCAGTCAATAAGAACGGATCGGTGAGTAAGCCAGACCTGGAATTACTCTTCAATGGAGTGGTCGCTGAAAACGATGCCTTATTAAATCATCTTAATCGTCAATAACATGGAGAATACTTTTCAAGTTAGCCGCTTAGGCAAGCTCTTCAATAAATACATGCGCCAAAACATGAAATTTTATGCGGGCTGTGCATTGGTATTTTTAGCCCTTCAAACGAGCGTTTACTTTTTCAACTTAAATGTCTCTCGCGACTTTATGATTAACTATGAAGATCAAATGGCTTTCTTCGCAATCGGAATGTACCTGGGCTTGTTTATCATCACCGTGATCAGCTTTACGGATTATAATCATCCGAGATCCATTTTTCCGACCATTATGCTACCGGCATCGACGTTCGAAAAATACATACTCCGGTGGTTCGTTACCTTGGTCGGTTATACGATAGTCGCCTGGGCACTCTATCATTTGACACAAAGCTTTTTCTCGGCCTATCTTCCACGGACCTTCTTTTTCTGGCAGCTGGAATGGCAAATCATACGCTGGGGATTGCTGATTTACGCGCTGGTACATTCGGTAGCCTTCCTGGGTGCCATCAGCTTCCGGAAAAGAACCCTGGTCAGTACTGCACTGGTCACTTTTATCACCTTCCTGCTATTCATGTATCTGAATCATCGGCTTACTCTGACGGATGGGTCTAGCATACCCTTCCCCTTTTTGCCACTTATGATTAATACGGTTGAAGGACCGGCCAAGGTAGCGGCAGAGAATAATGAAACATGGGCTTACCTGACTATCGCTGTGCTGACGGTAATCCTTTGGGTGACTGCCTATTTTAAATTGAAAGAAAGAGAGGTTTAAAGATGGAATTCAAAAATAATGAGGCGATTTACCTCCAGATTGCAGATTATGTGAGCGAACATATTTTGCTGGGCAGGTGGCTCCCCGATGAGAAGGTTCCTTCGGTTCGGGAGCTGGCCGCCATGCTGGAAGTAAACCCAAACACGGTGATGCGAAGCTATGACCAATTACAGCAAATGGAAATCATTTACAATAAACGGGGTATGGGTTTCTTTGTAGAGAAAGAAGCGGTGGCGCGAATTAAAAAAGATCAGAAGAGTCGGTTCCTGGAGCACGAGCTTCCAAATTTTTTCAAAAACCTTTACCTGCTGGATATCAGTCTGGAGGAAATAACGGAGAAATACACCGAATACCGAAACGAAAATTACTCAAAATAAGATTATGAAAACGAGCACAATATTGCTTCTTGCGACTGCATCGCTCCTGGTGGTAGTTCCTGTTTTATACGCGGTGAAGCTAAACGGAATGATCGAACGAGGGGAATATACCTTATACAGCGAGGTTCAGCGGGAACCCGGGCAAATGATCGATATTCAATCGTTCAAACACATTGAATTCCGTACGGCAAATAATGTTTTCATTGAAATCGTTCAAAGCGACACTGTATCGCTTGAGAAAGATAAGGAACTCGAGTTAAGGATCAAGCAACGCGGGGATACGCTTTTCATTGAACAGAAAGAGGAAGCGATGGACTTTAATCAGCCCACAAGATTGGTACGGATCCAGACCCCGAACCTTTTGAAAGCGGATATTACCGGAATTGAAGTGAGCGAGACTACCGGCACTGGCAACGTACAGGAAATACGAAGGTATCACCTGCCCTTTGAAGTTCGTATTTCAGGCTTCTCCGGCGAGCGTATGGAATTGAACTGCGCCGAGGGCGGGGTAATTCACCTGAAGTCAAACAACTTCGGGAACTCGCAATTCTTTATCGGGACCGGATCAGTGCTGAACATTGAAAAGAATAACAGGCTCGACTCCCTTTCGCTCACGACAGGCAAGGGCGGACATATCAACCTGCAGGGTGCGACCGTTGAGCGCCTGACAAGCAGCATTCATCCGGAATCGTCACTCACCGTCAGCGGGATGGAAATAAAATAATAAAGGGTTACCCTATCCTTTTAAATCCTATATTTATCTTTGAAAAGCGCCATTGACACTCAAAGAGACAGTATGGAGGAACCAGTAAGCAATGAGAGTGAAAAAAGAAGATTAAAGGCACTCAAGAAATACAATATACTGAACATTCAGGATGAAAAGCCTTTTGACTTTATAATCGGAGCGATCGCTACGATTTGTGAGGTAGCTGTATGTAATATTTCGCTGGTAAACGAAACTGACATCGTTATCATTGCCTCTACGTTCGAAGGCGGTTTTCAGTCGATCGACCGTGA
>DAIRDA010000155.1:0-5551 GCA_036796375.1 Albibacterium sp.
TTCTGTAGCGGCCCTCTTTTTTTTAATCAATTTGTGATTAAGCGATTTGTATTTAACCAATTTAAATATTTGCAATTAATTATAGGCTGGTCTACATCGATAGGCTGGTCTACATCGCTTCGATGAGATATGCTTTGGGTTTTTCTTCAGGCGGATTGTCCAGCCGGTTCTTTATGCTGCAGTAGCCTGTAACACCCCGATACAGCAAGGCGCTGCCAAATACGATCTCTATAAAGGCACTTGAAGGCGATGAAAAAGTATCTTTTAAACCTTTCCAGACCATAAAGCCTCCGGCAACCGTTGAAACAATACGTTCCGAATTACTGATGTTCACATGTTCGGTTGTCTGTATAACCACATCTACTAAAGAGTCCATCACTCTGTTCATCTCTTTTTTCATAATTTTTTGATTAATTTCAATAATGAGCTGTCGATACATTGCGCTACCATTCTAACAGAAGGAACGGCCGGTTGTTTGAAAAGAAGACGAACTTGTTTGGACTGGTTTTTGCCCAAACAAATATTATTGAAAGATATCCAATTTATCGAACACCTATGAAAAATATAATAGCCAGCGTATTCGCTCCCCTTCTTATTTGCTCAACAATTCTTTCGTCTTGTCTGGGTGAGAGATCGCTTGAAAGCGCCTCTGAAAACGACGATTCTACAACCGTAGCCGCCAATAAAAATCCGGAAACTGTACCGGACGAGGCTTGGTGCTTTCTGCGTCTAGATGGAGAAAAGCATCAGGACTCGACCTATGTGTTTATCCGATTGAAGGGTGATTCGGTAAGCGGAGTACATCATTGGGTTCCGGACCTGAAGGATGCGCGACGCGGATCTATTACAGGTGAGAAACGCGGCGATACCATCGACGTGGTATGGAGTTATATGCAGGAAGGCCTCAGCGATACATCACACGTGGTTTTTGTGATGGAAGATGGTTATTTAAAGCAGCAGCCATTGCTGGTGCAACCTGATGGACGACAAGTACGGGATTCGAAGGCGCCGTTTGAAATCACTTATAAGCCCGTCGACTGCCCGAAATATGAGTAAATTTCCAGTATTTCCTCCGTTAGTGGGCTAAATTGATTTACTTTGGTATTATGAATATTAATACCTTTCTGGAAATCATATCTGTGATATTCGGCATCATTTACCTGGTTTTGATGGTTCGCGAAAATATCTGGTGCTGGCTGTTTGGAATCCTTGCTTCGGCCATCACCGTCTATCTATACGTGGAGGTAACGCTGTATCTGGAAGCTGGTTTGAATTTCTATTACATACTTGCAGGCTTCTATGGCTGGATTTATTGGAGTAGTCACCGTAAAAAAATTGGCGCAGAGAATAGTTTCGTTCCGATCCTCACCTGGAAGACTGCCTATCATATAATCGCAGTGCTTACTTGTGCAACGATTGGTGTGTTCCTGGGATACCTGATGGACACGCACACCGATTCGGAACGGCCATATATTGACGCATTGTTAACCACCTTCAGTTTTCTGGCTACTTACCTCGAAGCAAAGAAAGTATTGTCAACCTGGTACTATTGGGCTGTGCTCAATACTTGCTCCATATTTCTTAATGCTGATCGGGAACTTTATTTCTTCGCAGCCCTGTCTGTCTTCTATACGGTAATGAGCATTCAAGGTTATAAACGTTGGAATGAGTCTTTAAAACGTCAACGGGCTGAAATAAAAAGCGCCCCCGGAATCATGTAGACCGGGGACGCTTATCATGGTTGAGAAATTGTCTTATACGGGAAGTTTGTCTTTCTGATAACTCTCCTGATGAACAGAGCCGATGGCCCGGCCGGAAGGATCATTCTGGTTCTGGAAAGAAGCGTCCCAGGCAAGTGCTTCGGGGGTACTGCAAGCTACTGAAGGCACCGAGGGAACCGTCATGGCCGCGGAATCTGAAGGGAAATGTTCCTGAAAGATACTTCTGTACAGGTACTCTTCCTTGTTCCGTGGAGGATTGATGGGGAACTTCTCAGCTGCTTTCGCCAATTGCTCATCGCTTACTTTCGCTTCTGCCTGCTCCTTAAGAGTATCTATCCAGCTATAGCCCACCCCATCAGAGAATTGCTCTTTCTGGCGCCAGGCAATGCTCTCTGGCAGGTAATCTTCAAAGGCTTTCCGAAGAATCCATTTTTCGATACGCCCCTCACGGATCATCTTGTCCTTAGGATTAATGCGCATAGCAATGTCTATAAACTCCTTATCCAGAAACGGAACCCTTCCTTCGATTCCCCACGCAGCAAGTGATTTATTGGCCCGGAGGCAATCGTATAAATGGAGTTTGCCCATCTTGCGCACAGTTTCTTCGTGAAAGCGCTCGGCATCCGGAGCTTTGTGGAAATAAAGATATCCTCCGAATAGTTCATCGGACCCCTCGCCCGATAACACCATTTTGATACCCATCGATTTGATAACTCTTGCTAATAGATACATCGGCGTTGAAGCCCGGATGGTAGTAACGTCGTAAGTTTCCAAGTGATAAATGACATCTCGGATGGCATCAAGACCCTCCTGAATACTGAAATTGATCTCGTGATGAATCGTCCCGATATGATCGGCAGCTTTTTTAGCCGCTATCAGGTCAGGCGAACCTACCAATCCCACGGCAAATGAGTGCAACTGCGGGTACCAGGCACTCTCCTGGTCGTTTGACTCAATACGCTTTGAAGCGTACAGCTTGGTGACCGCCGCGATAACCGAAGAATCCAAGCCTCCGGAGAGTAACACACCGTAAGGCACATCCGACATTAGCTGGCGGTGAACGGCTGCTTCAAGGCCCTTTCTTAGTTTATCGATGTCGG
The DNA here is from genome assembly GCA_036796375.1 of Albibacterium sp. Taxonomy (GTDB): domain Bacteria; phylum Bacteroidota; class Bacteroidia; order Sphingobacteriales; family Sphingobacteriaceae; genus Albibacterium. The sequence continues at coordinate 2,822 of DAIRDA010000155.1, forward strand.
TTTCGTTGTCTTTGATGTTGTCAAAAGACTCCCAGTCGCGCTTATACCATTGCTGGAAATGCTGACCGGCTGTGCTATCAATAAAATGGCCTGGCTTGAAGGTTTCAATTACGTCGCAAACGCCTTCTAAAGCCTTTAATTCAGAGGCGACATATAGGGTTTTGGACGAATCCCAACCAATATATAGCGGAATAATTCCGATATGATCGCGTGCGATAAGAAAGGTATCCTTTTCAGAATCGTAAATAACGAATGAGAATATACCGTTTAGCTCGTCAAGAAAATCCGCTCCTTTATCCTGATAAAGCGCCAGGATAATCTCACAATCGGTTTCTGTTTTGAAGTTATAATCCGGATAATTTAGCCGGAGCTCCTGGTGATTATATATTTCCCCGTTCGCAGCCAGAACGATCTTTCCATCGGAACTGTATAAGGGCTGATTACCCGACTTGGGATCTACAATCGCCAACCGCTCATGCGAAATGATCGCATTTTCGCTACTAAAGATCCCTGACCAATCGGGGCCACGATGGCGTATTTTTTTCGACATCTTCAACACACGCGTTCTAAGCTCTTCCGAACGTCCTTTTAAATCAAATGCTCCGATAATACCACACATATATATATGCTTTAATTTTAAATTTTTATAATTTGTAAACAAAGGTACCATATATGATTGAAATTATCAAACATATTCGGGTTGCAATGCAATATTTTTAAGTATACAACCCTTTAATTGAAAATATGATCAATATTAACGGTCTCCTAAGAATGCCTCGGACGCTACAGTCGGATTTTATTTTTATCTTAAGGTTGAATTATAAACAATACATAAAATGAAGACAATAAAAGGACCAGCTATATTTCTAGCTCAGTTTGTAGGCGATGAAGCGCCGTTCAACAATTTGAAGTCAATTTGTGAGTGGTCTAAATCACTAGGATTCCGGGGCGTTCAAATTCCTACCTGGGATGCCAGACTTATTGATTTGAAAAAAGCGGCTGAGAGTAAGACCTATGCCGACGAGATCAAGGGAATCGTGGCAGAATGCGGCATGGAAATTACAGAACTTTCAACTCATTTGCAGGGCCAACTGGTTGCGGTCAGTCCGGCTTATAATACGCTCTTTGACGGTTTCGCGCCCGCTGAATACCATAATAATGCTAAAAGCCGACAGGAATGGGCTGTGCAGCAACTGATGTATGCCGCTAAAGCATCTGCAAACATGGGCTTGAATGCGCATGCGACCTTTAGCGGTTCACTTTTATGGCATACGGTCTACCCCTGGCCGCAACGCCCGGCAGGGCTGGTAAACGATGGTTTTACCGAACTTGCAAAACGATGGACACCGATCCTGAATGCGTTTGACGAACAGGGCATTGACCTTTGTTACGAAATCCACCCGGGTGAAGATATTCACGACGGAATCACCTACGAGATGTTTTTGGAAAAAGTGAACAATCATAAACGCGCATGCATTCTTTATGACCCATCGCATTTCTTGCTTCAATGCATGGACTATCTTGCTTTTATCGACCATTATCACGAGCGCATTAAGATGTTCCATGTGAAAGATGCGGAATTTAACCCAAGCGGCAAGCAGGGCGTTTACGGCGGCTATCAGAACTGGGTAGACCGTGCCGGCAGATTCCGCTCGCTGGGTGACGGACAAGTGAATTTTAAAGCGATTTTCAGTAAGCTATCAGCCTATGATTTTAATGGATGGGCGGTAATGGAGTGGGAATGCGCCATGAAGCATCCGGTCGACGGTGCCACCGAAGGAGCTGTTTTTATTAAGGACCATATTATTCGGGTAACCGAAAAAGCCTTTGACGATTTTGCGTCGGCTGGATCTGATACAGAATTGAATAAAAAACTATTGGGGTTGTCGTAACCCCAATAGTTTTTTAGAGAACGGCGGCTTGCTGCCGTTTTCCATTTAATGAGACAATTACCAAAACCAGACAAGCCAGCGGAAAGGATATTAAAGCAGGATTTTCCAGCTGATGTATGGCATCAAGCGGATTAAGTCCGTAGCGTCCCCACATGGTTGGCGAGGTGAGGATAATCAGCAGCGAACCCACGATTCCGGTGATAATCGACCAGGAAATGCCTTTAGCAGTGGTTCTTTTCCAAAACAGCAGAAATAAAATAGCCGGCAAGTTGGCTGACGCTGCAATTGCAAATGCCCACCCAACCAGGAAAGAAACGTTCATTCCTTTAAAAGCGATACCGAGCGTAATGGCGAGTACACCGACCAGCAATGCAGATAGCTTCCCTGCCTTTACTTTTTTCTCGTCGCTCAGATTCATTTTCATATAGCCATCCATAATGTCGTGAGCGATGGCTCCCGAGGAAGCAACAATCAGTCCTGATACGGTACCGAGCACTGTTGCAAAGGCAATGGCCGATATCATTGAAAACAGGACGACGCCAAAGGCTTTAGCAAGCAAGGGAGCCGCCATATTACTCGACTCCACATCCATCACTCCATTTGTAGCAGCTCCAAGTCCGAGAAACAATGTTAATACGTAAAATGCGCCAATCGCGGCAATGGCCAGGATTGTCGACTTACGCGCATCGCGCGGAGAACGAACCGTATAATAGCGGATAAGAATATGGGGTAATGCGGCTGTACCCAGAAACAAGGCAAGCATCAATGACACGAAGTCCATCTTACTCCAGAGGCTGGCATCTTTACCGATTTTGTACTTTAAGCCGGGCAGCATAAA
>DAIRDA010000156.1:0-5508 GCA_036796375.1 Albibacterium sp.
CCAGCGCTGGTAGATCCGCCCACCAGGTAAAACACCGGATCGCCTTCTGTGAAGGTTATAGCACGCGTTTTCTCCATGGCCTGGCCACCTGCGGTAGCCTTCAAAACGAAATCGCCGATCCAGGCTTCATCGTTAGGCACTTCCATTTCATGTTCCAGAATAAACTTATTTTCCGGATTTTCAATCGTCGCACTGTAAACGGCCGGTCCGCCGGCGGCTGGCTCCAGGCTCAGCTGGATACTGCTCACCCTATTGGCAATCAATCCTACTTTGATTTTACTGCCCAGAAAAGCCGACGAGGGCGTAGAATTATCGAAAGACAAGACTGCTTCGTCGAGCCCGTGTTCTACCTTTTTGCAGGCAGAAAAAGAAAATATAGCAATCAGCATCATCAGAAGATATCGCTGACGGTTTTTATAGATTCGTGTCATCTGTATCATGTTTTTAATTAATAGTCAGGATTCTGAGTCAGATTCGGGTTGGTCGATATCGCATCCGTCGGAATCGGGAAGATTCGCTTATGCGTTTCGCCAGGATTAGCCGGTTTGAACAACATTGCTTCCTCCCAGCGGCCGAAACGAATCATATCGGTTCTTCGCGTTACTTCGAAGGTGAATTCCAGGGCGCGTTCCACATAAATGGCGTCGAGCGTTAGTGTACCGGCAGTGAATTGCTTGGAAGGATCGTTCGGAAAAGCCCGGCTGCGCAACTGGTTAACGAGTGAAACCGCTTCGCCCACAGTACCATTGCCTGCACCTCGCAATATAGCCTCTGCTTTCATCAGATAGACATCGGCCAAACGGTAAACCACCACGTCGTTGCCTGCATTGTTGCTTACCTGATTTTTGTCAGGGTAGTATTTCACATTCCGCGCACCAGCCAAACGACCTTTATTGTCGTCGCCGCCGATATCGAAGTCGGAACCTGGCAGAAGTTCAAATCCGTCCGGATCGAGCACCACCTGAAGTCCGTTATAAATCAATGGCTGACCGGTAGCGTCCAGCTGTGGGCCTGACAACCACTGATTGCTGCGATAATCGTCTTCATCAAACAAAGCAAAATACGCGGGCTGTCCGCTCCATCCGTTCCACGGATTCACGCTGAGCCCGTAAGTATTCCGGTGAGCGTAGTGCAATACCTTATTAAACAGGTTATTGCCTGTTGCACGGGCCGGATCGAAGGGAATGGAAAAAATAGGTTCTGTATTCGAAGGACCGTTATCGGGCATAAACTGAGCGAGGTAATCGCTTTCAAGGCTGTATTTTCCCGACTGGATAATGGCATTCGTATGCTCTACCACCTTATTCCACTGGGCTGTTCCGGTATAAACCTGCGCGTTCAGGTACAGCTTAGCCAGTAAGGCGTGAGCCATCCATTTGGTCGGACGCGCATAGGTTTGCTCCGATTTATCTTCACTCAACAGTGGCAGGTTTTCTTCCAGCTCTTTGGCTATGAAGTCGAAGATAACGCTGCGGTCTTCCTTGGTGGGAAGTGCTGCACGATCGTCGAAAGTAGTTACCAGCGGAAGATTTCCGTAGGCATCCATCATCAGGTAATAGTACCAGGCACGCATGGTTTTGATTTCGGCAACCGTTTGCGTTTTCAGCTCAGAATCTTCCGTTGCTTCAAAAATACTGAGTATCCGGTTGCTGGTTCCGATGGCATTGAAACCCCAGTTCCAGGCGTTGCGGACCACCTCGTGCGAGGGGCTCCAGGTATGGAAGTGCATATCGCGCCACTTACCACCATCAAACCAGTCGCCTCCCCGGGTCGGGATAACCACCTCATCGGAGCCGGAGGTCTGCAAATCGAAATAGTCGCCAAAATAGCCCCTTGCAGCAGTATATACCGGTCCGGTCAGCGCCACAAATTGCGCAGGTGTTTTGGGAAAATTATCCTCCGTATAGGCGGAGTACATCTTATCGTCGAACTTGGTGCAGGACTGGCCGAATGCCATCAGCAGGCCCGCAGAAAGTATTGTGAATCTTTTTATATACGTTTTCATCAGTATGTCTTTATGCTTAAAAATTAACGTTGATTCCTAACAGGAACGATCTTGTTTTCGGATAATAATTCCGATCGTCGATACCGGGTGCAAGGCCACCTAGGTTGACTTCCGGATCAACACCCGTATAGTCGGTTACGGTAAACAGATTTTGACCCGTCAGGTAGATACGGGCACTATTGAAGAATCTCCACCCTTCAACGTTAAAAGTATAGCCCAAGGTGGCGTTTTCCAACCGAAGAAACGATCCGTCTTCCAGGAAGCGGCTCGATGCAATCGTAGGCGTTTCAAAAATTCCATCCTCAACCGCATCTTTTGAAATATTGGTAATTCCTGCCTGCGGTAAACGGGATAAGTCGGCGCGGGTTGCATTGAATATCTTATTTCCGTATACGCCGCGCAAGAACACACCCAGATCAAACTGTTTGTAGCGGAATGAGTTATTCCAGCCGTAAGTGAATTTCGGCAGGGCATAGCCCATCACCTGATAATCGTCGCGAGCGGTGATCTGATCGGCCGTTACCAATTCACCTGCAGCATTCTGGTAAATGGTTTTCCTGGCCTCTGCATCGTATCCAACGTATTTCGCGGTGTAGAAAGTTCCGACGGGATGGCCGGGCAGAACAATCGCTACGGTTTGACCTGTCCATCCTTCCAGGCCGATACCACCCTCGTAGCGTTCGGAAACGCTCAGGTTGCCAATGTTACTTGAAAGATTTCCTACACGGTTTTGATTATGAGCGAAATTCGCGGAGGAAGTCCACGCAAAGTCTTCACGGTCGATGATCCGTCCGCTTAAGGCAACCTCAATACCTTTGTTGGTCATCGAGGCCCCGTTCGCCAGAAGGCGATCATGCTGGTATGGGGGCGTTGGCACGTTATACTCATAAAGCAAATCTTCTGTTTCTTTATTATAGTATTCTACCGTACCGCTTAAACGGCCTTGCAGGAATTCGAAATCAACACCCACGTTGAACATGGAAGTAGTTTCCCATTTCAAATCCGGATTCGGATTTTGGTTTACACCGTAGCTGTTGAGCCAGTCGCCGTTGTACATAAACTGACCGCCCTGCTGACCGAACAGCGTGATTGACTTATAAGGGTCGATGTTTTGATTTCCGGAAACTCCGTACCCAACACGCAATTTCAGATCGTTCAGTACGCCATTGTCTTGAAGAAATGCCTCTTCGCTGATACGCCATGCGGCTGAGAGCGAAGGAAAGGTTGCCCAACGGTTGTTAGCTCCGAATTTTGAAGACCCGTCGCGACGAACCGTGGCACTAAGCATGTACTTTCCGTTGTAATTGTAGTTTACCCGACCGTAGAAGGAAATGAGCAACGATTCTTTTTTCCAGGGATAGTCGCCAAAGTGACGGTAGCCATCGGGTGGAGTTGCCGCATCGGGGTTATTCGCCCCCAGGTCGTCCGATAAAAATCCGGTTGTACGCAGTCGTACCCCGTCGTCGTTCAGCGTTTTCTGGTAGGAATATCCGGCAAGCGCTTCCAGGCTGTGTTCGCTGAAGTTCGTCCGGTAATTCAGGAAGGACTCCAGAATCTGGTCGGTATGTTGCAGGTTTTCTCTCTCAGCGAAACCCACCCCCAGTGCCCGTGAGTCGAAGTCGGCGGTATGCATATAATAGTTTCTGTTATAGTTCTGGCGCTGGAAAGATCCGATATTGGACCAGGTTAGGCCTTCGAACAAATCGAGTTCTGCCTTGGCTGTAGCCAGCAGAATGTTTCGCCCGCGAGCTTCGTCGCGTTGGTTCAGCATCGCTACGGGGTTCATATATCCCGTACGGCCCGGAACCTGAAAATAGCCGCCAAACTGGCTGTACTGCGCACCGTCGCTCATAATCGGTGAAACCGGCACAAAACGCGCCGCACCATTGAAAATTCCGTAATCGACGTGATTAGAATTGATGACGCTGTTACTGACGGTGAGCGATAGCCGTAGGTTATCTTCAAAGGCGCTCTGATCAACGCCTAAACGGGCAACAATCCGTTCAATGTCGCTTCGTTGAACAATACCTTCGTTTTTGAAGTAATTGACCGATGCATTGTATTTGGTTCCTTCACTCCCGCCGGTCAGCGAGATATTGTGGTTGTGAGAAAACCCGTCGCGTGTAATGGCATCTTGCCAGTCGGTACTGTGACCAGACTCGCTTTCGGCCACTGCCAATCCGTTATCTGTCAGAAACTGAGTGTATTCACTCGCACTTAATACGTTTACACGGTTTGAAACACTTTCGGTTGCGGCGTAGGCGCTGTAGGCAAGTACTGGTTTACCGGATCTTCCCCGGCGGGTCGTAACGAAGATAACGCCGTTGGCAGCCCGCGATCCGTAAATAGCGGTCGACGACGCATCTTTCATAACGTCCATCGAAACGATATCGTCGGGCGATACCACGTCAATGTTTGCACCCGGCACTCCGTCTATTACATAAAACGGCGAAGTGGACGCGGTTAGTGACGAGGGGCCACGTAACTGAATGGTAGCCCCTCCGGTAGGGTCGCCTCCCGAACGGGTAATGCTCAGCCCCGGTACCTTTCCCACCAATAATTGGTCGGGCGTAGATACTACCCCCCTGTTGAATTCATCGGAGGATACACTGGCAATGGATCCGGTCAGGTCACGCCGGCTTTGCGTTCCGTAACCGATAACAACCACTTCACTAAGCGATTCAGCTGAAGGTACTAACTGCACATTCAGTGATGTAGTGGCCGTAACGTTTACCGCACGCTCCATGACTTCATAGCCGATAAAGCTAAAAGTAAGGGTCTGCTGACCCAGCGGCGCCTGGTTGATGACAAAGCTGCCGCTAATGTCGGTTGCGACCACAATGTCGGAACCCTTCAGGGATACAGTAACCCCGGGAAGACCTTCCTGGTTTTCGTCCAATACTTGCCCCGTTATTCTTCCGGTCTGAGCCCAGGCCAGCGCGGAAGTAGTAATAAGAACAAGTAAAAGAAACATCTTTTTTAGGTAATTTCTTTTCATGTGATAGAAGTTATTGGTTTTTAAAGCAATTATTGGTTTGTAAGTGAGGATAAATATAACCGGGAACGTTCCCGATATAAAATGAACACCACTTAAAGTTATCCACAACTTATCAACATACGAATAAACTTATAAGAGTGTCGGGAATACACGAAGCTCATTCTCATACCAGTTCAATAATCGTTTTACTGATAATATAGACGCTATTAAAGGTTTATAATCATCCCTCTGATTTTATATTTAACGCCTGTGAATAACACTAAGAGCGCTGTTAATAACTTTTAAACATTCTATAATAAAGACGCAGAATGTAACAAGTAAAGGCGCTGACTTGCTTGAAATCAACCTAAAGTCGATTTTCGGGGTGTAAGGGTTGAGTTAAGCACAATGGTTTCGACCCCAGGTGATAAGTCGTTGCGGGTGGGCTCTCCCATCTTGCGGAAAAGAAGTCGCGCTGCTTCCGTACCCATTTCAAGCGATGGCTGAATAATGGTGGAAAGCGCCG
>DAIRDA010000157.1:0-5416 GCA_036796375.1 Albibacterium sp.
GGAAAAAGAGATTGTGATCAGCGAATGGTCGCCATGAAGCGGAGACCGCCGGATTGAGGCGTTGAACGTCGAGCGACGACTGTCCGACCCTGGTCGATTCCGACGAAAGGGTAGCCAGGGTATTGGCTTGAATCGACAGGGTTCGGAACCGCCATTCTACAGCAGCATTGATCAGAAAGGTATGACGCTTTGGGTAGGCGAAACCGATCAGATTGGCTTCCAAGTCGCTATATGTATAATCCGCTGAAACAGAAGACCTCACGGCGGGCGAGAAAACCAAACGATTAGCCAGCGAGAGATAGGCTTCGCGTTGCCGGAAGCGATTGTTCAGAAAGCCCGCCGTATTGGGGAAGTCCGGATCGAGGTAGTCGAGCTTCGAGCGACTGTATTTGCTGCTTAGCAAAAATGTGTAAAAGGAGGTCAGCTCCTTCTCCCACTTTCCCTGAACAAAAAACTCATCGTCTTTCTGCCGCTCCTGCGAATAGTATCGATTGGCAACCGCCGCACCGGGCAGTCCCCGCTCGGAGGAATAATTATAAACCTGAAAACTCCATTTGCTGCTGTCGGGGGCCGTCCCTTCCAGGAGCGCCTCCATCCGTAGCGACTGTATATCCGAGTTTTTTCGGTTAATCAGCGTGTCCCAGCGGCCAGTCCCGTAACGAAAATCGTATCGCCCATGGGCTTTTAGGTGCTCACCACTCAGCGATAGTCGAATGTTGGGCGAGATCTGCTGCTGCCAGCGCAGCGACGGGTTGAAGAGGCCAAAGGAGCCGGTCCGCAGCGACGCTTTTATGCGAGTCGGTTGCCCTGCCTGAAAAGGCTCAATACCGGCCTCCAGAAGAAGCGCAGATGCCGACGAAAATGCTTTTGCGGGAAGCAGAAGCGAGCTCTGCTGGCCGTTGTATAAGCTTACCGATTGAATGTTGTCGAGCGAGTATCGCCCAAGATCTACCTGTCCGTTTTGTGAATTATTAACAGCAATGCCGTTATAGTAAAGCGTGGTATGGTTGGAAGTAAGACTGCGTACGTTCAGGGTTTTCATACCACCTATGCCTCCGAAATCTTTCACCTGCACACCTGAAAAAAACTTAACGGCATCGGCCACGGAAAACTGGCCTGCCTGCTCAAGCTGTTTGCCGGAGAGCTCCTGAGCAGGATGCATCAACGTATCGGCAGCCGAAAATGCGACGCGGTTGATATGGACGCTATTCAACGTATCCTGTATAACACGAGGCTGAACCTGAGCCCACAACTGGCCAGTAAGTAAACAAAAGAATGATACTAAGAAAAATCGATCCACTGTATAAAAAATAAACGAGGACCGACTACATCGATAAGTCTGAAAAGATCAAACTGATTGGCTTCAATCCCCGAAAGCCTTAAATCATTACGCAATGGGCAGGTTTTCTGACTCGTTTCCCTGAATCCGGCCTTCCCGTGTGCTGAGCAAACAGTGGCGTGTCGGATACGGTTTTTAGTTGAAACTTACAGCTGCGGGACAGTTTTGGATTTTCACCAAATTCCCTTTTAATAAAGATGAACAGATCATCTTCAACCCAGTGCGCGACAAATATAGAATAAGTAATTGTAATTCCAAAAGCAGACATTTTTTCATGCAACTTGAAAACAAATGCGCCAAAACTTCAGTTAAACAGTGACTTAGCCTCGTGGTATAGGTTTTGAATAAACCTGAGAAAAAGAAGCTTATGAATTTTAATAACTATACGATTAAAGCACAGGAAGCTATTCAAAAAGCCTCCGAAATTGCTTTAGGGCACCAGCATCAGGCCATAGAGCCTGCTCATATTTTAAAGGCATTATTGATTGTAGATGAGAATGTTATCAATCATTTACTTAAGAAGCTCAACGTTAATATTAACCGTCTCAGCGATTCGCTGGATGAACAAATTAATACCTTCCCGAAAGTAAGCGGAAGCAACATATACCTTTCGAACAACACCAATACTCTTTTACAGAAAGCACAATCGTACCTGAAAGAATTTAAAGATGAATTTGTATCGGTTGAGCATCTTTTGCTTGCCTTTGTACAATCGAGCGACAAAGCAGCCCGCTTGCTGAAAGATCAGGGTGTAAACGAGAAAGATCTGAAGAAAGCCATCGTTGAACTTCGCGGAAACAGCCGGGTAACCGACCAGAATGCAGAAGCAACCTTCAATGCTTTAAATAAATATGCAAGGAACCTGAACGAATTTGCCGAGTCGGGCAAGCTTGACCCCGTGATCGGTCGCGATGAGGAAATTCGCCGGGTAATGCAAATTCTTTCCCGCCGCACTAAAAACAACCCGATTCTGGTGGGTGAACCGGGCGTCGGAAAAACGGCGATTGCTGAAGGAATCGCCCACAGAATTATTAAGGGCGACGTTCCCGAAAACCTGAAAAGTAAAACCGTGTTCTCGCTCGATATGGGCGCACTCATTGCCGGCGCGAAATACAAGGGTGAATTTGAAGAGCGCCTGAAATCAGTCGTCAAAGAAGTTGCTGATAGCGATGGAGAGATTGTACTGTTTATCGACGAAATCCATACCCTGGTCGGTGCCGGGGGCGGCGAAGGAGCCATGGATGCGGCAAATATCCTGAAGCCCGCCCTAGCGCGCGGCGAACTGCGAGCCATTGGCGCAACGACCCTGAATGAGTATCAGAAATACTTCGAAAAAGACAAGGCGCTGGAACGCAGGTTCCAGGTGGTGATGGTGGAAGAACCCGATACACAAGATGCTATCTCCATTTTGAGGGGACTAAAGGAACGTTACGAGACACATCACCGGGTGCGTATAATGGACAATGCGATTATCGCTGCCGTGGAACTTTCGCAACGCTATATATCCGACCGTTTCCTGCCAGACAAGGCAATCGACCTGATGGACGAAGCGGCTTCCAAGCTCCGGATGGAAATGGATTCTGTTCCGGAGGTGGTAGATGAGATTGAGCGCCGGATTATGCAACTGGAAATTGAACGCGAGGCCATTAAGCGCGAGAAAGACGAGAAGAAGGTGGAAGAGCTGAGCCGCGAGATTTCTAGCCTTACCGGTGAGCGCGACTCCATACGTGCGGCCTGGCAGAGCGAAAAGTCGCTCGTCGATCAGATCAACCAGGAAATGCAGAAAAAAGAGGACTATAAACTCGAAGCCGAACAGGCAGAGCGGGCGGGCGACTATGGAAAGGTGGCCGAAATCCGTTATGGACGAATCAAAGAATCTGAGGAAACCGTCATCCGGCTGAAAAAGGAACTTGAGGAGTACCAATCGTCCAATCGTATGCTGAAAGAGGAGGTTACGGCTGAGGACATAGCCGGAGTAGTTTCGCGGTGGACAGGCATCCCTGTGACGCGAATGGTGGAAAGCGAACGCGAAAAGTTATTGAAGCTGGAAGAACAACTTGGCAAACGCGTTGCGGGCCAGTCGGAAGCAATCGGAGCGATATCAGATGCTATCCGTCGGTCAAGGGCTGGTTTAAGTGATAAGCGTAAACCCATTGGTTCGTTTATATTTCTGGGGACTACAGGTGTGGGTAAAACGGAGCTCGCCAAGGCGCTTGCCGACTTCCTGTTTAACGACGAACGGATGATGATACGGATTGATATGAGTGAGTATCAGGAAAGGCATTCGGTATCGCGTCTGATTGGAGCGCCCCCTGGCTACGTGGGATACGACGAAGGCGGACAGCTGACTGAAGCGGTACGGCGTCACCCCTATTCGGTAGTGCTGCTCGACGAGATTGAAAAAGCGCACCCCGATGTGTTCAACATTTTGTTGCAGGTATTAGACGATGGGCATCTCACCGACAATAAAGGCAGGGTGGTTAACTTCAAAAATACCATCATCATCATGACTTCCAACATCGGCTCACACCTGATTCAGGAGAACTTCGCAGAGCTCAATGAATTTAACCGGGAAGAGATTCTTGCCAAGACCAACAATGAAGTGTTCGAACTTTTGAAAAAATCGCTTCGTCCTGAATTCCTGAACCGCATCGATGAGGTTATTATGTTCACTCCGCTAAGCAGAGACGAACTGTCTGAAATTGTTACTCTTCAGTTCCATCAATTACAGGAACAGTTGAAAGAAATGGACATCGATCTTGACGCAAGTCCGGAGGCGCTCGACTGGCTGGGACAGCTGGGTTACGACCCGCAGTTTGGTGCCCGCCCGTTAAAGAGAGTGATTCAGAAACGGATACTGAACGAACTTTCGAAGGAAATTCTCGCCGGCAAGGTCAGCAAAGACAGCCATATCAAGCTGGATGTATTCGACAATAAATTCGTTTTCCTGAATAACTAAAGGATTCAGCGGTCCTATATTATCCGACATCACCGGATATTGACACAGAAAGGCACATTATTTGTGCCTTTCTTGTTTTATCATGAACGACAACCAAAGGAAACCCACAGGCTTTAAAGTTTACGGCAAGATCGTCTTCGTGATTATATCCTGCATTTTCGCTCTTGGTCTGGCCTATCTCATCAGTAAGGTGGCTTTTGATGAGATGCTGAGTAAGGTAGACAAAGTTTCCACTCCCAATGCAAAGCTCCGTCTGGTAAGTCGTATTTCCCGTGACATTCTACAAATTGACCAGCTTCAGCGGGCACAAGTACTGAGTGAAGAAAGTTATTCAGGCTATTCCGACGAGTCAGGTTACATTTTACGTTCACTAGACACGCTTACCAATCTGTATTCCCGAAACGACCTTCAACGTAAGCGAATCGACTCCATTCGCGTTTTGCTGAACGAGCGCGACAAGCTTTTCCATGCTTATGTGCAGGTCCGTAAAAAACTGGTTGACAATCAAGCTTTTTCAAGCCAGATAGAAAACATCAGTTCACTCATCCAAAGCGCACCGAAGAACGACAGTACCATCGTAACAACCGAGAAGCGGGTAACCACCCGAACCGTCGACAAACCGGTCGAAGAGGATAACCGTGGGCTTCTTGCCCGCATCTTCGGAAAGAACAAAGCGCGGGAGATTGATTCTGTTCCGGCTACGGTCGAAGAAGAATTAAATGTTCAGGTAGACACGATTAAGAACACGGCCAGCGTAGAAATGGATGCGCAGATCGATTCAGCTATCCAGAACCTCGAACGGCGGCAGCGGCTCCGGAACTCATCGTTTATCAACCTCGAGAACGAGCTTACGATCGCGGGGAACATCCTGGTTAGCAATATGGTAAACATGCTTCATGAAGTGGAGCTTGAAGCTATGCAACAGATGGAACTGGAGAATATTGATGCGCGCAATGTAGTAAACGAGAGCGTCAAACGGATTAGCTTCATCTTACTTACCTTTTTTCTCGTGGCCGTCATCCTCTTTTACCTCATCCTCTCCGATATCCGTAGAAGCAACGCCTATCGTATTGAACTCGAAGAAGCAAAGAACGAAGCAGAGTATCATGGGGCCGCCA
>DAIRDA010000158.1:0-5373 GCA_036796375.1 Albibacterium sp.
TGATAGCGTGGTTTATTATCGGCATCGGAGGAATATTTTTATCGCCTACCGGCCAAGCGTTGCTTTTATTTATTGCTACGGGATCTATCATTTACCTTGGGATGTTTATATCAAAATTTACCGGTGAGAATTTTATGGATAAATCGAAGCCTGAAAATACGTTCGACAGGCTTTTCATATTCACAGCTGGGCAGGCGCTTTTGGTCTATGCAATTGCCATTCCGTTTTTCTTAGTAGAGCATACTTCATTGCCCCTCAGTGTCGGGATATTGACTGGTCTGATGTGGCTGCCTTTAACTTGGATAATTGATCATTGGGTTGGTGTCTTTCATGCAGTTATAAGGACCTTGGTGGTTCTTACGCTTTGGTATCTATTACCAGATTATCGATTTGTCGCCATTCCTTTTGCGATTGTAATCATCTACATAATCTCCATCGCTATTTTAATGAATCGGAAGATGTCTTAGTCTTTAATCGACAAACGAAAGCTAGTCTTCTTCGTTTTTTCCTATATTAGATAGTAACCTTCTTGTAACTCTGAAAATGGAAAAAGAGATGGCATTTTACTTTGACCTGTTTATGGAGCAGTTCCCTTATATGGAGCCTGAGACAGAGAAATTTACACGATCCTTCCTGATATTAAAAAGGTTTGATAAGAAGGAGTTCTTGTTTACCAGCGGCGAAGTGCAAAAAAATCTCTCTTATCTGTGTCGGGGCCTGATGATAAAATATTACATTAATGAAAAAGGCAATAGAATTACGACAGGTTTTGCAAGCGAGGGAGAGTATGCCACTGACTATCCTTCGTTTTTGAGGCAACAGCCCACCAAATACTTTATGGAATGCTTAGAACCCTCGATCGTTGTACAAATGCCTTACGAAAAGCTTCAGGATGCTTACCGGTCGTTCAAAGACAGTGAGATGTACGGAAGATTAATTGCAGAAAAAGTATTGACCATTCAAACCGATAGGGTAGAAAGTTTTCTATTTGAGAATGCGGAGGAGAGATATTTAAGCTTTCTTGAAAAACACAAAACCATTATTAATCGGATAAGCCTGTCTCAATTATCTTCCTACATAGGTATTGAACGACAATCCCTGACCAGAATACGTAGTAAGCTTTTAAAAAAGTGATTTTGACACATAGGTGTCAGGTACGGTGGAGACTTTACCGCTAAATTCACTCCTAATCAAAAAGCAATAAAATGGCCCTGTCTAGCAAAGCAATCCGGATCGCGTTTATCATTCCATTTCTCCTTTATGGGTTATTTTCTTTTGGTCAGGATACCTCCTCACCTTCTTCCATGCATCAAGTGATCCAGTCCCGAACGGATGAAATTTTTGACAGCCTTGTAAAGATTCGAAGAGATTTCCACAGATATCCGGAAGTGTCAGAAAAAGAAGTAAATACATCTGAGAAAATCGCAAAATATCTGGAATCTTTGGGATTGGAGGTTGAAACCAATATCGGCGGATATGGAGTAGTAGGTATTCTGAGAGGTGCAAAAGAAGGAAAACGAATTGCCTGGCGAGCCGACATCGATGCGATGGCTTCGGATATTCCAGATGTTGTTGATTTCAAATCAGAAAACCCGGGGGTGCGGCATATTTGTGGCCATGACATCCATACGACGATCGGGATGGGAATAGCCAATGTGCTTTCGAACCAGAAAGAAAATTTAAGTGGAACCATTTATTTTATCTTTCAACCTGCTGAGGAAAATCTTGAAGGGGCTAAGGCAATGATCGATGATAAGTTATTCGACAGGATACAGCCGGAAGAAATATACGCCTTGCATGTAGCTCCATTGCCTGAGGGTTTAATTGCAACGAGGCCGGGGCCCTTATATGCGTATTTGAATGAAATATCGATTCGCTTCCGGGTCTCAGACGATGTTAGAAAGCTTGTTCCTGCCTATACGAAAGAGGTGCTTCTCAGGAATGAGAATGTCACCGATGACAGCAGGTTCTTAGACATCAAAAATACCTTAGACCCGGTAGTCGGCCTCTCAAATCCCAATACGATCTTCAGGAATTATCTGAACCTTTTGCAGGATATCGACGTAAAAGAAGCCGACGGTGTGATGACGATCAGTAGCCTAATCAATTCAAGCAACCGGGGACAGCTCGATACGTTATTAGTGAATGTGGAGCGCGAGATCCGTAAATCTCGCTATGCTGATGATCTGCTTGACGTGAAATACTCGTTCGAGAAGGATGTTCTTTATAATGATGAAGAATTAGCCCTGAAAGCGATAGACATTATTGCCAGCGTATATGGTGAAGACAGTTCGGTACCTCTTTATGGAGTAACCCCGGGCTATTATGGGGATGATTTCGCCTATTTTCAGGAAAAGGTGAGGGGCGTATATTTCTTTTTAGGAGGTTCAGATTATGAGAAAGGAATTGTTTCTATGCCGCATTCACCGGACTTCGCGGCAGACGAAGAATGCATCAGGACTGGGGTCAATTATTTTTCGTCAATGATGGTTGAAAGATTGAAGGACTGACAATATTGACCAAATGGCGTACTATAAAATTTGTTCCGATACGGAATCACAGAGGTAAAAACAGATATCATGGAGAATAAGCTAACAGAGAAAAGCATCTTGGAGCAGGAAAGCAAACTTTATAGCGCAATCAAAGATGGCGATATCACTGCGCTTGACAAGTTGCTGCATGACGACCTGTTATTTATTCTCCCAAGTGGGGAAACAATAACCAAGGAGATCGATCTGGATACTTATCGCGACGGAGCGCTAAAGGTTGATGAACTTCTACCGGAAGTTGAGAAGCTTAATATAATCGACGACATGGCGGTGATCACATTGATAATTAAATTAAATGGAACGTTGAACGAAGTCCCTTTTGAAGCTAACTTTCGCTATATCAGGTTTTGGAAAAAAATCGGTGGTACGATTAAAGTAGTAGGCGGAAGCGGAGTAGCTATTTGATAAACAAGGCTTCTAAACCATATGATTCTTAATCGGTCCGCTGATATTCTTCATCCGTTACCGGTCCAAACCACACTGCACCTCCTATATTGGTATTGGTTCCAATGGCAACATGTGTCATTGCATCAGTGGGTGTGGCGCCATGCCAATGTTCAATATTGGGCGGGCATTTTATCACCTGACCTTTCTCAATCACCTCGATCGGTCCGCCTTTTTCCTGATACAAACCTTTTCCTTCGGTTACCAGAAGTATCTGCCCTCCTTTGTGTGAATGCCAGTTTGTTCTTGCACCAGGTTCAAAAGCTACGGAGCCGATGTTAACATTATGAGCAGAATCGGTTTCTACCAAATAATTGAGCCAAACCGTTCCTATAAAATTATCGTTTGTCACTTTTTCTCCCTTTGCAAAAGCGGTTGGTTCTTCAGATTTCGATTGGATTGCGTCTGCTGATTCATTTTGCTGCGTACAGGAAAATGAAATCGTTCCAATAAGGAAGAGAAGAGCTGTATTTTTAATATTCATCGTTTAATTATTTTTAAGGTTGGCTTGATAGAAATTAACCAATTTATTCACGGCTTGCGATACATACTCCGGCTTCCAATATGTTTGTATATGCGTAGCGCCCTCAATCAGGAACAGTTCCTTATTTTTTGCATTGATTGCTTTCGGGAAGGCCTCATCTGTCATGTACTTCGTATCGGCGTTACTTCCGGCCATCATTAGCAAGGGTTGGTCGATTAACTCAATCTGGTCGGTAGCATCCCAGGTCATTAAATTCATCAGGCTGCTTGTGGTGTAAAGAAATGTGGAATTGGGATGCGCATGGGTTCTGTAGTAGTATTCATATCCTTCACGGTATAAATCGGTGGGCGTGTTGGCTATTTCTTCATCCGTTATGCTTGCCACACCTGAAAAGGGTGATTTACCACCTGTTTCTATCCGCTCATTTTCAGTAATCTTGCCAGTTGCTTTTTCCTGCGCACGGGCATCCGAAGCTTGTTTTAACCTTTCCTGAACAGTGTTTAACTGGGAATTCTGAAAGCCGTTACGTCTTACCTCTCCTGAATTGAACATACTTAATGTTGCGACAGCTATAAAGCGTTTGTCTGATTGGGCTGCTTTTAGTGTATAGCCACCACCGCCACAGATGCCTAAAACGCCTAAACGGTTCGGATCAACACCCGGGTACTGTGTGATAAAGTCTGCCATACCATGAATATCTTCTTCACGGAAGAAAGGTTTATCGGTATGACGTGGCTCTCCGCCACTTCCTCCCTGATATGCTGCATCGGCAGCAATGGTGATGTAACCAGCTTCTGCTAAACGCTGCGCATATAGTCCGGCTGTCTGCTCTTTTATTCCACCATTGGGGTGTGCTACCGCTACTGCCGGATATTTCTTTGAGGCATCATAATTGGCTGGTGTATAAACATTAGCAGCGATTTCAATACCATTCAATTTATATTTTACCGGATGGATGTTTACTTTTCCCTTTTCATTTTTGGTAATGGCTCCCTCATATACCAACGTATAAGGATTGGATTCATAGCGTTTTTGAATGGATTGTGCATTTGCCATATCGGTTGTTGTTATTAGCATTAATAATGCGATTATGGATGTTAACTTTTTCATGATCTTTATATTTTACTTTTACTGTTTTAGGACTTCGTCCAGTACCTTTTGTGCAGTCTTGGCTTCTTCTCCGCCGACTGTCTGTTTAATAACCCCTACAAAATGTTGTAGCTGATCCGGTGTCAGGCCAACATTCAGGCATAGGTTTAAATGAGAACGCAACATAGGTTCCACGCCTCCTATACTGCTGAGTACCGACACAGTCACCAGCTCTCTTTCTGTGTAGTTCAACACATCCCGTTCAAAAATATCGGCGAAAAGATGCTCTTTCAGAAAGATTTCTATGGTGGGCGCAAATGCCGCATATCCGGTTTTCGGACCAGTTTCTGTAACACCGGTTAATTCTTCCAATATGGCTTTGCCTCGATCGTATTTGCTGCGATCCTCGTCTATTGGGGATGCTTCAGCACCCATGGTGTCGTTAATTCCTTTGGTTTTGCGTTCGTCAAGGACTACCATAAACGTCTGTAATCCCCGAAGGCTACGGGGAAATCCGGCATAAGCATAAACATGCATAAGGGCTTCCTTAATCTGATTTACAGTCAGCCCCGCTTCAAGCCCTGCGTCCAGTTCTGTTTTCAGGTTTTCCAAATCTCCTTTTCCCGTGAGCGCTGCGATGCGGACAATCGCCTCCTGCTGTGCGGTTAAGCTTTGATCTGTATTGGTTTGAGCATTCACGGTGTTCGTAAAAACTACTGCCATTAAAAGTATTATTGGTTTTAAAAGTTGCATCATTTCTATGTTACTATGTTACTGCACGTGTTATTCTTTTTCTGCAAGCTTCTC
>DAIRDA010000159.1:0-5360 GCA_036796375.1 Albibacterium sp.
CAAAATGTTTTCTGAAAAAAAATAATCCACACACTTTCGACACCGATGTACTTGCCCTCGTAATCATTTTTTAAAGCAACATCCTAAAAGATGCCGGTATCGGCAAGAAAGGAGCGTTCGCTGACGGTGAAGTTGATGGAGGTGAATTGGTTATTGTTAGTACAAAAATCCTAATAACCACAAAGGTATTTTGTTACCAAACCCAATTTCAATATCGTCAGCGGCTATTAGATATGTCGAAGCATCACGCACTTGTTTAGTCGACTTATTCCTGCCGCCTACTTCAATGGTGACATCGTCAACCAGGAAATCTCCTTTGACCGGGTCATGAACATTCAGACCGGCATTTAGCAATTGTCCTAAAACAAAAGTCTCTCTTAAATTCCCTTTGTCTGGCGATGGGCGTATAGCGTAGGACAAGTTGGTGTTTTCTAAAAAAATTCTGTCTGGTTTTTGGAGCCTGGAAACGCCCTTCCCCTCAACAGACAGAACGTTTAACAAGCTGGCATCACGAAGTTGATAGATGTACTCTAATACCCTGTCACGAGGTATATCTAATTTCGCAGAAAGTGCTGAAATATTCGGCTTGAAAGGTGCGGACTCTGCAATTACGCCCAGAAGCCTTTTTACTTTTACGGCAGTCCCTGCGTTATACGATGCAATATAAGCAAGATCTGTATCGACTACGGCATTGATGATTTGTTCCAGCTTAGGTAAATATTCATTTCTCCCCTCGCTAAATATAGGTAGGTATCCTTCTTTTAAATAAGTTTGAAAAGCAGGTAGAGGACGAATAGCAGAAACAATTTCCCGACTGATTTCCAGATGGCGTTTACGAATGTCATCTAGCGAAACGGAGGAAAAATCACCCATCCCGGCGAAAGAGAGATATTCTCGAAATGATAGTCCCGGGAGCGAATAGGTTATGACCCGCCTGCTTAGATCTGCCTGACCGCGGTAGATGTCTAACGCTGACGATGACGAAAAAACAACTTTTAACCTGGGTATACCATCATAAATGTTTTTAAGTTCCCTTGACCAATTGGGATACTTATGTACTTCATCGATTAACAGAATTTCCCCGCCTTGCTGATACCATTCCGTTGCAGTATCAAGAAGACTGTTGCCATAAAACCAAGTATGATCTGCCGTGACGTATAGTGCCTTGCTCAATCGATCGCCTAAGTCATACTTTAAATGTTGTAGCAATAAAGTGGTTTTTCCTGCACCACGCGGTCCCTTGATCGCTATCATCCTTTGATCCCAATTGATTTCATCATGGAGGAATCTTCTAAAGTTGTTGTCTACGCTTTGTAATATCGCCTCTTGAAAATTGTAAATAACTTGCATTTTGCTGTTTCTATACTTCAAATATACACATATTTTGCTGTTTTAAAACACCAAAATAGCGATTTAATGGCTTTAACGATCTCGGTAGTACCTTTATTTGTGATGGGTGCCCATAAAATGAATATATTTGATGCGTGAAAAGTGCCATTTCATTCATATTGTCGGCTCTCGTGATTCTGATCAGCTTTCAAAAATCAATATTTTTGATCGACTATCAGGTCAATCGCGCTGTTTATGAAGCGATGTGTGAGAATAAAGCGAGACCTGAATTGCAATGTTTCGGACAATGCAAGCTGATGGAGAAAATGGAGAAGAAGGAATCTGAAACCAGGTTCGTCAATTTCATTTTGGAAGTGAATATGTTGCCGGTGAACTCCATTGAAATTCCGTCCTTCAAAGCAGTTCCTTCGAAGGAGGAGAATGCGGCATTCAGTGTCTATTCAGCAAACCTGTCCCAAGGTTTCCTCAGTCGCTTATTAAATCCTCCCAGAATCCAGGCATTCGCCTAATTCCTATTCCAGAGTAAAGCTACGCCTGAACGAATCATTCGGGCAGTATTCCCATTTCTTGTTTTATCAGCTATTCATCCATAATGAAAAAAATACTTTTTTTTATTACTGCTTTGAGTCTTGGTTTTATGTCCTGCACGAAGGAAAAAACCGACTACGAAGCGGAAATAGAAACCGTTGTTACGGAACATTACGAATTTAAAGAAGCCGTTTCTATTAGCCGGCAGCATTATACCATCAGCATCGAGGCACTCAACGGAACCTTCTACACGGGCTATAACGAGCTTCGTCTGAAAATTACCGACAAGCGAACCGGCGAACATATCAACGCATCGGAGGTCACATTTTTGCCGATTCTAAGCCGTGCCGATGGAAGCATCGGCTCGGGCCCGCATCGGTACAACCTGGAATACCGCGCCGACAGTAGCTTTTATGAGGGCTATGCGGTCTTTACCGGTGAGACGAATGAAAAGGAGGCTTGGGACCTTCATATTGGTTTCCAGATCGGAGACGAGAATCATAGCGTCAAACAGAATATCGCGGTCCGCGAGCAGACGAACAAGAACCTCAGCATGACAAGCTTTATTGGAAAGGACGGCGAGCAGTACTTTATAGCACTGGTATCGCCACAGAAGCCGAAAATAGCCGAAAATGAACTGGTGGCCGGAATCTATAGATTCAACAAACCATCTGCTTCACCTTCAGCAACGTTTCCCGATCCATCGCAGTATTCCTACAGCCAGGTAAATGATTACATTTTGCAGCTCGACCCCCGGATGCCCGAACCGTCCATGGGAAACCATTCATCGCCTAATAACAAGGACCTGACACAGCGGAGCGACGGCTTGTACTACGGCATCGTCAATTATACGATGACGGGGAACTGGACTTTAAACTTCATTATGCTGAACCAGAATGGTCAGATTTTGAAAGGTACGGAGGTTTCCACGGATTTTACCCCGGGAATTGAGGGAGCGAAAAGTGACCTGTTCATCGATATTTTGTTTTAGGGGCGATGAAGAAATTAAGCATACTGATGGGCATTCTGTTTCTGGGAATAGATGCCAGTGCACAGCATACGGAAGCCGCCCGCGATACCAGCAAAGTTCTCGATGAGGTGACGGTGATCGGAATAGCCAAGAAGAAGATAGAAACGGAATTGAAAATGGCCGTTTCGGTCGATGAGTTTCTGGCTTCCTCTGAAAACATTTCCTTTATTAAACGTGGCGCTTTCGCCTGGGAACCCTTGTTAAATAACATGAGTTCCGAGCGTTCGACCCTTACCATCGACGGCATGCATATTTTTGGTGCCTGTACCGACAAGATGGATCCGATTACTTCCTATGTGGAAAGCAACAACCTATCAACCATCGACATCCAATCCGGACAATCGGGCAGTCTTCACGGGTCGACCATCGCCGGAAGCATTGACCTGAAAAGAAAGAGTACGCCCTTCGATATGGAAGAAAAATTTCGAGGTGCCTATCAAACGGGTTTTGAGTTTAACAACCGGCAGTTCTTTAACCTGGGAAATGTGTCGTATTCAGACGAAAAATTTGTGGCCGATGGAAGTATTTCCCTGCGCAAAGCAACGAATTACGTTGACGGAAATAACGACGAGGTAAAGAACTCACAGTTCAATAAATTCAATACTTCGTTGGGCCTGGCTTACAAAACCAGCGAGCTATCCTCTGTTCGGGTCGATGCCATTTACGACCGGGCGCACGATGTGGGTTTCCCGGCCTTGCCGATGGACTTATGGCTTTCCAGGGCGCTGATTACCTCGGCCTCCTATAAACAATTGTTTGAAGACGGGCTGATACGAGTTTGGGATTCAAAGCTTTACTACAATGCCATCGAGCACTACATGGATGATACGACGCGCCCGGAAAACCTGGTTCATATGGATATGCCGGGCTGGAGCAATACATACGGATTGGTATCAAGGGTTGATTTAAAGGGCGACAACTTTTCGTCTGAAATTCAGCTAAATGCCTATGAGAATATATCGATTGCTGAGATGCGCATGTATCCGCAGGATCGGAGCCAGCGGACCATGTTTGCTTATAGCTGGCCATGGGTGACCACGCGCTTTGCCGGGCTTTCCACGAACAATTCCCTGGATATTTCAGAAAAGAGTGAGCTAAGCTTTGGAGGATCGCTGGGATGGAACTATAACCATTCAAAATACGCTGAGTTTAATTGGATTTTTCACCCCGGTGCGCCCCAGGAAAAGAGCCGCATTTTGCCCGGCTTGCACGCGGGTTACCGCCTGAATCTCGACGAGTTTAATTTCTCGGCCGGACTAGGGTACGGACATCGGGCTCCTTCGGTTTCAGAGGGTTATGGCTATTATATTTACAATAGCTTCGATCGTTACGACTATATCGGAAATCCGGATTTGAAAAATGAAATCTCGTACGAGGCGAATGCGAGTGCCGGCTTTAAAAAGGAGGGAATGGGCATCGTGGCCAAAGTCAACTATTTCCATATTCAAAACTACATCGTCGGGAAAATCCTGAGTTTGGGAAGCCCGATGAATTACCAGTCGGTCGGCGTGAAAGCATACACTTCCCTCGACTATGCCCGCTTATTCAATATGTCGCTTTCGGCCAACTACGATATCCTGAAGCATTTGCATTGGAAAGGAAACGTCACCTACGCGCGTGCTACAGACGATCAAGACGCGAATCTGCCTTTTATCCGCCCCCTGAGTTATCAGACCTCGCTCCACTGGATGCATAGGCAATTCAGTGTAATGGCCTCCATAAAGGGTGATCTTAGCCAGGAAGATTACAGTCCGGAATACGGCGAAGACAGAACCCCGGCTTACACGACCCTGGATGTGTCGGCTGATTATACCTTTAAAATTCACAACTATACCGCCGTTGTGCAGGTCGGCGCCGAGAACCTGACCAATGCATATTACAGCACCTATGCCGACTGGGGAAATATTCCCCGGATGGGAAGAAATATATTTACCTCCCTGAAAATCAATTTTTAAGAACGCGTCATCGCGCAAGAAATTAACCAAAGTAAAAACAACAATAATCTAAACGAAATGAAAAAGTCTATTCTATTAATCCTGATTTCCATCTCCTTATCAGCCTTGACATCCTGCAGTAAAAACGATGATAATCCGGTCGCAAACAACATTACATTGCATTTTAACAATACGTTTAAAGACAAGACGATTGTGCTGGGCGACGCTAATGCTGCCAATGCGACGGTGAATACCTCAGCCGAGGGCCAGGCGCATCAGTTTTCAGAACTGAAGTATGTGATCAGCAATATCCGGCTGATTAAAGCGGATGGCAGTGAATTTCCTTATCACATCAACGACCTGGACAAGGGTGCTGCGGTGGTAGACCACTCCAAGGCGCAGACGCTCGACTATGTATTGAACAATATCCCTGCGGGCGAATACAGACAAATACGATTCGGCCTGGGTGTAAAGCAAGACCTGAATACGCTTGACGAGCTACGGTTTCCGAAATTCTA
>DAIRDA010000160.1:0-5339 GCA_036796375.1 Albibacterium sp.
GCAAGGTGCCCGTCAACGAGAACCAGGAAACCACCATCATGAGTTCCATTTTGCTAAGCTCCGAACTGCAGGGCTTTATCGAAGAACCCAATTATTATTTTATTGGGCCCGACGCCCGTCGCAAAGAAGCACTCGATGTGCTGATGCTGACGCAGGGTTACCGCCGATACCTCTATACGGAAGTACTTAACGACAAGACACCGGCCGTGTCCTTCCTGCCAGAACAGGGGCTTTCCGTTTCCGGCGTTATCCGCCGGAAAGACGGTATGCCGCTCGAGAAAGGTCGCCTGCTCCTTCAGATACCCGAGAAATCCTTTTATAAGGATGGCACTACCGACGAGAAAGGCCGCTTTTCGTTCGATAACCTGGTGTTTCAGGATTCTGTGGAAGTCATTGTCAACGCCCGCAACAACCTGAACTCGGAAAACCTGATGATCAATATCGACGGCGATCCTTTCCCGGCTCCGGAGAAAAGCGTGAATACCCCGGCCAATCTGCTGAACATCGATAGCGCATTGGCTACCTACCTGCAGCATAATCAGCTGCAGAACAGTTCAGGCTTCCTGCTTCGTGAAGTGGCTGTTGAAGGCCGTGCCGCCCGCCGGCCGAGTCACCGCGACCATTCGGCGCTGTCGGGACTGGCCATGCAGGCCGACCATACCGTTCCCGGCGATCAGCTCAAGGGCTGCAACAACCTGCTCAATTGCCTCTCGTCGAGCTTAGGCTTAACCTATGTCGACAATGTGCTGTATCTAACCCGGGCTTACAATTCGGGTAACCGTCTTCCCGTAGAGATCTACGCCAACGGCATGCCGGTCGACGTATACTACCTTCAGGGTCTTCAGCCCGAGGGCATCGAATCGATCCAGATTTTCAACGACGACGGGATGACCGGCATCAACTCCCGCAGCAATACCATGGGCGTGGTGGTCATCAATATGAAAGAAGTGAAAAAGGTGCAGATCAGCAAAGCCGAACTGAAGGAATTATTCCCGCCGTCGAACATCATGAAATTCCGGCCAGCCGGTTATGAGGAGGAGCGTCAGTTCTACGTGCCGGTGTATGAAGGTCCGCGAACCAGCCTGCAATCCAAAGATATCCGTTCAACCATTCACTGGAATCCGTACATCATCACCGAAGAGGAAGGGGTAGCTACCTTCGAGTTCTTTACGGCAGACGATAAAGGTACGTATCGGGTGGTGGTCGAGGGGCTGGATGATCACGGCTTCTTGGGAAGAGCCGTCTACCGTTTTCAGGTGCAGTAAAGCGCCTGGCTTCACGCCCTGAAAACGATTGGCTTGTAAGGTGTTCGAAATTTAATTGAGCGTTGCCGGTGAATCCAGCGCCGGACGCTCATAGTTGTTTACTGGCTTGCGTGCCCAGGCATACTCATTCATATTTACATCCTCGAAATTCGGTTTGAAAGTTTCGGGGCGACTAATATTCATCAGCATGGCGAAGGAAGCCGGGTAGGGGGCTTTCAGCAAGCTGCCCGCCGGGAGATACGGATATGTCTCCAGGTAAGTTTGCACCTCCTTGGGCGATACCCGTCGGTTGATATGCGCCCGGTGGATATGATCCGGATGGGCGATGCCCGCGGCACCCATCAGTTCACAAGCACTTTTTACCGTCTCGTAGTGATAATTCGCAATGCGGATATTCTTGTTGGCTACCACCAATCCTTTCGTCAGACGCGGATCTTGCGTGGCAATGCCCGTCGGACAACGGTTGGTATTGCATTCCAATGCCTGAATACAGCCCAGGGCCATCATCATGCCACGGGCACTGTTGCAGATATCGGCTCCCAGGGCAAAATTCTTCACCAGGTCGAAGCCTGTTACAATTTTACCCGAAGCAATAATCTTGATATGCTTTTTCAGGTCGAAACCCGTTAGCGAGTCGTACACAAATGCCAGGGCGCCGCGAAGAGGCATTCCCACCGAGTTTGAAAATTCAAGCGGCGCGGCACCCGTACCTCCTTCGCCACCGTCCACGGTAATGAAGTCAGGATAAATTTTCGTTTCAGCCATCGCCTTACAAAGCGCGATAAATTCATTTTTTTGTCCGATACAAAGCTTAAAGCCCACCGGCTTACCGCCCGACAAATCGCGCAGCTGCTTGATAAAGGCCACCAGCTCCAGCGGCGTGCTGAAAGCGCTGTGGGAGGGAGGCGATGCCACATCCTTGCCCACTTCCACGTCGCGAATGCGCGCAATCTCTTCGTTCACTTTCGCTCCGGGAAGTAAGCCCCCATGTCCGGGCTTGGCTCCCTGCGAAAGCTTGATCTCAATCATCTTGACATTCGGGAAGGCAGCCTTCGCCGCAAAGCGCTCCGGATTGAAGCGACCGTCCGGATAGCGGCAGCCGAAATAACCCGTTCCGATTTGCCAGATCAGGTCGCCACCGCCCTCGAGATGATAATCGCTCACACCCCCTTCGCCCGTATTGTGCGCAAATTTCCCGATGCGTGCTCCTTCGTTCAGAGCCAGCACGGCATTTTTACTGAGCGATCCGTAGCTCATGGCCGACACATTGAATACGCTTGCTGAATAGGGCTGCATGCAGTCTGGTCCGCCCACAGTTACCCGAGGAAGTTCCTTAATATGATGCATATCCAGGGCACCCATGCTATGGCTCAACCATTCGTAATTATCGTCGTATACATTTAACTGCGTTCCGAAAGGCGTGGTGTCGATCTCCTTTTTAGCGCGCTGATAGATCACGCTTCGGTTGATACGGTTGAACGGACGCCCGTTGGTATCGCTTTCAATAAAATATTGGTAAATTTTTGGTCGCAGATCTTCCATGATATAACGCAGCCGACCCGCTACCGGGAAATTGCGCCGGATGGCCTGGCGTGTCTGCAGCATGTCTACTACCCCTACATAAATTATGGGTAGAATAATAGCAAGCATCCAGAGTGCTGATATCCAAAAGCTTGCAAGCAAAAGCACCGCGGCAATTGCTGAAATTGACAAAAGAATAAAACCCTTTCTCATAATTCGATTGATTAACCGGCAAAAGTAGGCAACCTTTTATCATTTTACTAATTTCCAGGGGAATTTTGACGGCATTATTATCATTTTATTAATGGCGCCTTTTAGTGGCGTTGGGAAGGCTACATTCTGGACTCCGTTTTATTTTAAAACAATCGCAAATCCGTAGTGTTAAACCACGTAATTATCAATTTAATAATAAATAAAGGGAAGATATGAAAACGATGCAGGTTGAAATAAAAGATCCCCGGGCGGTTAAAATACTAAGTGATTTGGCCGATCTGGGCATCATATCCATTCAGAGCGAACAGAAAGAAGAGGGCCTTCTTTCCAGGGTAAATAAAATGGCTGAAAATAGCATACCGAGTACCGACGATATACGCAAAGAAGTTCAGCTGGTCATGCAGAGCATTCTATACAATAATAAAATATTAAAAAGCAACGGTTTATAAAACCGTTGCTTCATTCTTTACCCGATCGGGTTATACTTTTTTGGGCGGAAGATCGAAGGCGACCGCGTCGTGCTCGAAGTGTCCCTTATGAGAACCGTCGCAGAAGGGTTTGTTTTTCGACAAACCGCAACGGCAGATGCTCAAGACAGTACGACCCTGAAGGTTGTACTCATTGCCACTTTTATCGACGATCTCGAAATCGCCTTCTACTTTCACTGATCCGTTGCTGTTGATGGTTAGTCTTGTTTTTGCCATTTTATAATTATTGAAATCAAATTAATGAATCCAAAAATAGCACATTCAAGCCAGCTTCCGCAATCAGATGGTTATTTAGAAGGGTTACTGACTAGGCTTCTTCCGGTGCTTCCAGAATGGCCATTAACAAAAGATAGTATCCTTTTTCCAATCCTAATTTCGATGCTTTGGTTTCAGTAGTTTCCATGTTATATCGTTTATTTGGGTTAATGATTTAGTTTCTTCTGATACAGCATTTCCAAATCATATGCCAAAACACGACGTCCATGGAGAACGGGGGTTTATTCCTCTTTTAGGAGGTTTATCCCCGTCCGAGGGTAAAAATACCTAGCGCCAACCAAGGCCCGGAGCCACATGCTCCAGGATGGAGGAAAGTACATGCACGTTATAATCCACACCCAGCGTATTTGGAATGGTCAGCAGAATGGTATCGGCTTCCTGAAGCGCCTCATCCTTTGATAGTTCCTCGATGAGCTTATCCGGTTCTGCCGCGTAGCTTCTTCCAAAGATGGCACGCTTATTCTTTTCGATAAAACCAACCTTATCCGTCCGTTCCGATTCCCCGCCGAAATAATAGCGGTCTTGCTGGTTCACCAAAGCGAAGATCGAGCGGCTCACCGACACACGGGGTTCGCGTGTATGGCCCGCATTTTTCCAGGCTTCCCGGTACAGGCGAATCTGCTCCGCCTGCTGCACATGGAAGGGCTTACCGCTTTCGTCTTCTTTTAACGTCGAGCTCTGCAGGTTCATCCCTTGCTCGGCCGCCCAGATAGCCGTGGCATTGGCACCGGCACCCCACCAGATTCGGTCGCGCAATCCTTCCGAATGCGGCTCCAAGCGTAACAATCCGGGAGGATTTGGAAACATCGGCTGCGGATTTGGTTGCGCGAAACCCTCGCCTCGCAGCAGGTCTAAAAACTCCAAACCTTTCCGCCGCCCCATTTCTGCGTCGTTTTCTCCTTCCTCCGGCTCATAGCCAAAGTAGCGCCAGCCGTCGATCACCTGCTCGGGCGAACCCCTGCTGATTCCCAATTGCAGCCTGCCACCCGAAATTAAATCGGCAGCACCGGCATCCTCCACCATATAATAGGGGTTCTCGTAACGCATATCAATTACCCCCGTACCAATTTCAATTTTGCTGGTTTTGGCACCTATGGCCGAAAGCAAAGGGAAAGGGGAGCCAAGCTGCGCTGCAAAATGGTGCACACGGAAATAAGCCCCATCAATGCCCAGCTCCTCAGCCGCCACCGCCAGGTCGATCGACTGCAGCAAGGTGTCGCCCGCCGAACGAGCCTGATACGAAGGATGACTTCCCCAGTGGCCGAACGATAAAAATCCTATCTTTTTCATTTCTTTCTGATTTAATGAATCAATCAAATTTAGCGAAACGTTTTGGCAAGGTCGTTAACACAGGTTAAGATGTGTGGGATGCAAAAAAAAGCCGTTCTACCTAAGTAAAACGGGTTTCAATATACTTTTCGTTCGTTTCCTTGTTAGTCCGTCCGAGCGTGGCAAAAAAATAGGCTCTTTTGGTTGTTTCCGTTTGGCTTGAGGGTCGGCAAAAACCAAATGTGCCTATTTGTGCGGTGGGTTTTTTAGCATGTGCCCTAACGGTTAGGCTTTGCGAAGATGGCGG
>DAIRDA010000161.1:0-1242 GCA_036796375.1 Albibacterium sp.
AAGATTCCCTGCGTTTATCGAAAGCCATGACCTATAAAGCTGCTATCACCGGTGTAAATCTGGGTGGAGGTAACGCGGTGATTATCGGCGACAGCCGTACGCAGAAAACAGAAGTGTTGCTTAGGCGCTTCGGGCAATTCGTGAACGAGCTGAACGGTAATTATATAACTTCACTCGATATCGGGACCAACCCTTACGACATGGAGGTTATCAAGATGGAGACCCCTTTTGTGGCAGGTTTGCCTGCCTCTGTGGGCGGAAGTGGCGATTCTTCGCCTTTTACCATTAAAAGTGTCTATTACGGAATCAAGGCGGGTATTAAAGAGCTTTTTGGAAACGACAGTCTTGCAGGCCGAACGGTTTTGGTTCAGGGCACCGGACAGGTCGGAGAGGGACTTGTTTCGCTGCTCAGGAAAGAAAACGCGAAGGTGTATGTGAGCGATATCATCGCTGACCGAATGATTGAGGTAGCGAATAAATACGGCGCTGAAATTGTTCAGCATTCCAGTATTTACGACATGGATATCGATGTATATGCACCCTGTGCTTTAGGGGGCACCCTCAACGACAGTACGATTCCACGGCTGAAGTGTAAGTTTATTGCGGGCTCGGCCAATAACCAGCTCGAAAATGAGGATACGCATGGCAGAATGTTGTTCGAACGGAACATACTTTTTGCTCCTGATTATCTTATCAATGCCGGCGGGCTTATCAGTTGCTATTCGGAACTGGCCGGATATGCACCCTCCCGCTCGCTTGAGCTGGCTGAGAATGTGTACGAAGCAACCCGTTCGGTCATTCAAAAATCTAAGAAGGATAAAATATCGACACATCTCGCAGCAAATAAAATTGCCGAAGAGCGTATCAATTCCATCAGAAGCATCAATAATTTCAAATTCAAATAGGTTAATTTTTCCATTAAAAAAATCGTTCTTTATTCATGTTAAATCGAAGACACCTCCGTGTAAAAGTGTTGCAAACGCTTTATGCTTACAATCAATCCGACGAAAAACAGGTTGCAAAATTTGAAAAATCACTTCTGAAGAGTGTTGACCAGGTTTATGAAATGTATATCTGGGTATTAAACCTGTTAATCGAGGTAGCCGACTACACAGCCATTGATGCAGAAGGCCGGGCACGCAAATTCCTCCCTTCAGAAAACGACCTCAATAGTAACCTGCGCCTCCAAAACAACCCCTTTATCGCTTCATTACGATTGAATGGGCGCTTTATCGATCACAC
>DAIRDA010000161.1:1342-5328 GCA_036796375.1 Albibacterium sp.
CTTCAGGCTTTGGTGGCAAAAACCTTTAAGAATTTCAGCAGCGAAGATCCTCATCAGAATAAACTGGCCGAACTCAGTCCGAATTGGGATGAAGACAAAGAATTTATCCTCGACCTGCTTATTTTAACCATTGGGCACGCCGATGAATACCAGTCTTTTATTAGCGGAAAGACAAAAAACTGGGAGGCCGACCGAATCGCGCTGATGGACACACTGATTATGCGCCTTGCCATATGTGAATTGATTAACTTTTCATCCATTCCGGTGAAGGTGACCATCAACGAATACATCGAAATATCCAAGGTGTTCAGCACGCCTAAAAGCAATACGTTTATCAATGGAATACTCGATAAAGTGCTTTCAGAATTGAAGACCTCGGGAAGAATTCGGAAGCATGGTCGCGGGTTAAACGAATAAAAAATTATATTTGTAAATAAAAAAGACAATGAAAAACCTATTATTATTGGTTCCGGTTGCGCTGCTTATCGTTTCGTGCGGTGGACAGGCAAGTGAAAGGGAACAGAATACAGCGGTTGCTGAATCGTCTGTAGCGGATAACAGTGAGCAACTGGCCGAAGTGAATGAAAACGCTCCGGTGGTTGCAGTCGCGGAAGATACCCATGATTTCGGTCAGGCCAACGAAGGAGACAAAGTGACGCATGTATTTGAGTTCACTAATGAAGGCCAGACCCCGCTTATTATTAGTTCGGTTCAGGCTTCATGCGGATGCACGACTCCTGACTACCCGAAACAACCGATCAAACCAGGTGAGAGTTCCAAAATTGAGGTTGTGTTCAACACCAGTAACCAACCGGGAATGCAGCATAAGGTAATTACCATGATTTCAAATGCCAATCCTAACCAAACGATCTTTCATTTGAAGGGTGAAGTAAAACAAAAACAATAAACAACAATAACTATGACAACAGGAACAGTTTTATTACAGGCTGCTGCAGGAAACGGGTTAATGGGCTTTTTGCCGATGATTCTGATTATCGTGGTCTTTTATTTTTTCATGATTCGTCCACAAATGAAAAAATCGAAAGAGCATAAAAAGTATATTGAAGCGTTAAAAGTAAACGATAAGGTAGTTACTACAGCAGGTATCCATGGCCGCATCATGGAAGTGAACGAAACGTCCGTTCTGCTTGATGTTGGCAACGGCGTTAAAATTCGTTTTGATAAAAGCGCTGTATCTTTGGATGCGTCTAAGATAGCAAACGCGCAGTAACCATACATTCAATAAAACGAACGCTTAATGGATGGCTGTGCAGTACGGCGATCTGTTAAGCGTTTAGTGTTTTATCACAGCTGATATTCAATGGCGTCGCTCAATTTCACTAAACTTCAGAAGCAGAAAATACGCGTATTTACGATATGCGTGGCCATTTCTGTCCTTTCATGGGGTTTATTTGCGATGTCGAGCAAATATATATACCGCGTACCGGCGGCAGTCCGCTATGTAAATGCTCCTGAAAACCGTGCTTTTCACCCGCTACAGTCAGACACGGTCGACCTCCAGGTGGAAGGTTCAGGCTGGCAGGTACTGTTTTCTCGCATTACCCTTCAATCGCAGGAAATAGACATCGATTTGAGTCCGCTGAAATCACGCGACTGGATCGTATTTACCAGTCAGCTGGGTTTTATCAACCGACAGTTTTCCGGCACCCAACGCGTCGTTTCCATTTCACCCGACACCCTATATTTCGATTTCTCAAAACAGACTGTGAAAAAAGTGCCGGTGAAGCTGGCAGCAGATCTGGACTTCCAACAGCAGTATAATATCATCGATAGTATTGAGATCAACCCGGCCTATGTCACCGTGACCGGCCCTTTGGAAGACCTGGTACGGATAGAGGAATGGGAAACAGATACCTTGCGCCGTAAAAACCTGAGCGCTGGTTTTAGCAGTCGCCTGTTTTTACAAAAGAAGGAACGGGCAAATATCAACGTATATCCGACAGTTGTTGAAGTGAAAGTACCCATAGGGGAGGTCACCGAAAAAGTATTGGATATTCCCCTCAAAATTGAAAATTCGGAAGAATACACATCGGTACGGCTGATCCCCTCTAAAATAAAGGTTACGGTGCTGGTATCGCTCGAGAATTATGCGAACATTGGCGAGAGCTCATTCGAAGCCATCGTGGATTTGTCGAACTGGGAGCAAAATAAGGTGAAGGCCCTGCCTGTTATCCTTACGCGTTTTCCTGATTTTTGCACTATCGTAAAAATTATGCCCGAGAACGTCGATTTCATAATAACGCCCTAATTCTGTACCGTATGCTTAAAATAGGAATCACCGGAGGAATTGGAACCGGAAAAACCACCGTGTGCCGCATATTTGAATCGTTCGGTACGCCGATATTTGATGCCGATCGTGCGGCAAAGCAGATCATGAATACCGACCCCGACCTTATTTCCCGAATCAAGCAAGCCTTTGGCGATCAGGCTTACCTGTCCGGCGGTGAACTCGACAGAAAATACTTGGCCGGTAAAGTATTTAACGACCAGCGGGCTTTGGATCAGCTGAATGCTTTGGTTCATCCGGCAGCTATCAAAGCGTTTATTGATTGGGCAGCAGAACAGTCAGCGCCCTACATTGTAAAGGAAGCAGCCATTCTTTTCGAGAGTGGTTCTCACCGCGACTGCGACTATACCATTTTGGTGACGGCAGATGAGTCTGTCCGGATAGCCCGAGTGATGAAGCGCGATGGGATAGATGAGGAAAGTGTCCGCTATCGGATGAGTAAGCAGATGCCCGAAGAAGAAAAGGAACAGCTGGCCGACTTTATAATACAAAACAACGGCACGCAGGCACTCCTTCCTCAAGTCCTTAAACTCCACCAACATTTTTTGAAAATGGCTTCTGCTGATGAATGAAATACTTATTGATTTTTTAACGTTCACGGAAGCGGGCTTGTATTGTCGATATGGCGATTTCCATATCGATCCCTTGCTGCCGGTAACCTGCGCGCTCGTTTCTCATGCACACGGCGATCATGCCCGCCCGGGGAGTAGTAAGGTCTACTGTACCCCACCGACGGAAGCGATCATGCGGAGCCGCTATGGCAAGAAAGCAGCTGGTACCTTTGCGCTGACCGCATATCAACATTCGTTCAAGTTAAAGGATGTGGAGGTTATTTTTCTGTCGGCGGGTCATATCCTTGGCTCCGCCCAGATACTGATGATTCACCAGGGAATCCGTTACTTATATACCGGTGATTATAAGATGCAGGCCGATCCGACCTGTGAGCCGCTGCAGTATGCGCAGGCCGATGTCCTCATCACTGAGAGTACGTTTGCCAAGCCTTCGGTAGCGCACCCCGACCCCGTGGAGGAGATCAGGAAGTTGAACAGCACGCCCTATAACATTCTTCTGGGTACGTATGGACTGGGCAAAGCCCAGCGGCTGACTGATCTGATCAATAGGCATTGCCCCGATAAGACAGTACTTCTGCACTATTCTATCCTACCCATACACAAGATCTATGAACAATACGGTGTAGGGCATCTACGCTATTTGCCTTATGATCGAAAAATCATGAAGAAGAACGACCAGGGTTATATTTACCTCGTTCCCCCGCTCACCTTCAATAGCTATTTCCGGGCAAAAAATCTGATCAAGGCCTTTGCTTCGGGATGGGCCTACCTGCAACAGCGAAACGATATTTCACTGTACATATCCGATCATGTCGACTGGCTGGATATTCTTTCCTATATCGAAAAGGTGAAGCCAAAAGAGATATGGACGCTCCATGGCGATGGGAAGGATTTGAAGGCACACTTTGAATCTCAGCTGACGGTAAGGATACTGAACTAAACGAAACTTTCCGAGCATCCGTCGGCTAATGGAATAGAAAGTTAGCCAGTGAAACTGCCACGCCAAGTAAAACCGCAATCAGTTTTTTACGATTATACTGATGGTCCTTGTTTGACGATTCAAATAGAATGGTGGTTGAAATATGAAGGAAGATGCCGATTACGAC
>DAIRDA010000162.1:0-5290 GCA_036796375.1 Albibacterium sp.
TGAAAGCTTTGGTTATTGAAAAATCCGTAGACAGATCCGGTTAACGTGTTCGTACCGCTACGGGTTACCGCGTTGATACCGGCTCCTGTAAAACCGCTCTGACGGATATCGAAAGGAGCGATGTTCACCTGAATTTCTTCAATCGCATCAAGCGATATAGGCTGCGAACCGCCTCCGGGAAGCGGATTGTCGTTGGTTCCGAAACCGTTATTAAAGTTGGATCCATCAATTTGTACGTTATTGTACCGACCATCGCGGCCACCAAAAGAGGTTCCCGACGATTGAGGAGTCAAACGCGTAAAGTCGGTTAAGCTGCGGTTAATGGTCGGAAGCGTCGTCAGCGCCTCGGTGCTGATGTTCGTGCTTGCTCCGGTTCTGTTCGTGTTCAGCTTAGAACCCTGTCCCATAATAACGACTTCGCTAAGTTGGGTACCACCCTCGCTGAGCGTAGCGTCCAAAACGAACGGTTGACCTAATTGAAGCGTGATGTTTTGAACCACTTCTTTCTGAAAACCGATGTAAGTGATTTCAACCGTGTAGGGTCCGCCGATACGCATGTTGGAGATCGTGTACCGACCCGACTCGTTGGTCAGCGTCGAATAAGTCGTACCGCTGGGCACGTGGGTTGCTTTGATACTCGTTCCGATGGCCGTTTGTCCGTCTGGTTCGAATACCGTACCAGTTAAACTACTGGTAGTTACCTGAGCGTGTACTAGCACAGCAGCAAGTAACAAACTAAAAGAAAGTAAAAACTTCTTCATATTTTTCGCTTTAAATTTTGAATTGCCGCAAAAGTAGAATTGATTTTTCGATTTTCTGGCATACTCACATTATTTAAATGTTAACAATTCTGAGATAGCTAACATTTTCATCGTGAATTTCTTAACACCAACCCCAAGGTGCTTCTAATTAAGCCGCTATATCGCTCACGCACTTACAATTTTCTAATAAAAGTGCGATTTATTATGAATTTGTCAATTTAAAAAAGTGGCTGATTTGCGGCATTAAAAAAATATGTAAGTTTGTAGCTGACAAAAAATTATTCGAAAAATTTATACGCTAATCATACAAGCATGAATTACGACATCATTGTTATCGGAAGCGGCCCCGGAGGCTACGTTGCTGCCATCAGAGCTTCTCAATTGGGTTTCAAAACAGCCGTTGTTGAACGGGAGTCTCTTGGAGGAATCTGTCTGAACTGGGGTTGCATACCCACTAAAGCCTTATTAAAAAGCGCGCAGGTATTCGAATATCTAAATCATGCTGAAGACTACGGTATCAAAGTAAATGGTGGAGAAGCCGATTTCGGTGCCATTATCAAGCGAAGCCGCGGTGTGGCCGATGGTATGAGCAAAGGCATCCAGTTCCTGATGAAGAAAAACAAAATTGACGTCATCATGGGAACCGCTAAAATCCAAAAAGGCGGCAAGGTGATTGTAAAAGATGCAGAAGGTGCAGAGAAAGAATATACGGCAAAACACACCATCCTGGCTACCGGTGCCCGTTCACGCGAACTTCCCAACCTGAAACAGGACGGAAAAAATATTATTGGCTATCGCCAGGCCATGAACCTTGAAAAGCAACCTGAATCGATGGTTGTCGTAGGATCAGGAGCGATCGGCGTTGAATTTGCCTATTTCTACAACGCGATCGGAACCAAAGTAACCATCGTAGAATACCTTGATAAAATTGTACCCGTTGAAGACGACGATGTTTCCAAGCAATTGGAGCGTAGCTTGAAAAAGGCTGGAATCACTATTATGACCGGCTCGGAAGTTACCGGCGTCACTCAATCGGGTAACGGAAACAAGGTGACCGTCAAAAATGCGAAAGGAACACAGGAACTGGAAGCAACGGTTGTATTGTCAGCCGTGGGTATCACGCCAAATATTGAAAATATCGGACTGGAAGAAGCCGGTGTGAAAACAGAACGCGGTCAGGTGGTGGTTGATGAGTTTTACAAAACCAATGTGGACGGAGTGTACGCTATTGGCGATATCGTTAAAGGTCAGGCCCTCGCTCACGTGGCATCGGCAGAAGGAATTACCTGCGTTGAAAAAATCGCTGGTATGGACGTAGAGCCGATCAACTACAACAACATCCCTGGCTGTACATATTGCTCGCCCGAGGTTGCTTCCGTCGGACTTACCGAGAAGGCTGCGAAAGAAGCCGGCTACGAACTTAAAATCGGAAAATTCCCATTCTCTGCCTCTGGAAAGGCCAGCGCAGCCGGAGCCAAAGACGGTTTTGTAAAAGTGATCTACGATGCGAAGTATGGTGAACTGTTGGGCGCGCATATGATCGGCGCTAACGTAACCGAAATGATCGCCGAGATTGTCGTTGCCCGGAAGCTGGAAACAACCGGACACGAAATATTAAAAGCCATCCACCCGCACCCTACCATGAGCGAGGCGGTGATGGAAGCGACTGCCGACGCCTACGGTGAAGTAATTCACTTATAAATCGATATCGGGTCGCTTATAGCGAACCAAAAAGAAATGTAGCCTTAGACCGTCTGCGGATCTCTGGCTACATTTCTTTTTCTACCCCAAGTCCGAAAAGCGCAAAATCATATCTGACCGGATCTTCCGGATCGAGTTCTCTTAAATTTGCGGTCAGCTCCAGCGCCGTCAGCCAGTCGGTTTGTTTGCGACTGATCAGGCCCAGCTTTCTTGCCACGCGGTCGACATGCACATCGCATGGACAGATCAGGTCTGCCGGCCTGATCCTTTCCCACAAGCCAAAGTCGACACCCTTGTCGTCCTTCCGGACCATCCAGCGCAAAAACATATTCAGCCGCTTGCAGGTCGACTTTTGCAAAGGCGAGGATATATGCTTTCGGGTGCGTATCGGGAAATCATCCAGACTAAAGAAATACTTTCTGAAATGGTTAAGAGATGTTTCGACAGAGATAACGCCGACTGCCAATGCCTGCGCATAACAGGCCGGGGAACTAAGTTCCGCCCCAGGAGCGTCCAGATGATCCAGGAACTCCGGCCGAAACTCGGGATTGACCTGTCGGGGAAGGAAAGCATCTTCCAGTGAGCTATAATGCTGATAGTGTTGCTTCAGAAAGGCCACGAAGTAAAGCAGGTCGGTATCGTTGAACGTTCGGTGCTTAAATCCCAGCAGCCCTTTTAAATCATCGTCCTGATGCTGCGTAATAAATTCATAGGGTGCACCGTCCATCCGCTCAATCAAATCGGCACATTTGTTTAAAATGGTTTTCCGCTGGCCCCAGGCAAGAATGGCTGCAAAGAAACCGGTTATTTCTATATCGGCGCGAGCGGTGAACTGATGGGGAATACTGATCGGGTCGTTTTCGATAAAATCAGGCCGATTGAACTGATCGACCTTACGGTCCAGAAAACTTTTTAAATCTGACATGGTTAAAAATACAGCTTTGATCGATAATAAAAGAACTCAGCGAATATGTACCTTTATATTTAAACCCAAACATGTCGAAATCTGTGATTAAAGCTATCCTATCCCCTGTTTTCCTTTTACTAGCCACCTCCTTTTCCTTCGCGCAAACGCCTGCAGCACCCGTTCAACTATCTGTGGCCGACAGCAGCCGCTTAGCGGCTTCCGACAGCACCACGCGTCTGAAAGCAGTGTCTATCAAAGCCTATTTGCAGGAGCAGCCGCTGTTTCGCCTGACGACAGCAGCCAGCACAGTCGACAGTGCCCAGCTGGCACGGCACAACCCTTCCAGCCTCCTGCCCGCAGTGAACACCATCCCCGGCGTCCGGATGGAAGAGCGTTCGCCTGGCAGCTACCGGCTTTCAGTGCGAGGCAGCTTGCTGCGTTCGCCCTTCGGAGTCCGGAACATCAAAGTTTATTACGACGAGATACCGCTGACAGATGCCGGAGGCAATACCTACCTGAACTCGCTGGATGCGGGAGCATTATCGTCGCTGAGCGTTTTGAGAGGGCCCGATGGCAGTCTTTTCGGGGCCAACTCGGGCGGCGTGCTTTTGCTCAGCCCGGTAGGTATGGGCAGACATAGCGATCAGGCGAGCGCATCCGTTAGCGCCGGCTCGTATGGCTTATTCCATCAGCAACTGGGAACGCGCTTTCAGGTATCCGACAAATACCGCTTTAGCCTGAACCAGGCTTACCTGTCGTCCGACGGCTATCGCGACCACAGCGGAATGAAGCGGAAATACTTCCAGACCGTTCAGCGCTGGAACTATCAGCCCAATGCCGAATTGCGGGTACTGGGCTTCTACTCCGATATGCAATACCAGACCCCGGGCGGTTTGAACGCTGAGCAGGCAGCAGCCAACCCCCGATCGGCTCGGCCGGCAGCGGGGCCAAATCCCGGGGCAGAGGAACAACGTGCTGGCATCTATAATAAAACCCTTTTCGGCGGCATCGTACACGACATACAGATCAGCCCACGCCTCAAACATGTAGTCAGCCTTTTCGGCACACATACCGACTTTGAGAATCCTTTTATCAGCAACTATGAATATCGAAAGGAAAACAATGTCGGACTCCGCTCCTACCTGAATTTTACAGACCGTAGCCAGGGCGACATCACCTGGTTGATGAGCGCCGGCCTGGAGGTTCAGAAAGGCAATACGAGCATTGAAAACTACGATAATAATCGGGGTATTCGCGGCGACGAGCAGTCGGGCGATAAGCTGAAATCGTCGCAACATTTCTATTTTCTGCGTTTTCAGGCCGATTGGAAGAAGCGTCTCTTCCTGGAGGCAGCCAGCAGTGTCAACTTTTATAGCTATTCGTTCAAAAGTCTCTTCCCCGAAGCCGAAAGCCAATACAACCCGATCCGTTTTCAGGAAGAATGGATGCCGCGACTGGCCCTGTCGTACGTATTGCTTCCTGACCTCAGCTGGCGGGCCTCTGTGGGCCGTGGCTTCTCGCCGCCTACGACTGCCGAGGTACGACCTTCGGGAACCCTTATCAACACCGGGTTGCGCGCTGAAACGGGCTGGAACTACGAAACTGGCTTCCGATGGTTTTCCCGCTGGATAGAAGCCGATGCTTCGGTATTTATCTATAAAATGAAAGATGCCTTGGTTCGGCAATCGCTCGAAGACGGCTCAGAGTATTTCAGCAATGCCGGATCGGTAGAGCAGCGTGGACTGGAAATCGCATTGAAGTCGGCACCCCTCATGGTTCGCTCTTCGGGTTTAATCCGCTCTTTCCAGC
Source organism: Albibacterium sp. (assembly GCA_036796375.1). Taxonomy (GTDB): domain Bacteria; phylum Bacteroidota; class Bacteroidia; order Sphingobacteriales; family Sphingobacteriaceae; genus Albibacterium. Next base: position 5,179 of record DAIRDA010000162.1, read on the forward strand.
TGGGTTCGAATTTGACGTTCAGCAACTTCAATTTTGGCGATTATGTGCAAGACGGCAATGACTATTCCGGTAATCGGTTGACGGGCGTTCCCAAAAGCAATCTGGTGAATTA
>DAIRDA010000163.1:0-5253 GCA_036796375.1 Albibacterium sp.
CGGCAGCGATTCAGCAAGGTGAAATGCGCGGGGAAGATATGATGAACGTTCAGGCTTTTTTCGAAATAACCTACAAAGCCACCTATTCCGCGAGCTCGGCAAACAATGTTAACCATTGGGAGCAGCTTTATGCACTTATCAATCAGGCAAATATCCTGATTGATGGTGTGAACACAGCCGCTGAAGCTGGTGTTATCACCCAGGAAGTTGCTGATGTGTATGCAGGCGAAGGATTGTTCCTTCGTGCGCTTTCTCATCACGAATTGCTGATTCACTACGCTCGTCCATTTGCCGATGGAAATGGAAGCAAACCCGGGGTCCCTTATCGTACTGAGCCGATCACAAACGTTGCCGCTGTTGACGGCGGTATCGCGATGGGCAGAGGAACGGTAGCGGAGGCTTATGCGAACGTTTTAGCTGATTTGGATGAGGCAGAGCGTCTGCTTCCGGCTACCCGTGCAGGTGAAGCGAAAATTGCCCGTGCAACTTCCGGAGCTGCTATTGCTTTGAAAACCCGTGTTAAACTACACATGGCTGATTATGCCGGTGTAATCGCGGAGGGCGCTAAATTGGGTACGGATGGAACCGGCGCTACGTTCACCAGTCCAATCGGCGGCTATACGTTGGAAGCCAGACCAGAAGGCCCTTTCACAAATCAGAAGACCAATTCTGAATCGATTTTTTCGATTGCTAATAGCGGTACATCTAACCCGGGTGTAAACGGTGCCCTAGTGAATATGCTGGGCCCTGCTTCTCTTGGTGGTAGAGCAATTGTTGCGACCAGCCCTTTATTGTATAATGCGCCGTTTTGGGTGGAAGGGGATTTAAGACGTGAGCGCTTGCAGTATAGAGAAACTGCAGGTAGTTATAAGTTTGCGTTTACAACTAAGTACAGCGATTACGGCATTAATGGCGACTGGGCACCAGTTGTTCGCTACGCAGAGGTTTTGCTGAATGCAGCCGAGGCATATGCGTTTCAATCGAATTCTGCGCAGGCACTGCGCTTGCTGAATGCAGTTAGAAATCGTTCTGTTCCTGCAGCGGCACAGTTTACAACTGCTCCTGCTGATATGGTTCAGGCGGTTCTGAACGAACGAAGAATTGAGTTTAACGCAGAAGGTCGCCGTTGGGCAGATATTCACCGCTTGGTATTAAGCCCCTACGGTCCAAACGGTATCCCGGCAAAAGTTTTACCTGAAACCGTAACTATTACGGACTACGTAGCTGGTAAGGTAATTACCCCTACTTGGGCAGCCATTCCTTATTCGGACTTCCGTTTCGTATGGCCGATTCCTAACAGTGAAATTAGTTCGAACCCGACATTACGCGATCAGCAAAATCCGGACTATTAAGATTTGATTTAGTACAATTGTTTTAATGATAGGGAGTAGCATGAAAATGCTGCTCCCTTTTTTTTATAGACCGAACATTTCGCGCGACGTCCATCTAAACGCCTCCATCGTGGAAAAAGGGAACTCTAAGGAAACAATAATTTTACAATTTGTTTTTTTATCTCGAAGAATTCTATATTTTTGAGATAGCTATACTTAAGGAAATGAAAGGATTGGATGATTTGCAGTTACTTCTCTTAATACGAAAAGAGAATAACGCTGCATTTCAGGAAGTTTATGATCGCTACTGGGCTGGCCTGTATAACTCGGCGTTTAAGCGCCTGAAAAATGCGCATCTTGCCGAAGAGGTGGTTCAGGAAACGTTCCTGAATCTATATACCAAACGTGCGTCCGTCCAAATCTCCTCCAGCCTTTCCCCTTATCTCTTTTCCGTTCTGAAATTCAAAGTGATCGACGAGATTCGTAAACAAATTTCTGCAAATACCTACCAGCAACACGTCGCCGGCCTACCCTTTGCCTCTGATCTTAACGGTCAGGAACTTTTAGAAAAAAAGGAAGTAAAGGATCAGTTTGATCATTTTTATGATACACTTCCAAAAAAATGCCGCGAAGTTTTCTTGTTGAAGCAGGACGAGCTGAGTAATCAGGCGATAGCCCGCGAACTTAATATTTCAGAAAAGACCGTTGAGGGGCATGTATCGAAAGCCAGACGCCTCCTGAAGAGCTATATGGGTGATTTGTACCTGGGCGCCCGCTTCTGGTTCATGGTTTATCTTTTCATTAACTAATTTATTACAAAAGCAAGGGTTTTACAGGGGATATACGATATATGTATAGAACGTCCCCCAATATGAGCCCACAGCGACTTGCCTATTTAATTGATATTTGTAAAACTTCGAAAGCCTCGCCTGAGGAAATCGAAGAATTGAATCAATGGTACGAAAGCTTTGAATCGGAGCCTGATATTCTCGACGACTTTTCAACAGCAGAACGAGCCCTGATTCAGGACGATATCTGGCAGAGCCTTGCCGAACGGAAAGCGAATCACGCTCCGGGACCAACGCTGTCCCGATTCCTTCATAAAAAATTTGCCATAACAGCCATGCTTCTGATCGCTTTCGGAGCGGCGCTGGTTTTCTACCTTCAAAAACCGATTCCGGAAAACCGGCTGTCAAAATCAGCGGTTGAAACCATTGTTCCACCAGGGAAAGACCAGGCTACGCTGACGCTGGAGAATGGGATCGAAATCGATTTAAACTCAATCGCTGTTGGCGAGGAAATTCTTGAAAACGGAGCAAGCATTGTGAAAAGTGAGGATGGCTCTATCTCATATATTGCGAACGCAACGGCTCTGCAAGGAAATCCTGTCCCTTTCAACACTGTGAGCACGCCAGCAGGCGGCCAATATCGGATAAGCCTGCCAGACGGGAGTATGGTATGGCTCAATGCGGCTTCGTCCATCCGTTATCCGGCCGTATTTGATGAATCGGAGCGGGTGGTTTACCTGACCGGGGAGGCTTATTTCGAAATTAAGCAGGCTTCCCGGGAAAATGGCGCACGGCTTCCCTTTGTTGTAGCGACCCGGCAACAGGAAGTGGAAGTGTTGGGTACGCATTTCAATGTAAAAGCTTATGAAGACGAAAGTTCGACCATCACCACCTTGCTGGAAGGGAAAGTTCGTGTAGTGGGCCTGGGGCAAGATGACAGCAGGCAGGAGCGTATTTTAAAGACTGGCGAGTCGACTGCATGGAACAGTTCAGAATTCAGGATGCTGCCTGACCACCCGGAAAAGGCGGTTGCCTGGAAGAATGGAAAATTTATCTTCACCGGCGAAAACATTAAGGAAATTATGAGAGGCCTCTCCCGTTGGTACAACGTGGAGGTAGCGTATAAAGGGGATCTTCGGAATGTGAACTTCGCGGGTTCGCTTTCGCGCTACGAGAATATCAATAAAATTTTAGAAAAGCTGGAGCTAACCGGGACGGTCAGATTTGAGATTTCGGAAAGGCAAGCACCACACGGTACAGAAAGGAGGGTCGTGGTTATGCCGTAAAATTCTACAAAAATTCCTTCCATCAAAAAAAGAACCCGAAGATGCTGCAACACCTCCGGGAAATTTGAGTATCAATTCATTAACTATATATCACTATACACTCAAACTCATCAAATGTATGAAATTCTACCTTAAGTTTCGGGGTAGGGTGCTGGATGAATGCTTTGTTAAACTAACCAAAGCATATAAGCCGCACCTATCCAGGTTAAACGTTATTACTAACAGGAAATTAATTATGCGTGTCAATTTAACCATTGCAGCGATGATTTTAATGCTGATGCAGGTAAGTGCCACCGGTTTCGCCCAACGGGTTACGCTGGATGAAACCAATGCCTCCATTGAGCAGATTTTTCAGCAGCTAAATTCTAAGCATGGTCTGGACTTCGTATACAGTCCGCAAATGCTTAGCGAAGCTGCACCCGTCAATGTCCATGTCAAGAATGCGACAGTGAAAGAGACCTTAGATCAGGTTTTTAAGGGCCAGCCGCTGACTTACACCTTTGACGAAAATGTGATTGTCGTGAAAAGAGCAGAGAACCCGCAGGCCCGACTTGCTTCTGTGCAGGAGGCGATCAGCGGAACGATCACGGATAATGCTGGCCAGGCTGTACCTGGGGTAACGGTGCTGATTAAAGGCACGCAGCAAGCCACCAGTACCGACCAGAACGGACGGTATACTATACGTGCCGCCAGCGGTTCGGTATTGGTATTCCGGATGATCGGTTTCAAGTCGGTTGAAAGAACGGTTGGCAGCAACCCGACCATCAATCTGGAACTGGAAGAAGATATGAACGTGCTGCGCGATGTGGAAGTAGTGTCGACCGGTTATCAGAACCTGAGCCGGAAATTTTTCACCGGTGCGTCTTCAAGTCTGAAAGCAGAAGATGTGCGACGCGACGGTATTAGCGATGTAAGCCGGATGCTTGAAGGACAAGTGGCTGGGGTATCGGTGCAAAACGTTTCGGGTACTTTCGGAGCGGCCCCCAAAATTCGGGTGCGGGGTGCAACTTCCATCACCGGTGATAATAAACCACTTTGGGTAATCGACGGGATTATCCTGGAAGATGTGGTAAACATATCCAACGAGCAATTGTCGACGGGTGATCCATCAACCCTGATCGGATCATCGGTTGCCGGATTGAACCCCGATGATATCGAGAGTTTTGAAATATTAAAAGATGCATCGGCTACGGCACTGTACGGTGCCCGTGCAATGAACGGTGTCATCGTGGTTACGACTAAAAAAGGTCGTAAAACAGACGGTAAACCGGTTGTTTCATACACAGGAAACTTCTCGACCTACCTGAAGCCAACGTATAGCACCTTTGATATTTTAAATTCGGCCGATCAGATGTCGGTTTTTATCGAAATGCAGAACAAGGGTTTCTTAAATCATGCCGGTGCGTCGCGTTCTTCAGAGGGGGGAATCTTCTCGAAGATGTATAATCAAATGTATGATTATAACGCGGAAACGGATGAGTTCACCTTACGGAACGACGCCCCTTCACAAGTTGACTTTTTAAGGCGTTATGCTAATGCAAATACGGATTGGTTCGACCTGCTTTTCAAAAATTCGCTGATGCAGGAGCATTCGGTAAGTTTAACCGCCGGTTCGGAACGTTCGCAATTTTATGCTTCTACTTCCTTTTTGAACGACGACGGCTGGACCATCGGTGACGGTGTAAAGCGTTTTACGGGTAATGTGAGAGGTAACTTCCAGTTAAACGACCGCTTATCCTTGGAACTAATTACCCAGGGTTCCATTCGTGATCAGCAGGCACCAGGTTCGCAAGGTCGGAAAAGCAATCCGGTGACGGGTCAGTACGATCGTGATTTTGATATCAACCC
>DAIRDA010000164.1:0-3645 GCA_036796375.1 Albibacterium sp.
TATGGCTGAAAAGAAAATATCGATTTTATATGTGGACGATGAAACGCACAACCTTCTGTCTTTTAAAGCCACATTTAGAACCAAATACGATGTCCATACTGCAATCAGCGGGGCAGAGGGACTTGAAGTATTAGCCCGTACACCAATCGATATTGTCATCACTGATCAGCGCATGCCCAACATGACGGGAGTACAGTTTCTGGAAAAAGTAATTGAATCGTATCCCAGCCCCATGCGTATACTGTTAACAGGTTATACCGACATGACCGCCATTATCGATGCTGTGAATAAAGGGGAAATTTATCATTACCTGAACAAGCCCTGGAATAAAGATGAACTGGAAGATGTAATTGAGAAGGCCTATGAAGTTTATCTTAAGAAACTCGAAGTTATCGAGGAAAATAAAGAATTAGCCATTACCAATGCACAGCTCGAGTTTCTGCTTCGCCAGAAGTTACTTTCCTGATACTATTTTCGACTAGCATTTTTACGTTTTTGTTGCGTCCAGCGATAGTCTTGCTACCGCTTTTTCTTTGGTCAGGTTCGGACCAGCTTCGGACCAGCTACAGACCAACTACAGACCAACTACAGTCATATGCGTTTCTGGTCTGTAGAAGCTCCCTATTTCCTGCCTAACGATTTTGATTCTGTTTTAAACCATCTTTAAACCATCATTACACGATTCCTTTTGTTATTTTTTCGGGCGTTTTATTCGTAAACTAAAAAAATAGTTTGAAAACTAAACAATTAGTTATATATTTGGTTTAACCATAAATGATCAATAGAAAGTATCAGTTGATCAGTGGTTTAATCGTAAAAAGTAAAAGCCTGAATTATGAATTACCTCATCTGGACAAACCTGTATCTGACCCTTTTCTATGGTTTCTATTGGGTCTTCCTTCGGAACGAAACTTTTTTTAATCTCAACCGCTGGTACTTTGTTGGGGCGGCAGCACTATCTTTTCTGCTTCCGATGATCGATGTCGGTAGTATGAGTGCCGCTTCGCAAACTCCGGTATTTATTTCGGAGCTTCCGGTTATTGAAATTGGCTCATTAGCAGAGTCGCCCAGTTTCCCGCTTTGGCTAGGCGTCTATATAGCCGGTTGCCTGCTGTCGCTCATCTGGTTGCTCTATCGATTCATCCGTATTTATTCTTCTTTTAAAAATCCTCCGGCAGGAGCAGCCTATTCTTTTCTATCGTTTATTTACATTGATCATAGCCATGGATCGCATGACAAGATGCTGGTGCACGAGAAGGTGCACGCAGAGCAGTTGCATAGCGTCGATATTATATTCTTCGAACTGATCCGTACCTTTCTCTGGTTCAATCCGATTGTGCACGTCTGGATCCGTGCGGCCAAATTGAATCATGAATATATCGCCGACCGGGCGAGTGCCGTAGATCAGGAAGACCGCATTCAGTACGCAACCTTGTTACTGCAACAGAACCTGGGCACCTCGTTTAATACACTCGCGAATAACTTTTTCAATAAACCATTTCTTAAAAAACGCATCGCTATGCTTTTCAAAAACCAATCAAAACAATCGGTGGCTGCACGCTTGCTGCTGCTGATCCCCGTCATAATGATCTCCTTTGCATTTCAGTCGGCCGAGCCGGTGGCACGAGGGCTTACGTCAGTGGATTCAACTATTGAAACTTCTCAAGAAACTCAAGATACTATTTTCAAAAAACCGGACGTGATGCCGGAATTTGAAGGAGGGATGGATAATTTATATCGTTTTATAGGCAAGACGTATATGGTTACTGCGGAAGCTCAAAAAGCAAATGTACAGGGCAGACTTCTGTTCAGCTTTGTCGTTGAGAAAGATGGGTCCTTGGTGGATATTAAAGCACTCCAGGATCTTGGCCATGGCACCGGCGAAGAAGGGGTACGAATTTTAAAATTATCGCCGAAATGGAAACCTGGTTTGGTTAATGGAAAACCGGTCAGGGTTCAATTCACGCTGCCGATACAGCTTAATCTGGCTGCGGGGAGCGACAGCCTGGAAGATAAACCAAGTGAGTCATCTAAGTAGATAAATACATATATTAAACTTAATCATTACGTACACAAAAATGAAACAGGAAATCAGAGAGTTGACAAAAGCCGAAGAGGAGATTATGCAGCAGTTATGGGATTTGGAAAAGGCCTTTGTAAAGGATATTCTGGAGCGTTTTCCGGAACCGAAGCCAGCCTATAATACCGTATCGACGGTTATCCGGATTTTAGAGACGAAGGGTTTTGTAGCCCACGAAAGTTTCGGTAAAAGTCATCAGTATTATCCGCTCATCCGTAAAGAGGAATATAAAAAGTTTGCTGCCGGCAAGCTGATGTCGTCTTATTTCGATAACTCAGCCAGAAATATGCTTTCCTTTTTTCTGGAGAAAGAGAAGCTGGACCTGAAAGAAGTCGACGATATACTGAGCATTATTGAAAATGCAAAAAAGAAACAGTAGCCAAAAGCCTGAATTATGAATTACCTCATCTGGACAAACCTGTATCTGACCCTTTTCTATCGGGCCTGTTTTAGTTGGCAAGTGCTTTTACTATCTTATTAAATTATATGAATATGATATCGTAGTAATTGTTTTTTTTTTCTACTTTTATGTTATCCATTAAAACCATTATTATACCTTATGTCCAAAGATTTGTTGAAGAAAATGGCCTGGATGCTAAGACCTTTAGGACTGATCTTATTTATTGGTCTACTCGGGAACGCTCATGCCAGCTCATTTTCGATAGATTTTAATCGCTTTGTTTTCGGTAAGGATACAATACCACCCTTAGCGACCGACTTTAACGAAATTGCTCCCGAACCTAAAATGGGGTATGAAGCTTATTATAAGCATATTGCAATGAAATATAAAACTCCAAAGGCGGTTAGGCGGTCGGGTAGAAGGGGAAGTGTATTAATCAGGTTTGTGGTCGAGCCTGACGGTTCACTCACCGAAATGAAAGCTATAAAAACGTTAGGAGAAGGGACAGGGGAAGAAGGTATACGGGTAATCAAGGAGGGTCCAAAATGGAAGCCTGGCATGCAGCTCGGCAAACCGGTTCGGGTTCAGTTTACCTTTCCAATTCCCATCAATTATCGTCCCAGCCTGCAAATGGAAGACAGGGAAAGAACATTTTATGAGCGCGGAATAGAATAAGAGAATTAATCAATAAAAATATCTCCATCGGTAATAAAGCGACATCGAACAAACCTTAAACCTAAAATATCAACATGCTACCTTTTAAAAACCTACCTGCCCGCGTTAGCTCCATTATCTGCGGGTGTATTTTTTCAATTTGTGCTATTGGTATTACTGAACCCGCCGAGGCATCGGTTCATCGAACTGCGTCGGAGCCCCGGGCGCTTCAGGATACGAGCTACTCGAAAGTGGATGTAATGCCTTCCCCCAAGGATGGTATGAAAGCTTTTTATCAATTTATTGGTCAGAATTACCGACTTCCAAAAGAGGCGGTACAGGCGGGTAAGTCCGGTCAGGTGATCATTGGCTTCGTGGTGGAGAAAGACGGAAAAATATCGAACGTGGAACTGTTGCAAGACCTGGGAAACGGAACCGGAAAAGAGGGAGTTCGGGTCATTAAAAAAAGTCCGAAGTGGAACCCCGGCCTAATGGCAGGGAAACCGGTGCG
>DAIRDA010000164.1:3745-5217 GCA_036796375.1 Albibacterium sp.
GTTTTCAAGCGCGTCAAAATCCAGCTTCTTCATCGTCATTACCTTTTCCATAACGCGAGGTCCCTTCTCCGGATCGAGCGCCCATTGGCAGAACGGTTGTGGTATGATTTGCCATGAAACGCCAAAGCGGTCTTTGATCCATCCGCATTGTCCCTCGTCAGCTTCGCTTTTCAGATTGTCCCAGTAATAATCTATTTCATGTTGATTTTCGCACTCTATTACAAGGGAAACAGCTTCATTGAATTGGAAATGATGGTCTGCTGAACTATCCATGGCAATAAAGGTTTTACCTTGCAACATGAAACTTCCATGTTTGACCAGTCCTGTTGTGTCGTGGTCAGACGCTGTATATTCATGAATGTTTACGATGGAGGAATCATTGAAGAGCGAGGTATAGAGTTCGATCGCTTCCCTCGCTTTTCCGCATTGTTCCTGAACGAACATCAGGCAGGGTGTAAATTGATATCGCGTTTCGGCGTTGTCACCGGTGCTGATTTGCCAGTTCACCCCATAACGGTCTTGTACCCATCCGTAGAGCTCGCTCCATCCGTATTGATTGAGCGGCATTAAAGCCGAGCCACCGTCTGCGAGTTGATCCCAGAGTTCGCGGACTTCCTCCTGCGTTTGCCGGACTACGAAAAATGATATCGACGGATTCTTTTGAAACATAGGGCCTCCGTTGATAGTCATGAATTTATTACCGTCCAATTCAAATATCGTTACCAGTTCTGTTCGGGCGGTCACTTTACCCGATTGGAATACCGAACAGTAGAAATCGGTGGCTTCACTCGCCTGGTTATCGAACCAAAGACAGGGGTGAATTTTATTGCTGCTCATAATCGTCCGGCATTTTACTCATATCCATAAAAAAAACTTCCCATAAGTGGCCATCGAAATCTTCGAAGCTTCGCTGGTACATGAAACCCAAGTCGTTTACTGCGGTTGGTTCAGTAGCGCCGGCGCTTAAGGCTTTCGTCATCATATCGTCGACCTGCTCTCTGCTTTCTACCGCCAGGGCGTTAATTACCGCCACATTGCTTTTACTGTTTGCTATTGCTTTTGAAGTAAACTGTTTGAATTTGTCGTGCGTCAGCAGCATGACATAAATCTCCTCGCTTAACTTCATGCAGGCAGCGGTCTCATCGGTGAAATTTGGTTCGTTTCTGAATCCGACTGATTGGTACTGACTCATGGATTTTTGAAGGTTTTCAACCGGTAGGTTAATAAAAATTTGTGCTTTCATCGTTCTGTATTTTAGGTTATTCAAAAGTAGTAGGAGAGCCTGAAATCAAGATTGTCTGAATACGTCAATACGCAGGGTTGAATACGACAAATGCGGATAACTCCCTTTTGTATTCGCATATTTCATTAAATTTATGAAAATTAATCCGATGAAAATTCTAACCAGTTTCTTTTTGCTATTTATAAGTATCTCGTTATCAGCTCAGGAGATACAGTATCAACGAAAGAAT